>NZ_JBHVWZ010000007.1:0-81364 GCF_042881985.1 Streptomyces sp. NPDC058246 | reverse complement strand
GTCCCCCCCCCCCCCCCGTTTTTGGGGTCCCAAAACAAACCCCCCCGGGCGCCCCGGCCGCGTGTTTTGGGGGGGGGGGGGGGTACTGTTTGTGCCCCCCCCCCCACTTCACGCTCCGGTAACAGGCGAACCCGTCACTGGTCCCTGTACATCTCCGCGACGAGGAACGCCAGGTCGAGGGACTGGCTGCGGTTCAGTCGCGGGTCGCAGGCCGTCTCGTAGCGCTGGTGCAGATCGTCGACGAAGATCTCGTCGCCGCCGCCCACGCACTCGGTGACGTCGTCGCCGGTCAGCTCGACATGGATGCCGCCCGGGTGCGTGCCCAGACCCTTGTGGACCTCGAAGAAGCCCTTGACCTCGTCGAGCACGTCGTCGAAGCGGCGGGTCTTGTGGCCCGAGGCCGCCTCGTAGGTGTTGCCGTGCATCGGGTCGGTGATCCAGGCGACGGTCGCGCCGGAGGCGGTGACCTTCTCCACCAGCTCGGGCAGCTTGTCGCGGACCTTGTCCGCGCCCATCCGCACGATGAAGGTGAGCCGGCCCGGCTCGCGCTCCGGGTCGAGACGGTCGATGTACTGCAGCGCGTCCTCGGCCGTCGTCGTCGGGCCCAGCTTGATCCCGATCGGGTTGCGGATCCTGGAGGCGAACTCGATGTGCGCACCGTCCAGCTGACGGGTGCGCTCACCGATCCAGACCATGTGGCCGGAGACGTCGTACAGCTGACCCGTCCGCGAGTCGACCCTGGTCAGCGCCGACTCGTAGTCGAGAAGCAGTGCCTCGTGGGAGGCGTAGAACTCGACGGTCTTGAACTCCTCCGGGTCGGTGCCACAGGCCCGCATGAAGTTCAGCGCGTTGTCGATCTCGCGCGCCAGCTGCTCGTAGCGCTGGCCGGACGGGGACGACCGCACGAAGTCCTGGTTCCAGGCGTGCACCTGACGCAGGTCGGCGTAGCCGCCGGTGGCGAAGGCGCGCACCAGGTTGAGCGTGGAGGCGGAGGCGTTGTACATCCGCTTCAGGCGCTCGGGGTCCGGGATGCGGGCCTCTTCGGTGAAGTCGAACCCGTTGACGGAATCGCCCCGGTAGGTCGGCAGGGTCACGCCGCCGCGGGTCTCGGTGGGCTTGGAGCGCGGCTTGGAGTACTGGCCGGCGATCCGGCCGACCTTCACGACCGGCACCGAGGCGGCGTACGTGAGCACGGCGCCCATCTGGAGCAGGGTCTTGAGCTTGTTGCGGATGTGGTCGGCGGACACCGCGTCGAAGGCCTCGGCGCAGTCGCCGCCCTGGAGCAGGAACGCCTCGCCCTTGGCGACGGCTCCCAGCCGGGCGCGCAGCTGGTCGCACTCGCCCGCGAAGACGAGCGGCGGATACGACTCGAGGTCCGCGATCACATCGCGCAGAGCCTCGGCATCGGGGTACTCGGGCTGCTGCGCCGCGGGCAGGTTTCGCCAGGTGTTGCCAGCGCTCGCGCTGGGCTTAGCGTTCACGGTCACCTCCACAACATTACGGGGTCGTGTCGGGCGTCCATTCACCTGCTCATCAATTGAGACGGTGCGCGCTCGATCGGGGCCGCTCCGGGCGGCATGCGGCAGGGCCGCGCGCCGCCCGGAGGAGGGCACGTGGCTAGTCCACGTCGAGCTGGTTGCGGTCGACGTTGATCTTCACGCCGCCGTGTGTCTCGGCCGTGTCGCCCTGGTACTGGTGGATGCGCTGGTGCTCGGACCACAGTGTCGCGGGGATCGCCGGATCCGCGGTGGTGGCCTGGCTATTCCAGCGGGCGAAGTGGAGCACGTCGGGCAGGGTGGTGCTACTCCTGTTGGCCACCAGGTCGGTGACCAGCGAGCCGACGTTGCCGTACGCGCCGGAGCGATAGCCCAGCGTGTGGAGGCGCTCGGTGTAGGCGTCCAGGTAACCCAGCACCCGGGTGGTCAGGGCCCCGCCGGGGGTGTAGTTCTCCAGGTCGTTGTAGATCACCGAGCCCTTGCCGAATCCCAGTGCGGCGGCCTGCCGGACGGCGTCGTCGGCCGCGGCGATGCCCTGCGACACCGGACTGGTGATCACCGCGCAACCGCCCACGCAGCTGCCGCTGCCGGAGGCCGGCTGCCGGCCGACGTACAGCGGGATGAACCGCCAGCCGCGCGTGTACTGCGTCCGCACCCACTCGGCGGTCAGTTTCGACTGGGAGCAGGCGCGGTTGATCCCGCCGATGTAGACGCCCACGGCGCGGTAGCCGGACGTGGACCACCAGGCGTCCATCGCCGACTGGTCCGGCGCGGTGCAGGCGTCGAAGCCCCGCCCTCGGTAGGACGTGGCGTCGGCGGGCAGGGGCGCCGCGCCGGGTGCGCCGGCGGTCGGCTCGGTCTGCGCGGCGGCGACGGGCAGCCCGGCGCCGCCGAGGATGCTCTGGATCCGCGCACGGTCGTCCGCGTAGGCGGCGGTCACGGCGACGCCGTCCGCGACGACCCGGTAGGTACCGGCCGTGCGGTTCTCCGTCACGGTGCTCCCGGCGGCGGTGGAGGGCTCGACCAGGAGCGCTTCGGTGCGGCCGCGTGCCCCGGCCGGGCAGTCCGGCCGGTTGCCGGGTGTGCCGAGGTACACGGCGTGCCGGTCGAAGCGGACACAGGCGTCCGGATGCTCGTCCAGGTCCACGACCTCCCAGGAGGCGGGGACGGTGAACTCGTGGCCGCCGTAGCCGACCCGGGTCGTGGCTTCGGGGTCGGACGGGCGCGGGGCCGCGCGCGCGGCGTCGGGCGCGCCGACGGCGAGGGCTGCGGCCGCGACGAGCACCACGAGCGCACGGGCGCCACCGCGGCGAAGCCGGGATGAACAGGCTGCCTGAACGACTCTGTGCCGGGGTGAGCGGCCTGCGTAAAGGGCTCCCCGCTGAGGTGAGCGGGCTGTGTGAACGGATCTCTGCTGAAGTGAGCGGGCTGTGTGAACGGATCTCTGCTGAGGTGAGCGGGCTGCGTGAATGGCGTTCTCCTCGATCGGGCTTCCTGGCCATCCATGGCCGGTAACCCACCGGTCCGAACGCCGCGCGCGAACGGTTCACGCTGTTGCCCGACCCCCGGCGTCGGGTAAAGTGCGGCGCATGTTCGCGCACTCCAACCAGAACTGGTGGTGGACCGCTCACCCGGCGGCCCACTGACTGCGCGTACGCACTACTTCGCGAAGGCCGCCCGAGGGGCGGCCTTCGGTGTTTGCGGACCCAGGTCGTTCCTCTCCGGGATCCCGAGAATCCGGGATCCCGGGATTCAGAGAGGGAACAGGACCGATGAACCTGCTCGACCTGCTGGACGATCCCCGTCCGTTCGCGCTGCTGCGCCGCCGGACGCCGGGCCGTGACCACGATGTCGTGGAGCTCCTGCTCGGCCCGGTCGCCGCCTGCGACCGCCTCGCCGACATCCCGGTCGGCGACCGCCCCTCCCTCGCCCTGGTCCCGTACCGCCAGATCCGGGAGCGCGGCTTCGACGTGCGCGACGACGGCACACCGCTCGCGGTGCTGACCGCCGAGGAGACGTACGAACTGCCGCTGGAGCAGGTCCTGGCGGAGCTGCCGTCGCACGACGTGCGGGTCGAGGGCGGGGGCTTCGACGTCGCCGACGAGGAGTACGCCGGGATCGTCGGGCGGGTGCTGCGCGAGGAGATCGGGCGGGGCGAGGGCGCGAACTTCGTGATCCGGCGTACCTACGAGGGCCGGATCCCGGGGTTCGGGAAGGCCGACGCCCTGGCCCTGTTCCGCCGGCTCCTGGTCGGTGAGCGGGGCGCGTACTGGACGTACGTCGTACACACCGGGGAGCGGACGCTGGTCGGGGCGAGCCCCGAGGTGCATGTGCGGATGTCGGGCGGGACCGTCGTGATGAACCCGATCAGCGGGACGTACCGCTACCCCGCCGAGGAACCTTCCGTGGACGATCTGCTCGGCTTCCTCGGCGACGGCAAGGAGATCGAGGAACTCTCGATGGTCGTCGACGAGGAGCTCAAGATGATGTGCACCGTCGGCGACATGGGCGGGGTGGTGATCGGGCCGCGGCTGAAGGAGATGGCCCATCTCGCGCACACCGAGTACGAGTTGCGGGGCCGGTCCTCGATGGATGTGCGCGAGGTCCTGAAGGAGACCATGTTCGCGGCGACCGTCACCGGGTCGCCGGTGCAGAACGCCTGCCGGGTGATCGAGCGCCACGAAGTCGGCGGGCGGGGTTACTACGCGGGCGCGCTGGCCCTGCTCGGGCGGCACCCGGGTGGCGGGCGGGAAGGAGCTGTCGGGGCGCAGACCCTGGACTCCCCCATCCTCATCCGGACCGCCGACATCGACGCGGAGGGCCGGCTGCGGGTGCCGGTGGGCGCCACCCTCGTACGAGGATCCGACCCGGCGAGCGAGGTCGCGGAGACGCATGCGAAGGCGGCCGGGGTGCTGGCGGCGCTGGGGGTGGTGGGCACGAGGCCGCGCGAGGAGCGCGTACGGCCGAGGCTGGCCGACGATCCGCGGGTGCGGGCGGCGCTCGACGGGCGGCGGGCCTCGCTCGCGCCGTTCTGGCTGCGGATGCAGGAGCGGGCCGACTCCCTTGCGGGACACGCCCTCGTGGTGGACGGCGAGGACACCTTCACGGCGATGCTCGCGCATGTGCTGCGGTCGTCGGGCCTGGAGGTGACGGTACGGCGGTACGACGAGCCGGGGCTGCGGGAGGCGGTCCTCGCACACGAGGGCCCTGTCGTCCTGGGCCCCGGTCCTGGCGACCCCTCGGACATGACCGACCCCAAGATGCGCTTCCTGCGGGCGCTGACCGCCGAGGTGATCCGGGGTCACCGGGACGGTGTGCTCGGTGTCTGTCTGGGGCACGAGCTGATCGCGGCCGAGCTGGGCCTGGAGATCGTCCGCAAGGAAGTGCCGTACCAGGGCGCGCAGACCGTGATCGACCTCTTCGGGCGGACCGAGACCGTCGGCTTCTACAACAGCTTCGTGGCGCGCTGCGACGACGAGGCCCTCGCGGAGTTGTCCGCGCACGGCATCGAGGTCAGCCGCGGTGGCGGCGAGGTGCACGCGATGCGCGGTCCCGGGTTCGCGGGCGTGCAGTTCCACCCGGAGTCGGTGCTGACGCTGAACGGCGCGACGGTCGTACGGGAGCTGATCGGTCAGCTGCGCGGTACCAGCACGTTCTCGGAGCGGCGGCCCGCCGTGTAGTCGAGCACGTTCCTGACCGTGGCGTCGACGATCTGGCCGACGGCGTCCTCGGTGTAGTACGCCTGGTGGGAGGTGACCAGGACGTTCGGGAAGGTGACGAGGCGGGCCAGGGTGTCGTCCTCGATGGCCTCCAGGGACTTGTCGAGGAAGAACAGGCCCGCCTCCGCCTCGTACACGTCGAGGCCGACGCCCGTGAAACGGCCCGCGCGCAGTTCGTCGACGAGGGCCTTGGTGTCGATCAGGCCGCCGCGGCTGGAGTTCACCAGGATCGCGTCGTCCTTCATCGCACGCAGCGCGGCGGCGTCGATGAGGCGCTGGGTCTCCGGGATCAGCGGGACGTGCAGGCTGATCAGGTCGGACTCGGCGAGGAGTTGCTCCTTGGGGACGTACTTCATGCCTAGTTCGACACAGGCCGGGTTCTCGGCGATGTCCCAGCCGAGCAGGTTCATGCCGAAGCCGTGGGCGATCCTGGTGAAGGCCTCGCCGATCTTGCCGGTGCCGAGGACACCCGCGGTGCGGCCGTGCATGTCACGGCCCATCAGACCGTCGAGGCGGAAGTCGAAGTCGCGGGTGCGGGTGGCGGCGCGCACGATACGGCGGTTGACGGCCATGCCGAGGGTCCAGGCGAACTCGGCGACCGAGTACGGCGAGTAGGACGAGACCCGGGCGACCGTCATGCCGAGCCGTTCGGCGACCTCGAGATCGACATTGTTGAAGCCGGTGGAGCGCTGGGCGACCAGTTGGGTGCCGCCGGCCGCCAGGGTCTGCAGGACGCGGTGGCCCAGGCCGCAGTTGACGCTGGTGGAGACGGCCTCGTAGCCGGCCGCGATGGGAGCGGTGTCCTCGGTGAGGAATACATCGAGGCAGCGGCAGCGGCGGACCTCGGGGTGTCCTGCGAAGGCCCTCTCGATCAGGGGCTTCTCGTCGGACTGGACGCCGAACGCAAGAATCTCCACCGACTTCTCCCGTTCTGGAGGGTTATGGGCCGAATATACGGCCCATAACCCCGGGGTGCCGGATCGGCACGGTCACCGCGGCCGGCACCATCAGCACGGTCGGCACCGTCGGTGCCGTCGGTGCCGTCGGTACGGTCGGCACCCTTCATCACGGTCGGTGCCGTCCGTACGGTCGGTGCCGTCAGCCGAAGAAGACGCCGACCTCCTCGTACAGCTTCGGATCCACCGTCTTCAGCTTGGCGGTGGCCTCCGCGATCGGGACGCGGACGATGTCCGTGCCGCGCAGGGCGACCATCTTGCCGAAGTCGCCGTCCCGGACGGCCTCGATGGCGTGCAGTCCGAAGCGGGTGGCGAGCCAGCGGTCGAAGGCGCTGGGGGTACCGCCGCGCTGGACGTGCCCGAGGACCGTGGTGCGGGCCTCCTTGCCGGTGCGCCTCTCGATCTCCTTGGCCAGCCACTCACCGACGCCGGACAGGCGGACATGACCGAAGGAGTCGAGCGTGCCGTCCTTGAGGACCATGTCGCCGTCCTTGGGCATCGCCCCTTCGGCGACGACCACGATCGGCGCGTACGAGGCCTTGAAGCGGGAGGTCACCCAGGCGCAGACCTGGTCGACGTCGAAACGCTGCTCGGGGATGAGGATGACGTTCGCACCGCCCGCGAGTCCCGAGTGGAGGGCGATCCAGCCCGCGTGCCGGCCCATCACCTCGCAGACGAGCACCCGCATGTGCGACTCCGCGGTGGTGTGCAGCCGGTCGATCGCCTCCGTCGCGATGCCGACCGCCGTGTCGAAGCCGAAGGTGTAGTCGGTGGCGGACAGGTCGTTGTCGATGGTCTTCGGTACGCCGATGACGTTGATGCCGTATTCGTCGGTGAGGCGCGCGGCGACCCCGAGGGTGTCCTCGCCGCCGATCGCGATGAGCGCGTCGACCTCCTGCTTGGCGAGGTTCTCCTTGATCCGGCGGATGCCGTTCTCCTCCTTGAGGGGGTTGGTGCGCGAGGAGCCGAGGATGGTGCCGCCGCGGGGCAGGATGCCACGCACGGCGGGGATGTCGAGCCGGACGGTGTCGCCCTGGAGCGGACCTCGCCAGCCGTCCCGGAAGCCGACGAAGTCATAGCCGTACTCCTGCACGCCCTTGCGGACGATGCCCCGGATGACGGCGTTGAGCCCGGGGCAGTCGCCGCCTCCGGTCAGTACTCCGACCCGCATGGAAAGTCCCTTCGCCGCGATTGCCTGATGAGACTCACGCTAATAGTGATCCAGGTCACTTCGGCATGGTGCGGAAGGTCAATTCCGGTGAATTGTGCGGGTGTTGATCATTCCCCTTCACTCGAAAGTGTGGGTGCGTGAGGTTTACGCCTCGTCAAGACCGCGCTCTATGGCGTAGCGCACCAGCTCGACGCGGTTGTGGAGTTGCAGCTTGCCCAGGGTGTTCTGCACGTGGTTCTGCACCGTGCGGTGGGAGATGACGAGGCGCTCGGCTATCTGCTTGTAGCTCAGGCCCTTGGCCACCAGCCGGAGCACCTCGGTCTCGCGGTCGGTGAGCTGCGGGGCCCTGGGCTCGTCGGCGCCCGCCGCGGGGCCGGGGTCGGACGCCAGGCGCCGGTACTCGCCGAGCACCAGGCCCGCGAGGCCCGGGGTGAACACCGGGTCGCCGACGGCCGTGCGGCGCACCGCGTCGATCAGCTCCTCCGTGGACGCCGACTTCAGCAGATAGCCGGTGGCACCGGACTTCACGGCCTCCAGCACGTCGGCGTGCTCGCCGCTGGCCGACAGGACCAGGACGCGCAGTGCCGGGTTGGCGCCGACCAGTTCCTTGCACACCTGGACACCGGGCTTGGCGGGCAGGTTCAGGTCGAGCACCAGGACGTCGGGCACGGCGGCCTGGGCGCGGCGCACGGCCTGCTCCCCGTCGCCGGCCGTGGCGACCACGTCGAAGCCGGCCTCGGCCAGGTCACGGGCGACGGCGTCGCGCCACATGGGGTGGTCGTCGACCACCATGACCTTGATGGGGACCTGCCCTCGCACTTCCGTGCCCTCCGTCGCCCCTGTCATCGCGGGCCCGCCGTCGTCGTCTTGGTCATCGCTGTTGTTCCGCCTTCCCCCGTGAAACCTTCGGCACCTTCAGCTCGACCTCCGTGCCCTGGCCCGGCACCGAGAGCAGTTCGGCCGTGCCGCCCAGGTCGCGCAGTCGGCCGCGGATGGACAGGGCGACCCCGAGCCGCCCTTCGCCCTCGGCCTGGGCGAGCCGGCCCTCCGGGATGCCGGGGCCCTCGTCGCGTACGGTCACGATCACCGCGTCCGGCTCGTCCTCGACCAGGATCCAGGCGCGGGCGTCCGCACCTGCGTGCTTGCGCACATTGTCCAGGGCGGCACCGACAGCGGCGGTCAGCTCCTGGGCCGCGGCAGGGGCGAGCGACACGGGTGCGCCGGGCTCGGAAAGAGTCACGCGCGCGGTGGCGTACGGAGCGAGCAGTGCGCGCAGATCCACCGGGCCCCCGTCGTCGTCCGGCTCCTCGACGGCGCGTACGACCGCACCGAGCGCGGCGTCCTCGGACACCCGCGAGACGGGCACGAGTCCGCCCGAGACCAGCGTGCGCAGCGCGACCTCCTGCTCGCCGGCCATCCGGCCCAGCTCCGCCGCCTCGCCGCCGAGCGCGGAACCGCGCCGCTGCACCATGGCGAGGACCTGGAGGACTCCGTCGTGGATGTCGCGGGCCAGCCGCTCGCGCTCGCGGGTGGCGGCCTCGATCTCCAGGGCGCGGGCGAGGGTGCGCTCGGAGGCGCGGGCGACCTCGACGACGTATCCGATGGCGATGGAGGCGACCCAGACGAGGATCACGTTGTGGACGGTGTCGCGGGTCGGGGCACCGCGCTCGACGATGTTGACGGCCGCGACCAGCGTGGAGGCGAAGGCCGCCCAGCGCCAGCCGCCCTTGATCGCGAAGGCCAGGACGGATCCCGCGGTCCATATCGACGGCAGCGTCGGGCCCCCGGCCTCTATCCGCGAGGAGGCGTCGGCGACCCGGGTGAGCAGGATGCCGGCGAGCGCGATGGTGAGGTCGGCGGTGAGGAAGCGCTTGGTGCAGCTGGCCGCGTTCGCGACTCGGGGGAGGGTCACCAGGGTCCACACGAACAGCACCGCGTAGAAGGCGATGGCCACCCAGGGGCGGGCGAACCTGTCGTACGCGCTGGCGAAGAGGCCGATCGCGTACAGCATGGTCAGGACGCGGTACGCGGTGAGCGCACGCCACAGCGGCTGCTCGACCGACATCCTCATCACACGCTCGCGCCTGGCCATCTCCCCCACCCCACCCTCAGTCCCCCGCCCTCACCCCTACTCCCGCACGTCCTGACGGACGCGTCTAGGACCCGGACCGTTCCCTGTCCGCCCGCTCGGCTTCCTCGGTGGCCTGCTTCTCGGCCTGCTCCTCGGCGGCCTGCTTCTCGGCCTGTTCCTCGGCGGCCTGCTTCTCGGCCTGTTCCTTGGCGGCCTGCTTCTCGGCCTGTTCCTCGGCGGCCTGCTTCTCGGCCTGTTCCTTGGCAGCTTGTTTCTCGGCCTGCGCGAGCGCGGCCTTCGCCGCCTTCTCCGCGTCCTTCTCCGCCTTCGCCGCCTCCGCGATCTGCCGCTTGGCGGCCGTCGCGTAGATGTCGACGTACTCCTGGCCGGAGAGCTTCATGATCTCGTACATGACCTCGTCGGTCACCGCGCGGAGCACGAAACGGTCGTGCTCCATGCCGCTGTAGCGACCGAAGTCCAGCGGCTTGCCGATGCGGATGCCCGGGCGCATCAGCTTGGGCATCACCTTGCCGGGCGGCTGGATCTTCTCGGTGTCGATCATCGCGACCGGGATCACGGGCGCGCCGGAGGCGAGCGCCACGCGCGCGAGGCCGCCGGGTTTGCCGCGGTAGAGGCGGCCGTCGGGCGAACGCGTGCCCTCCGGATAGATCCCGAACAGCTCACCGCGCTCCAGGACCTCTATGCCGCTCTTGATGGCCGCCTCACCCGCGCCGCGCGCACCGGAGCGGTCCACGGGGAGCTGGCCGACGCCCTTGAAGAAGGCGGCGGTCATCCGGCCCTTGATGCCGGGCGTCGTGAAGTACTCGGCCTTCGCGATGAAGGTCACCTTGCGGTCCAGGACCGCGGGCAGGAAAAACGAGTCGGAGAACGACAGGTGATTGCTCGCCAGGATGGCCGGGCCCTCGGCGGGGATGTTCTCGAGGCCTTCCACCCAGGGCCTGAAGGCGAGCTTCAGCGGCCCTCCGATGGAAAACTTCATTGCGCCGTAGATCAACCGAGTGCCTCCTGTGTCGTCGATCAGACCTTAACCCGGAGCGCCCTGAATGAACCCGACGGCCCTGGTCGGTGTCAGTACGGTCGCGTACGGTGAAGTACGCCTCGAAGCCTCGGGGGTTCGTTCCGCCCGCCTCATGGCCGTCCGCCCGCCTCATGAAGATCCGCCCTGCCTCATGACCGTCCGCCCGTCTCAGAAGATCCGCCCCGCCTCATGAACATCCGCCCCGCCTCATGAACAGGAGACCGAAGGTGCCGGTCCTTCCGGGAGCCGAGCCGTTCCGCCGCGAGGGCGGAGAGGTCGGTGTCCTCCTCTGCCACGATTTCACCGGGTCACCGCAGTCTCTGCGCCCCTGGGCGGAGTATCTCGCCGAGCGTGGCCTGACCGTGGCGCTGCCGCTGCTGCCCGGGCACGGCACACGCTGGGAGGACATGCAGCTCACCGGCTGGCAGGACTGGTACGCGGAGGTGGACCGCGAGCTGCGCGCCCTGAGGGAGCGGTGCGCGCGGGTCTTCGTGGCCGGCCTCTCCCTGGGTGCCGCGCTCACCCTGCGCCTCGCGGCCAAGCACGGTGACGAGGTCAGCGGCATCGTCGTCGTCAACCCGCTGAACAAGGTGCGCGGCTTGGCGGCGCACGCCCTCCCGGTGCTCCGCCACGTCGTCCGGTCCACCAAGGGGATCGCGAGCGACATCGCCAAGGAGGGCTCCCAGGAGCTCGGGTACGACCGGGTTCCGCTGCACGCCGCGCACTCGATGCGGACGTTCTGCAGGGTGGTGGACAGTGGGCTGCCGCAGGTCACCCAGCCGATACTGCTGCTGCACAGCGCCGAGGACCATGTCGTGTCCCCCGCAGACTCCGCGCGCGTCCTCAGCCGGGTGTCGTCCACGGACGTGACGGAGATCTTGCTGGAACAGAGCTACCACGTCGCGACGTTGGACCACGACGCGGACCGGATCTTCGAGGAGAGCTACGCGTTCATCGCCCGGCTCGCGCCCGGCGTCGGCAAGGAGTCCGACGCCGGTCAGGTGGATCACGTGGGGCATGCGGGGCATGTGGGGCAGCAGGAAGGGACGGCCACCGGTGGCTGAGCACGACGCGGAACGCGGCGATTCCGAGGAGAAGGGCGCACCTCTCGGCGAGCCTGTGGGCGACTCCCTCGGGGCGCTCGGTGAGCCTGTCGGCGGGGCACCCGGTGAGCCGCTCGGTGAGCCGCTGGGCGGGAGTCTCGGTGAGCCCCTCGACGAGGAACAGAACGTGCCCTTCGACGAGGACGCGGCGTGGCAGGCGATCGTCGCCGGGTACGGCGAGGAGCCGCCGGACCCGCCCGGCTCGAAACCGTTCAAGTCGGTCGAGGACCTGGCCCTCCTCGACCCGGAGACGAACGACGGGCCCGAGGGCGCGGCGACGTCGGACAAGGCCGGGGCCGGGGACGGGCCGGCCGCGGCCAAGCCCCTCGGCAGCTCGGTCGCCTTCGCGCCCGGGGTGGTCGGCGGCCCGCGCGACTACCAGGCGCCCGAGCCCACCGACGACGACTTCGACGAGGACGACGAGGGCCACTTCGTACCGCCCGAGCCGCCCCCGCTGCCGGCCGCCGACACCACGGCCAAGTTCGCCTGGCTCGGGGTCATCGGCGGACCCGTCCTGCTGCTGCTGGCGGTTCTCCTCGGCTGGGATATGACCTGGTGGCTCACCACCGTCGGCATCGGCGGCTTCCTCGGCGGCTTCGGCACGCTGGTGATGCGTATGAAGACCGACGACGAGGACGGGGACGATCCGGGGCGCGGCGCGGTGGTCTGACCCCGCCCCCGCTCCTCCCCCGCCTCAGGACGCGGGCACTCTGAGGACGGCCAGGACCGGCAGATGGTCCGTGGCCGTCCTCAGGTCCTGCTCCGTCACGCCGGGCAGACCGACCGGCACCCCACACCCCAGCACCTCCACGCCCTGCGTCGCGAAGATCGCGTCGATGCGCTGATGGGGGTTTGTGTGCGCGGAGGTGTTCTCCCCGCCCCAGGGCCGGATCGCCCAGCCGTCCTGGAGAGCGGCGGCGAGACGCTTGAAGGTGCGTCCGTCGGGTCGGTCGTTGAGGTCGCCGCCCGCGACGGCGTACCGGGTGCCGAGGTGGCCGAGGCGGTCGAGAAGCATGCCGGCCTGCTCGTACCGCTCGTCCTGGTGCAACGAGAGGTGGCAGCTCAGGACGCCGAGGCGGGCGCCACCGAAGCGGACGACGGCGGTGGCGAAGCCGCGGCGGTGCCGGCCGGGGGTGAGCGGAAGCAGGACGTCCTCGGTCCGTTCGACGGTCGCCCGCAGCGAACAGAGGAGGGCGGGTCCGGCCGCCGTCGCGCCGCCGGACAGGATCACCTGGCCCGAGGCGGCCGCGAGCCGGGCCAGCTTCTTGCGCCAGCGGAAGAAGCGCGGGGCTTCCTGGATGAGGACCAGGTCGGGTTCGCAGGCGCTGATCACCCGCGCGAGCGCGTCGGTGTCGTCCCGCATGGAGCGGATGTTGTAGCTGAGGACCCGGATGACGGCGGAGCCGTCGGGTTCCGTGTGGGATGCGGGCAGCGGACTGGCTGAGGGGCTGGTCGGCATGGCGATCAAGATACGCCGGTGCGCTCCGCCAGGAGAGCCGGACGGCCCTGGTCGGTTCTTTACCGCGGGTGATACGGGCCCGGACGCGCCCACGCGGCCGGGCCGCACAAGACGACACCCGAACGGGGAACGCTCCCGCGCCCGGGCCGCACAAGACCACACCCGAACGGGGAACGCTCCCGCGCCCGGGCCGCACAAGACCACACCCGAACCAGGAACACCCACCCGCCCGAGCCACACAAGACCACACCCGAACCGGGAACGCCCACCGCCCCCGGGAACGGGAGGCGGCGGGCGCTGTCGTACGGCGTCGGCGTCGTGTGCCGGCGTCACATGATCGGGTCCGGCTCCCTGGCCAGGTCCGCCGCTCCGACGAGCCCGGCCTTGTTGCCCAGCTGCGCCGCGATGACGTCGGCCACCGGGCGCCAGTTGCCGCCCACCAGCCAGCGCTTGTACGAGTTACGGATCGGGTCGAGGACCAGCTCGCCCTCGTCCGAGAGGCCGCCGCCGACGATGAAGGCGGAGGGATCGAAGAGCGAGGCCAGGTCGGCGAGGCCGGCGCCGGCCCAGCGGGCCAGCTCGCGGTAGGAGTCCACCGCCACCGGGCAGCCCTGGCGCGCGGCCATCGAGATGTGCTTGCCCTCGATCCCGTCGGGGGTGCCGTCGCCCAGCCCGAGCAGGATCTCCGCGTTCTCGGGGGTCGCGTTGGCACGCTGCTTGGCGTACCGGACGAGGGCGCGCCCGGAGGCGTACTGCTCCCAGCAGCCCTGCGAGCCGCAGCCGCACAGCAGGCCGTCCGGCACCATGCGGATGTGGCCGAACTCGGCGGCCACGCCGAAGTGCCCGCGGCGCAGCTTGTTGCCGATGATGATGCCGCCGCCGAGGCCCGTGCCCAGCGTGATGCAGATGACGTTGCGGTGGCCTTTGCCCGCGCCGAACTTGTACTCGCCCCAGGCCGCCGCGTTCGCGTCGTTCTCGACGACGACCGGCAGGCCCACGCGCTCCTCGACCTCCGTCTTGAGCGGCTCCTGCCGCCAGTCGATGTTCGGCGCGAAGTAGACCGTCGAGCGCTGGCGGTTCACGTATCCGGCGGCACCGATGCCCACGCCGACGATGTCGTGACCCACGCGCGCACCCTCGACGGCAGCGGCGATGGCGTCCACGATGGCCTGCGGCGTGGTGGGAGTCGGCACCTTGTGGGTCGAGAGGATGTTGCCTTCCTCGTCGACCACACCGGCCGCGATCTTCGTGCCGCCGATATCGACGCCGATGGTGAGTCCCATGAATCCCTCAGTTTCGGTCGAGCCCCGCTACGGCCAACCGTACCCGAGGGGCCCTCAGTCCAGGTCGATGTGCTCCCCTGGACCGGTCCCCTCGTCGCGGGGGCCCGTGTCCCGGGTCGTCCAGCGCCGCTCCTGTGCTTCGACGGCCGAGCGGTAGGCGGCGAGCAGCTCGGAACCGGCGGCCGCGAGGTGGTCGAAGACGTCCGGGTTGCGCTCTATCACCGGCTCGACGGCGGCCTTGGCCTGCTGCACGACCTGGTTGACCATCTGCTGGGCCGTGCCGGAGGCGACCGCGCCGAAGAGCGGCGAGTTCAGTCCGGACAGCTTGTCGGCGACGGCGTCGACGAGCCTGCGCAGCTCCTCGGCGGCCGAGCCCTGCGGTGCGCCGTGCTGCGCGCGACGGCGGGCCTTCTCCGCCGCCAGATCCTCGGCGCACGCCTTCGCCCAGGCGTCGGCGTCGGTCGCGCGCGCCTGTTCGGCGCGCACCTCGTCGGCCGCCTCATCCTGAGCGGCCTCGTACGGGGGGCGCTCTTCGCTCATGGCGGACTCCTGCCTACGGTTCGTGCCTTCGACGTTACCCGAACGGGGGTACACCGTTCACCCTGTCCGAAACCAGCGGCAGGACGACTCGGCCATGTTCCGCGCGGACGCGGATCACCGCGTACGGGGCCACAGATCCGGGTCCGGCGCGAAACGGACCCTCAGCTCACCCTCGCGCAGGGCCGCGCCGGCCACGGTGCAGCGACGCAGGGCGGACGGGAGGGGGACGATCCTGCGGAACTGGCCGGCGGTGACGACGAGTTCGTCACCGCGCCGGATGAGGTCGAGTTCCTCGCGTATCGCGCCGGGGAGCGGGATGTGCCAGACGAGGACTCCGTCGTCGGCCAGGTGGTCGGTGACGGGCCACTCGACCGGGGGCGGCGTCGCGTTGACGCCGGGCACCGGGAGGGCGGCGAGGTCGTCGGTGCCGCGGGGGTCCCGTCCGAGGTGCGGGATCTCGTGCAGGGCGTGCGTGTGCCGCCACTCGTCCAGCGCCTTGTGCTGCTGGGCGGCGAGGCCCGCCAGCCAGGGGTCGTTCGTGGCGGCGGGCAGCACACGGCTCGCGACCAGCGCGTCCACGGCCAGGCCACGCAGCGCGAAGGCGGTGGTGGCGGCGCGTACGGCGTCGGCACCGGCCGGACCCGGCTCGGCGACCAGTCGTACGGTCGTGGCGCGGTCCTCGACGACCGCCTCCGCGGCGGCCAGCTCGATGTCCCAGCGGGCCGCCGTCTCGTACAGCCACTCCGCGGGCATCGGGACGCCCGCCAGCCGGCCGAGGACGGGGCGCAGGGCGCGGGCCGCCTGGCGCTCCGCCGGGAGCAGGCGGCGCAGATAGCGGCGGAGCTCCTCGGGGAGGGCGAGGAGGGCGAGCGCCTGGGGGGCCGGGGGGAGGTCCACGACCAGGAGGCCGTACGTCTCCGACATCGCCGCGTCGCGCAGGGCGCGGAGCAGGGCGAGTTCCTCGGCGCCGGGGAGGGGGGTGACTTCCTCGGCGTCCAGGCGGGAGGCGCCGAGGAGGTCGAGGGCGGTGGTCGCCCGCTTCTGGAAGGCGGTGAGGTCCTCTCGGAAGCGTTCCGCCGCGTCGGGGCGCCAGGCGGTGAGGTTCTGGCCCACCTCCACGGGGGTCGAGCCCGTGGGTACGCCCAGGACCGCGCCCAGGGTGTCCGCGCGGTCGGCGCTCAGCACCAGGGTGCGGGTGCCCTCGCGGGCCGCCTTCAGCGCGGTGGCCGCGGCGACGGTGGTACGGCCGGTGCCGCCTTGGCCTGTGATCAGGATGGTGCGCATGGGGGTGAACGGTACCTCCGGCGGTGGGGCACTGCCGTTTTCGCCCCCGCCGCCTCTTCCCGTCCCGGACCCGGGGCCCCGCCCCCAGACCCCCCCGTATCGGCCCGGCCGGCCTCGTCCTCGAACGCCGGACGGGCTAGGAGCCCGACTCCACCCTCTTCTTCAAGCCCGCCAGGGCGCGGTCGATGATGACCTTCTCGGCCTTGCGCTTGATCATGCCGAGCATGGGGATCTTGACGTCGACGGTCAGCCGGTAGGTGACCTCGGTGGCGCCGGAGCCCGCGGGCTTGAGGAGATAGGAGCCGTCGAGGGAGCGGAGCATCTGGGACTTGACCAGGGTCCAGGAAACCTCGTGGTCACCGGTCCAGGTGTAGCCGAGGGTCTGGTCGTCCTTGATGGCGCCGGCGTCCATGACGAGACGTACCTGCTCGGCGCGGCCCTGCCCGTCCGTGGCGAGTACCTCCGCCTCCTTCACCTCGCCGGTCCAGTCCGGGTAGCGGGCGAAGTCGGCGATGACCGCCATGACGTCAGCCGGTGCCGCCTCGATCGTGATGCTCGAGCTGGTGTGTTCAGCCATCGCCGTGGCTCCTCCAGATGCGGTCCGGTGAGGGAGGGTGGTGCGCACGTGTGTGCAGCGTGAAGGCTACCGCGCACAGCCCCGGGTGCTGTCACCCCACCTGCGGTTCATGGCCGAGGACGGTTCACCACTCCAGCGCCCATGCCCGGCCCGACCCCGCGAAGTGACCCACATTCACGCATTCCGTCGCCCCGATCCGCATCCGGCGGGCGAGTGGCTGGTGAACATGGCCGAAGAGCGCGTACCGGGGGCGGGTGCGGCGGATCGCGTCCAGAAGGGCGCGGGACCCGCGCTCGAAGCGGCGCGCCACCGTGTCGTAGACCAGCTCCGGCACCTCCGGCGGGATGTGCGTGCACAGGACGTCGACCTCGCCGACCGCCTCGATCTTGGCCGCGTACTCCTCGTCGCTGATCTCGTACGGCGTCCGCATGGGTGTCTGGAGCCCCCCGCCGACGAAGCCGAAGACCCGGCCGCCGATCTCGACCCGCTCACCGTCGAGGACCGTGGTACCGGGCCCCGCGTACTCCGGCCACAGGGTCGGCATGTCGACATTGCCGTAGGTCGCGTACGTCGGGGTGGGGAACGCGGCGAACATCTCGGCGTACTGCTTGCGTACCGCCTTCTCGATGGCGGCGGCCCGGTCCGTGCCGATGCCGGACCACAGCCGGGCGCCGAAGTCGCGCGCCTCCGCGAAGCGGCGGGCGGTGCGCAGCTCGACGATGCGGTCCGCGTTCTCCTCGCCGAACAGGTCCGGGAAGATGCCGCGCGAGTGGTCGGCGTAGTCCAGGAAGAGGACCAGGTCACCGAGACAGATCAGGGCGTCCGCACCGTCGCCGGCTCTGGCCAGGTCCCGGACGTTGCCGTGCACGTCACTGACCACATGAACGCGCGTCCTCGGGTTTCCGACCGGTGTGGGTGCCATGACGATCAAGCGTAGGCCTGTGCGGCAAACGTGAACAGAGGTGGTCGGACCTGCGGTTACTGGCCAGTCATCAAGGGCGTGGACTACTGTGCGCGAAGGAACGCCCACACGTGTGACGCAGGGAACATCTCGCCGGGACCCCCTATCTAAACAGCCGTACCGGTGGGTAACGTCCGGGCAGTCCAGTCGTACTCAGGATTTCAACAAGTGATCTCTTGGGTGCCCGCCCGAGCCTTGGACCGCACCGTCGCATCACACAGAGTCGTGGCGCCGGCGCCCTATGAGGAGCAGCAGTCTTGCGCGAGTTCAGCCTTCCGGCTTTGTACGAGGTCCCTGCGGACGGCAATCTGACCGACATCGTCCGCAGAAACGCCGCGCAGCATCCCGACGTCGCCGTCATCGCCCGCAAGGTGGGCGGCACGTGGACGGATGTCACCGCCACCGTGTTCCTCGCCGAGGTGCGGGCCGCCGCCAAGGGCCTGATCGCTTCCGGCGTGCAGCCGGGCGACCGGGTCGGCCTGATGTCCCGTACCCGCTACGAGTGGACGCTGCTGGACTTCGCGATCTGGAGCGCGGGCGCGGTCACCGTGCCGGTGTACGAGACCAGCTCGGCGGAGCAGGTGCAGTGGATCCTCGGCGACTCGGGCGCGACCGCCTGCATCGTCGAGCTGGACACGCACGCGACGTCCGTGGAGTCGGTGCGCGACCGGCTGCCCGCCCTCAAGCACGTCTGGCAGATCGAGGGCGGCGGTGTCGAGGAGCTGGGCCGCGCGGGCAAGGACGTCACCGACGCGACGGTCGAGGAGCGCAGCTCGCTCGCCAAGGCCGACGACCCGGCGACCATCGTCTACACCAGCGGCACGACCGGCCGCCCCAAGGGCTGCGTCCTCACCCACCGCGCCTTCTTCGCGGAGTGCGGGAACATCGTGGAGCGGCTGCGTCCGCTGTTCCGCACCGGCGAGTGTTCCGTGCTGCTCTTCCTCCCCCTCGCGCACGTCTTCGGGCGGCTCGTCCAAGTCGCGCCGATGATGGCGCCGATCAAGCTCGGCTGCGTCCCGGACATCAAGAACCTCACCGACGAACTCGCCGCGTTCCGGCCGACGTTGATCCTCGGTGTGCCGCGTGTCTTCGAGAAGGTCTACAACTCGGCGCGGGCCAAGGCGCAGGCGGACGGCAAGGGCAAGATCTTCGACAAGGCGGCGGACACGGCGATCGCGTACAGCCGCGCGCTGGACACCCCCTCGGGCCCGTCCCTCGGCCTGAAGATCAAGTACAAGACCTTCGACAAGCTCGTCTACAGCAAGCTGCGCGCGGTGCTGGGCGGACGCGGTGAGTACGCCATCTCCGGCGGCGCCCCGCTCGGCGAGCGGCTCGGCCACTTCTTCCGCGGCATCGGCTTCACGGTCCTGGAGGGCTACGGCCTGACCGAGTCCTGCGCGGCCACCGCCTTCAACCCCTGGGACCGTACGAAGATCGGCACGGTCGGCCAGCCGCTGCCCGGTTCCGTGATCCGGATCGCGGACGACGGCGAGGTGCTGCTGCACGGCGAGCACCTGTTCAAGGGGTACTGGAACAACGAGGCCGCGACCGCCGAGGCGCTGGCCGACGGCTGGTTCCACACCGGTGACATCGGCACCCTCGACGAGGACGGCTACCTCCGCATCACCGGCCGCAAGAAGGAGATCATCGTCACCGCGGGCGGCAAGAACGTCGCCCCGGCCGTGATCGAGGACCGCATCCGCGCGCACGCGCTGGTCGCGGAGTGCATGGTGGTCGGCGACGGACGCCCCTTCGTCGGCGCGCTGGTCACCGTCGACGAGGAGTTCCTGGGCCGCTGGGCCGAGGAGCACGGGAAGCCGGCCGGCTCGACCGCGGCGTCGCTGCGGGAGGACGCGGATCTTGTCGCCGCGATCCAGGACGCGGTCGACGACGGCAACGCCGCCGTCTCCAAGGCGGAGTCGGTACGCAAGTTCCGCATCCTCCCCTCCCAGTTCACCGAGGAGTCGGGGCACCTCACGCCGTCGCTGAAGCTCAAGCGCAATGTGGTGGCGAAGGATTACGCCGACGAGATCGAGGCGATCTATCGGGGCTGACGCCCCAGCAGCCGACCTCCCGTCGCAGGGGCGGGGGCCGACCTCCCGTCGCAGGGGCGGGGGCCGAGCTCCCGTCGCAGGGGCGGGGGCCGAGCTCCCGTCGTAGGGGCGGGGGTTTCAGTTCGGCTGCCCGGCCGTGCGTGGTTGCTCGCGCCCGCGCGGCGGAGCCGCACGATGTCACAGCCCCGCGCCCGCCCCCTGACGGGACGGGGAACCGCGCGGCGAGCCCACGCGACAAGGCTCAGTCGCGAGAAGTCAGCGAGCGGCACCCCGGTAGGCGCCGGCGTCCTACAACAGCTCCTTGAGGCGCTCCGCCAGCAGGTCCCAGCGCCACTTCTCCTCGACCCACTGACGCCCCTGCTCCCCCATCCGGCGGCGCAGCTCGGAGTCCCCGAGGAGGGTGACGATGCGGTCGGCCGACTCGTCGGGCGATCCGCCACGCACCACCCAGCCGGTCTCACCGTCGAGGACGGCGTCCGGCGCCCCGCCCGAGTCGCCGGCGACGACGGGCAGCCCGGTCGCGGACGCCTCCAGATACACGATGCCGAGCCCCTCGACGTCGAGACCGCCCCGCCGCGTCCGGCAGGGCATCGCGAAGACGTCCCCGGCGCCGTAGTGCGCGGGCAGCTCGGACCAGGGCACCGCCCCGGTGAAGCGGACGGACGGCCCGACCCCGGTGTCGTACGCGAGCTTGCGCAGCTCCTTCTCGTACGGCCCGCCGCCGACGATCAGCAGCACCGCCTCCGGCTCCTTGGCCAGGACGCTCGGCATGGCGCGGATCAGGGTGTCCTGGCCCTTGCGGGGAACCAGGCGGGAGACGCAGACCACCACCGGGCGGTCCGTCAGGCCGAGCCGGGCGCGGACCTCGGCACCGCCGGAAGCGGGGTGGAAGGTCTTCTCGTCGACGCCGGGCGGCAGCTGGACCATCCGCGCGGCGGCCTCGGGGGTCAGCGCGGCGGCGATCCGCGAGCGCGTGTACTCGCCGAGGTAGGTGATCGTGTCCGTGGACTCGCCGATGCGGCGCAACAGCCCGCGCGCGGCGGGCAGTTGGGCCCACCCGGCCTCGTGCCCGTGCGTGGTCGCCACGATCCGCCGGGCGCCCGCCCGGCGCAGCGCCGGCGCCATCAGGCCGAGCGGTGCCGCCGCCCCGAACCACACCGACGTACAGCCGTGTTCGCGCAGCAGCCCGACGGCACGGCGGGTGGCGCCCGGGGTCGGCAGCAGCATCGTGGTGTGGTCGCGTACGACGGTGAAGGGCTGCTCGGCGTCGAAGGCGGCCGTGGCCTCGACACCCTCCCGGCTCCGCTTCCAGGTGGAGGCGTAGACGACGATCCGCTCGGGGTCCAGGCGCAGCGCCATGTTGTGCAGGAACGCCTGGATGCCGCCGGGGCGGGGCGGGAAGTCGTTCGTCACGATCAGGGTCTTGTCCATCGTGTTCGACACTATCGAACCTATACTCACAGGTCAGCACGGCCGCGCTTGACGGCTCGCGCACAGGGCGGCGCGTGATCATGGTTCCGCGAGAACATGGCGGCAGGCTCCGCGAAAAGACGGCGGCGCAGCGCGACGGTTTCGGACGGACGAGGGCCAGGTGGGCATGACGGGCGCAAGGGGCGCGAGGTTCCCGTTCGGACTGCTCGGACTCCTCGGACTCGTGGGGACCTGGGGCCTGACCAGGCTGGTGCTGCTCTTCTTCGTCTTCAAGGTGTACGTCTTCCCGGGCCCGGACGTCACCAGCGACGTCAACGTGATCTACCAGGGCTGGTACGAGGTCCTGCGGCACGGCACCTTCCCGCTCGACGACGTCACCTGGCAGTACCCCCCGGCCGCCGCGCTGGCGATCCTCTCCCCGGCCCTGCTCCCCTTCCTCGGCTACGCGCAGGCCTTCTTCGTGCTGGCCTTCCTCGCCGACTTCGTGGTGTTCGCTCTGCTCCAGTACGCGGGTCTGCGCGCGGGCAAGACGTCGCGCGGCGCCTGGGTGTGGGTGATCGGCGTGCCGCTGCTCGGGCCGACCGTGTACGCCCGCTACGACGTGATGGTGACGGCCGTCGCGGTCGCGGCGCTGCTCGCCGGGGCCCGCCATCCGCGGGTGATGGGGGCGCTCGTGGGCTTCGGCGCGATGCTGAAGGTGTGGCCGGTACTGCTGCTGGTCGGGGCCGTGCGGCGGCGGGCCTGGGCCGCGGCGGTGGTCACGGTGGGAGGCATCGCGGCGGTGTTCGCCGTGACGATGCCGGGCGCCTTCTCCTTCCTGACCTTCCAGCGCGACCGCGGCACCGAGGTCGAGTCGC
Organism: Streptomyces sp. NPDC058246; assembly: GCF_042881985.1. Lineage (NCBI taxonomy): Bacteria > Bacillati > Actinomycetota > Actinomycetes > Kitasatosporales > Streptomycetaceae > Streptomyces > Streptomyces sp. NPDC058246. The sequence continues at coordinate 59,363 of NZ_JBHVWZ010000007.1, read as the reverse complement.
TCGGCTCCCTCGTCTTCCATGTGGCCCGGCAGTACGGCTGGGACGGCCAGGTGCTGCTCAACTACGGCTCGGTGGAGTTCCTCGGCCCGTACGTCGACGTGGTGAGCACTGCGGCTCTGGCGCTGACGGGCCTGGCCTTCGGCTGGCTGCTGCTGTGGCGGCTGTGCGCCAAGCGGTTCCTGCCGCACACGCTCGCCGACGCCGCGTTCGTGGCCGTGCTCATGTTCACGACCACCAGCCGGGTCATCAGCCCGCAGTACATGGTCTGGCTGGTCGGGCTCGCGGCCGTCTGCCTGTGCTTCCGCGGCAGCCGGATGACGCTGCCGGTCGGCCTGGTGCTGGCCGCGTGCTTCGTGACCGTCCTGGAGTTCCCGATCTGGTTCTCGCACGTCGTCTCCAGCGACCGGCTCGGCATCGCCCTGCTCTTCGCGCGCAACGGCCTGCTGGTGATCGCCACGCTCCTCGCCGCCCTGCAGCTGTGGCGCACCACCATCTCCGAACCGCCCCCGCCCCTTCCCTCTCAGACCGCCCGCACCAAGGAGAGCCTCGCGTCCTCCTGACGCCGGGCCCACCCGAGGAGCACAGCGCACTGCACCGTCATGGCCAGCGCGAGCGCGAGGCAGATCCCGGGCAGACCCAGCCCCGACAGGACGTAGGCGAGCGGGAGTTGGACCGCCGTACCGACCAGCGTCACCCGTAGCAGCACGGGGGCGCCCCCGCTCCCCTCGAAGACCCCGCCGACCGCGATGAAGCACGCCATCAGCAACAGGTAGGGCCCGACGCAGCGCAGGAACAGCACTCCCTCGTGCGCGACGCCCGGTCCGGCGCCGAAGGCGCGCATGATCCACGGGGCGAGGAGACCGAGCAGGGACGCGGCGAGCACGCCGACCGCTCCGGAGACGAGCACGGCCTGCCGCCCGATGGCACCCCGCTCGTCCCCGCCCGTGCCCCGTGTGTGCGCGGTGTGGATCGAGGCGGCCTGCCGGACCGCGTAGAACGCCATGGTCGCGACGTACATGACCTTGTACGCGACGGAGTACGCGGCCACGGCCGTCACTCCGAGCCGGGCGACGATCGCCACCAGGACCAGTGCCCCGCCCTGCCGCACGGTGAAGTCGGCGGACATCGGCAGCCCGGTCCTCAGGGTGCGGTGGAACGCGCCTCCCGTGGCCTCCGAGGGCCGTACGCCGGCCGCCTCCCGCAGCAGGACGTTCCGGCGCAGGGCGCGCAGGCCCACGGCCAGGGCCACGCAGCGGCACAGCACGGTGGAGGCGGCGGCGCCCCGGACGCCGTACGCGTGGATGAGCAGCGGGTCGAGTCCGAGGATCAGGCCGTTGGCCAGCAACGCGAGGCGCATCGGGGTACGGGTGTCGCCGGCGCCCTTCAGGATCCCGTCGACGAGGTTCTGGGCGAAGAAGACGGCGATGCCGGGCAAGGAGATCGCGAAGTAGCCGACGGCGAGCGACAGGGCGCGCCCGTCGCCGCCGAGCACCGTCCGGGCCAGCGGCTCCCGCAGCAGATACCCGCCCGCCGCGACGAAGGGTGTGACCAGCACGCACAGCGCCCGTCCCCCGCGTACGGCCGCCCGCACCGCGCCCGGATCCCGCGCGCCCCTGGCGTGCGAGACGAGGACCGTCGTCCCCGAGGCGAAGACCAGGGCCACGCCGAGCAGCACGTTCTCGGTGTTGGTCGCGACGGCGACGGCGGCCACCGCGGCGCCGCCCAGCTGGGAGACCCAGACGGTGTTGATGATCCCGGCGGCGACGGAGGCGAGCAGGGAGAGGTAGACGGGGTGGGCGAGAGATATGAGCTGCTTGCGGTGGGCGTTCACGCATGACTCCCTCGATACGAACTACCTCGTTTAGAGGTAGCTCGATAAGAGGTACCATGGGCCCGAGAGACCCGCAACCACCGCTCGAGAGACCCGCAACCACCACGGAGCCGCCGCATGCTGGAGCTGTCGATCCTCGGTTTCCTCTTCGAGGAGCCCCTGCACGGCTACGAGTTGAAGGAGCGCATCAAGGCGCTCAGCGGCCATGTCCGCCCGGTCAGCGACGGCGCGCTTTACCCCGCGATCACCCGCCTGGTCGCCGCGGGCAAGCTGGTCCAGCACACCGAGCCGGGCAGCAGCGCCGCCCCGCGCCGGGTCCTGTCACTCACCGACCGGGGCCGCGCGGAGCTCCGGGAGCGGCTGCGCCACCCCAAGCAGGCCGAGATCACCGACCAGGTGCGCTTCAACACGCTGCTGGCGTTTCTGCGCCACCTCCCCGACCCCCGGGAGCAGTCCGCCGTGCTGCGACGCCGCCTGGGGTTCCTGGAGACGCCCGCGAGCTTCTTCTACCGGGAGGGGAAGCCCGTACGGGCGGAGGAGACGGACGACCTCTTCCGGCAGGGCATGCTGCGGGTGGCCCGGGCGACGGGCGCGGCGGAGCGGGCATGGCTGGCGGAGGCCATCACCGAACTCGACCAGCGCGCCCGGCCCGCCCAGGCCGACTGACCCGATCAGCCGAGTTGAGCCCGCAGATAGTCCCGCCACTGGGCCGTGAACTTCTCCGGCGTCGTGTGCAGCACGTCCCGCAGCGCTCCCTCGACCGCCCCCGCCCGCTTCTGGTGGTCGCCCACCGCCCGGTAGAAGTCGTCCAGCCGGACCTCGCCCCAGTGGTCGGCGATCATCCGGCAGGCCATCCAGCCGCCCTCGTACGCCCGCGCCAGTTCGGCCGCGTCCCCGCTGAACCCGAAGTCCTTGTCGTCGGGCAGCCCTGCCGGGATCTGCCCGTCCACCACGGCCCGCGCCAGCTCGGGGGCGACCTGCACGGCCGTCCGCCCGCTGCCGCGGTAACCGACCCAGTCCGCGTAGCCCTCGGAGAGCCACAGGGGCGTGGCCGCCGTGGTGTGGGCGCGGCTGGCGACATGCGTGGTCTCGTGGGTGAGCACGACCTGTTTGCCGAAGTCGCCGAGGACGCCGTACGCGTCGGGGTTGACGATGATCCGGTCCGCGGGCGCCTTCGCCGAGCCCGACCCGGCCTCCCCCCGTTTCGCTTCGCTCACCTCGCCCGTGGTGACGGCCGCGATCCCCCGGTACCCGGACGCCGCGGCGCCGAGGAGCCCCGCCATCCCCTCCAGCGACTTCGGTACGAGCACGACGACGTGCCCCGCCCAGTCGGTGCCCCACGCCTCCGACACGGCGGGCACGGCGCGGTCCGCGAGGTCCGCGTACGCGCGCAGGCGCTCGCCTGCCTGCCCGACCCCCAGGACGAGGCTGTGCGTGCCCCGTACGACCGTCACGGCCCCCTGGTCCCACAGCTGTGCGCCGGCCTTCTGGGCCGGTTCGTCCGAGACGACGTGCCAGGTCCCGCCGGTGCGGGTCAGGCGCAGGGTGCGGGCGGCGGTGACGGGCGCGGTGTCATAGCCCTTGATCCGGTAGCGCAGCTCCGCGTCGGCCGTGGCCCGGTCGCCGGAGCGGTGCAGGGTGGTCAGGTGGTACGACCAGGACGCCAGTGGAACCTCGCGCAGATTCCCGAACTCGGCGTCGGCGGCGCCCGGTTGCCCGGTCGCACGGTAGGCCGGCTCGTCCCGGTCGAGGACCGCCGCCGCCCGCCGGTCGAGCACCCGCCGCACCTCGGCCGCCGCGTTGTCCGACGGCGCCCGGCCACCGCAGCCCACGAGCACGGCCAGCAGCAGCACCAGGGAGAGCCCCGCTCGCGACGCACGCCTTCGACCAGCCACGTTCCCGATCGTACGGCGGCTTCGCGCGGAGGTCAGACCCGTGTGACGGAGGAGATCGGCATCATGCCCACCGGGTCGTACCGCACCGGGGCGCCCGGGTAGGGCGCGTGGATCACCTGGCCGTTGCCCATGTACATCGCGATGTGGCTGGCGTCCGAGCGGTAGGTCACCAGGTCGCCCGGCCGCGCCTGGGAGAGCGGCACCTGTCGTCCGGCGTACCGCTGGGCCTGCGAGGTGCGCGGCAGCCCCACTCCGGCCTGCGCGTACGTCCACTGCATGAGGCCCGAACAGTCGAAGCCGCCGGGCCCGTTGGCGCCCCACACATACGGGCGGCCGAGCGCCGAGCGGGCCGCGGCGAGGGCGGCTGCCGCGCGCCCCGACGCCGGGAGGGTGTCCCCGAGGTCGGGCATGTCGGCGCGCCCGGAACGCGACGCCCGGCCGTAGGCGGCGCGCACCTCGTCCGGCAGGGAGTTGAGCAGCTGCCGGGCCTTGGCCAGTTTCCGCTCGACGGTCCGCTTGTTCTGGGCGACGGCCTTGCGGCTGCGTTCCAGGTCGGCCAGTTTGCCGCTGGCCTCCTCGCGCTTTTGCGCGAGGTCGCGCATGGCGAGCTGGAGATCCGTGAGTTCGCCGGCCTGGTGGGCGGTGATCCGGTCGAGGGCGGCGGCCTTGTCGAGGTAGTCGCCCGGATCGTCCGAGAACAGCAGCGCGAGGGACGGGTCGATACCGCCGGAGCGGTACTGCGCCCCGGCGAGTGAACCGAGCGCGTCCCGCATGGTGTTGATGCGCTCCTGCTGACGGGCGATCTCGTCCTGTGCCGTGCTCACCTGCTCACGCAGCGAGTCGGCCCGCTCGTCGGCCTTGTTGTACGCCTCGGTGGCTTTCTCCGCCTGTGCGTACAGCCGGTCCACCTCGGCCCGGGTGTCGTCGTGCGGTGCCGCGGCCGCCGGCAGGGCGCCGAGTGCCGCGGCGGCGGCGGACATCACGCAGACGGCGGCGATTCCGGCGGTGCCGGCGCCCCGGTCGAAGCCGGACGGTGCAAGGCGGCGATGGGACCCCACGAGTAGCCGCTCTCCCTTCGCTGACGGTCCCCCGGTTTGGGGGAAACGCGCCAGACAGTAGCCGTGCGACTACGCACCGGCCAAAGACCTCTGCGGGCACACAACGTGACGCCCCGCCGGAGACGCAGGTCACCGACGGGGCGTGGGGTCAGCGGGAGTTATCGCGATTCGCCCGTTTGGGCGGCGTGCCGAGGGGTTCTCGGTCCCCTCGGACCGCGTGCGTCAGATGCGGACGCCGAACTGGAAGGGCATGTTGCCGATCGACTCGTAGCGCACGACGGCTCCGGTGTGCGGAGCGTGCAGCACCTGGCCGTTGCCCGCGTAGAGGCCGACGTGGTGCATGTCGCCGTAGAAGATGACCAGGTCGCCGACCTGCAGATCGCTCTGCGAGTAGATGCGCGTTCCGGCGTTGGCCTGCGCCTCGGAGGTCCGGGGTATGGAGACACCGGCCTGGGCGTACGCCCACGAGGTGAGGCCCGAGCAGTCGAAGGAGCTGGGGCCGGAGGCGCCGTAGACGTACGGCGAGCCGATCTTGCTCTGCGCGGCGGAGAACGCGGCCCCGGCGCGCCCCGAGGCGGCCTTGCTGTTGCCGAGGTCGACGCGCGCGCTGGCGCGGGTGGCGCGGTCCTGCTCGGCGGCCGCGAGAGCCGCCTTCTCCTTCGCCGTCAGGCTGTTGAGGAGCTTCTGGGCCGAGCTCAGCTTGCCCTGGACTTCCTTCTTCTTCTTGGCGAGCTCCGCCCGGGTGTCGGCGAGGTCCTTGAGCTTGTCGGAGGCTTCCTTGCGCTGCTGGGCGAGCGAACGCTGCTTCTCCTGGACCTTCTTGAGCGCCTCGACCTGCTGAGCGCTCAGCTGGTCCATCGCGGACGCCTTGTCGAGGTAGTCGTCCGGGTTGGAGGAGAGGAAGAGCGCCACGGAGGGGTCGATGCCGCCGGTGCGGTACTGGGCGCTGGCCATCGAACCGAGGCCGTCGCGCAGGGTGTTGAGCTCCTCCTGGCCGCGGGCGACGTTGTCCTGGAGGGCGCTGATCTCCTTCTCCAGTTTGTCCTGCTTCTCCTTGGCCCCGTCGAGCTTCTCGGTGGCCTTCTCGGCCTCCTCGTAGAGCTTGTCGACCTTGGCCTTGACCTCGTCCTTGCTCGGCTTCTCGCTCGGCGCGGCGTTGGCGGCGTTGGCGCTGAGGGCCACGGCAGCGGCGGCGGCGGTGGTGAGCACGGTCACACGGGTGCGGCTCGGCTGCTTGGGTCGACGGTGGGACGCCACGAAGGCGAGCTCCTTCTTCCTCCAGCCGCCTGCCGAATGCGCCGACGGGCGGTGCCCCTCCACCGTCACTCCCAATGAGTGATCACCCGAGCGGAGGTTCGAGGCCTGACCCTAGTGACCTTCCTGTGATCAGTTCAAATCCTGATAGGAAAAATCTCGGTCACCGAGCGCATTCTTTGCCGACAACTCACATGCAGTAATGCGCGTTTGACGCTACGTTGCGTGAAGGTTTCGCCAATTCGGGCATCACGCCCGGACGTTACGCATGGGACTTACGCGGCCGATGGGGCGTACGGCCCAGATGGTCAGCCGGGCGAGAAACGCTTGAGGAGCACCGCCGAAGCGACCGGACGCGCACCCGCCTTGGCGATGCCGTCGGCCACCTCCCGGTCGGTGGAGACGACGATGACCGGCCGCCCGGGCGGCTCGGCGCGCACCAGCTGCCGGATCAACTCGTCGGCCGTGACGCCGGGCTTGGAGAACAGCACCCGCACTCCGCGCGGCGGCGCGAGCAGCACGGGGGCGGCCAGCTCGGCTCCGTCGAAGACACAGGTCACCTCGGCGCCGGTCTGCGCGGTGAGCTGCGAGAGCTGCCCGAGCAGCCTCAGGCGCTGCTTCTCCAGGGGCATCTGCGGATAGCCGGTCTTGGTGACGTTGTAGCCGTCGACCACCAGGTGCGCCTGGGGCAGCGCGAGCAGTTGGTCGAGGATCGCCGGGTCGTTCTCGGACAAGGCGCGAGCGGCGATGTCTTTTGGTGTCATCCGTCCCGGTTCGACCGCGTCCACGGTCTCGGCGGGCCGCACGGACACGGGCGGCAGGGCGAGTTCACGCCGCAGCCCCTGAGCCGCGTCCAGTACGGTGTCGAGCAGCAGCCGTACGCGCATGTCCTCGACGCTGCGCCCCTCGCGCGCCGCTCTGCGCGTCGCCTCCAGGGCCGCCTCTGCCTCCCCCAGCCGCGCCTTGAGCCGCCGGGTCTCGCTCTCGGCGGCGGACACGTGGGCCTGCCCCTCGGCCCGTGCGGTGTCCATCTCGCCCTGCAGCTTGCGCAGTGCGGCCTCGCCGCGCTTGACGTCACTCAGGGCCCCGCGCAGCTTGCGGTGAAGCGATTCGGCTTCCTTCTTGGCCGACTCCAGCTCCGTCCGCAGCCGTTCGGTCTCGGCCCTGGTCTGGCCGCGGGCCTCCGCGAGCTCCTCGCGCAGCCGCTCCAGCTCGGCCCGGCTCTCCTCGCCGGCCCGCTCGGCGTCCGCCCGCAGGGCCTCCTCGCCCGCGGCGGTCACCAGCTTCACCCAGCCCGTGGGGCGCAGCACATAGGCCGCGGCCGCCACGTCCAGCGGATCCGCGGCCGGGGGCGGCGCGCCCGAGTCGAGAGCGCCGGTGAGCTCCGGCTGGCCCTCTCTCAGCTTCTCGGCGATGCGCTGCCGGAACAGCGGGTCCGTCTCCAGCGCCGCCGCCATCGCGTTCCCCGCGAACTTGGCCCGCCGATTGGGGGCGAACCGGGCGTACTGCCGCAATTGGACCGGCAGTTCACCGACGGTCAGCCCACCAAAGCCGTCGGAGACGATCTGGACGACTCGCCTGCGCACGCCGTCGGGCATCGGACGGTCGAGCACCTCAGCGGTGCCGTCGTCCGGCTCCCCGCCTGTGGTCTCCACCATCCGTCACCCCAATACCTGTGCGGGGCCCGCTCCCTCAGGAGCCGGCACCCGGCCTGTCCACGAGTTCCACCTGATCCACCGCGTTGCACCAACGGCACCGCACCGACTCGATGGTCTCACTGACCACCTCACGCTCCTCCACCTTCGGCTCACCGGCGAGGTCGAGGTGCACATACTCGACGACCTTCGAGGAGCGGGTCACGTCGAAACGCGTGAGGTTGCCGCAGAGCGTGCAGCGCCAGCGCGTCTTGGCGTCCGGCAGGGGAACCGTCATGTGGCAGTCGCTTTCCTTCTAGTGTCCGTCCAGCGCCGGTCTCCCGGTGCGTGTGGCTCGTAACCCTACGGCCTGGCGGGTACTCGACGCTCGGTCGTCCACAGCGGCGAGGCGGTCTGCGCGCATCGGTCCCGTTACGTCATGCTCTGCACCATGATCAGCAACTGGAGTACGGCGGTCGTCAGGGCGATCCGCGGACAGTCGGCGCCGGTGACCTACGGCCTGATCGCCCTGTGCTGCCTGATCTTCGTGATCGGCCCGGCGGCGGGCCTCGATCCGGCGTACGGCACCGGGGACGAGCTGCTGCTCACGCAGCGGGCCTACTTCCGGCGCTGGGGCGTAGTGCCCACGGAGCTCTTCGGCGGAGCCCCGCGCGCGGCGCTCACCCCCGCCACGGCCCTGTTCATCCATGGCAGCTGGCTCCACCTCCTGGGCAACATGCTCTTCTTCTACGTCTTCGGGGCGATGGCCGAGGAACGCATGGGCCACGTCCAGTTCGCCCTCTTCTACGTCGGCTGCGGCTACCTCGCGCTGCTCGGCTACGCCGCCGCCAACGCCGAGTCGCCGCAGTCCCTGGTCGGCGCCTCCGGGGCGATCTCCGCGGTCCTCGGCGCGTTCCTGTACCTGTTCCCCAAGGCCCGGGTGACCAGTCTCTTCCCGTTCCTCTTCTTCCTGCCGCTGCGCTTCCCGGCCTGGGTGGTGCTGCCCTTCTGGGTGACCCTCCAGTGGCTGGCGGCGGGCCGCGACTCGTCCGGCCCTGGCGTCGCCTATCTGGCCCATTTGGTGGGCTTCTCGCTCGGCTTCGTCTACGCGTGGGTCCGATTCGGCCGTACGACTAGAGTGAAGGCCCCAGCGACGGCCCCCGAGGGAGAGAACCAGCCGTGATCACCGCGATCGTCCTCATCAAGACCAGCGTGGACCGGATCCCCGAGATCGCCGAGTCGATCGCCGCGCTGGAGAGCGTCAGCGAGGTCTTCTCCGTCACCGGTACGTACGACCTGATCGCCATGGTCCGGGTGAAGGCCCACGACGACCTCGCGGACGTCATCCCCGGCAAGATCAGCAAGATCCCGGGCGTCGAGGCCACGGACACCCACGTCGCGTTCCGCACCTACTCCCAGCACGATCTGGAAGCGGCCTTCGCCATCGGCCTGGACAACTGAGGCGGGCGGTTCTCGCCCCCGTTCGCGCGGTTGCCCGCGGGACGGGCAGGGGCGGCGGGGGCGAAAACTCCTGCGGCTACGTCAGACGGCCGGGACGCAACGGCCGTCCTCCGTGCGGTAGTTCCACTTCGCACCATCCCGGACGAGCTCCTTCACGGCACGCACGAACCGCTCGACGTGCTCGTCGGGAGTCCCCGCCCCGAAGCTGACACGGATCGCGTTGAGGGACTTCTCCCCCGGCGCGGCCTCGGGCGCCCCGCACTCGCCCTGCGACTGCGGGTCACTGCCGAGGAGCGTGCGCACCAGCGGATGGGCGCAGAACAGACCGTCGCGCACCCCGATCCCGTACTCGGCGGACAGCGCCGCCGCGAAGTGCGAGCTGTTCCACCCCTCGACGACGAAGGAGATGACGCCGACACGCGGCGCGTCGTCACCGAAGAGGGACAGGACCCGCACCTCGGGCACCTCGGCGAGCCCCGCGCGGACGGCCGCGATCAGCCGCTGCTCACGGGCGGCCAACGAGTCGAACCCGGCCTCGGTCAGCGCCTTGCAGGCCGAGGCGATCGAGTACGCGCCGATGACGTTCGGGGACCCGGCCTCGTGACGGGCGGCGGTCTCGTGCCACTCCACGTCCACTCCCCCGTCCTCCCGGCGCGACACCTTGCGGCTGGCCCCGCCGCCCGCGAGGTACGGCTCGGCCTCCCGCAGCCAGTCGGAACGGCCCGCGAGCACGCCGGAGCCGAAGGGCGCGTACAGCTTGTGGCCGGAGAAGGCGACCCAGTCGACGTCCAGGTCGCGGACGGAGACCGCGTGGTGCGGGGCCAGCTGAGCGGCGTCGAGGACGACGCGGGCGCCGTGCGCGTGGGCGGCGGCGGCGAGCTCACGCACCGGCCACAGCTCGCCGGTGACGTTGGACGCACCCGTGACGCAGACGAGGGCCGGTCCGTACGGCTCCCGGCCGGCGAGGGCGCGCTCCAGGGTGGCGACGGCCTCCTCGGGCGTGCGCGGGGCGTTCAGGTAGGTCACCCGGGCGTCCCGCCAGGGCAGCAGCGAGGCGTGGTGCTCGGTCTCGAAGACGAAGACCTGGCAGTCGGCCGGAAGGGTGGCGGCGAGCAGGTTGAGCGAGTCGGTGGTGGAGCGGGTGAAGACGACCTGGTCGCCGTCCCGGCAGTCGAGGAACTCGGCGACGGTCCTGCGGGCGTTCTCGAACAGGTCGGTGGACAGCTGCGAGAGATACCCGGCGCCGCGGTGCACGCTGCCGTAGTACGGGGCGTACGCGGCCACGTCGTCCCACACCCGCTGCAGGGCCGGGGCGCTGGCGGCGTAGTCGAGGGCGGCGTAGGTGACCTCGCCACCGGTGACGAGGGGCACGGTCACATCCCTGCCCAGGACGGGCAGAGGGGTACAAACGGACTGGTCGGCGGCAGCGGTGGAGACAGACATGGCGAGCTCCTGTGAGAGGCAGGCGGAATCACCGCGCGAGCGGGTACACGGGGGTACGGCTCAGCGCAGGAAAGGGTGAAAGGGGTATGCGGAGGCGGGGCTCTACGCCCTATCGCATTCGCTTGCTCACAGAAGGCTCCCTCGAACGACCAGGACCCCTGGGCTTGTCCACTCAGATGAGGGCGAGGGGTCCGCGCTTGCCGTAGACCTCGCTGCCTACGGCCTGGTCTTCACCCGGGGCACCCCGCCACGGACGGAGGGTTGCCGGACAGCCGGCCGGGGCCTGATGGCTGTCGCTCATGACCTGCCCAGCATCTTGCCATACGATCTTCCCCACGCAACCCCCGTGTCCGGATACCGGGACGCCGGGGGCCGTAAGGGGCGCGGGGAACTACGCGACCAGCCCCCACCCGTCCGCAGCCGGAGAACAACCCGGCGGGGTCTGGGGCGCGGCCCCAGAAGGGCGCGGCCCCAGAAGAGGGGACGGGTAGGGGCGGAGGGGGCGGAACAAGCGCTACGCGTTGCTGGCCGCCACCCAGCGGTCGAGGGTCCGTTTCGCGGTGCCCGAGTCGATGGCCTCGGCCGCCCGAGTCATCGCCCCCCGGATCTGATCCACCAGCGGCCCGTCGCCCGGCGACAGGGCCACCAGCGCCGCCGCCGAGTTCAGCAGCACCGCGTCCCGTACCGGCCCCGTCTCGCCGTCCAGGAGCCGCCGCGCGACCCCGGCGTTGTACTCGGGGTCGGCACCCCGCAGCGCCTCCACCGGCACCACCTCGAGGCCGACGTCGCGCGGGTCGAAGGCCTCCTCGGTCACCTTGCCGTCGCGGACGATCCACACCCGGGAGGTGGCCGTGGTCGTCAGCTCGTCGAGGCCGTCGTCGCCCCGGAACACCAGCGCGGACGACCCACGCTCGGCCAGCACGCCGGCGATGAGCCCCGCCATCCGGGTGTCGAAACAGCCGATCGCCGAGGCGGTGACCCGGGCGGGGTTGGTCAGCGGGCCGAGCAGGTTGAACGAGGTCGGAATCCCCAGGTCCCGCCGCACCGCGCCGACGAACCGCATCGAGGGATGGAACTTGGCCGCGAAGCAGAAGGTGATCCCGGCCTCCTCCACCACCTGCGCGACCCGCTCGGGCGACAGGTCCAGATTGATGCCGAGCCGCTCCAGCACGTCCGACGAGCCGCTCGCCGAGGACGACGCACGGTTGCCGTGCTTGACGACCTTCGCCCCGGTCCCGGCGATCACGATGGCGGACATCGTCGAGATGTTGACCGTCTTGGCCCGGTCGCCGCCCGTACCGACGATGTCGACGGCCGGCCCCGGGATGTGCAGCGGCTTCGCGTGGGCGTACATCGTCCGCACGAGACCGGTGATCTCCTCGACCGTCTCGCCCTTGGCCCGCAGCGCCACCAGGAAGCCCGCGATCTGGGCGTCCGCGGCCTCACCGCTCATGATGCGGTCCATGGCCCACGCCGTGTCCTCGGCGCTCAGGTCCTGTCCGCCGAGCAGCGCGCTCAGTACGTCGGGCCAGGAACGGCCCGCCGCGGTGTCGCCTCCAGCGGGGGTCACAGCGCTCATCAGCCGCTCCTGGGTGAAGTCCCGTACAACGGGACGCGAGATTCGACGAGTCCACCCTATCCAGCCCCGGGTACGGCGAAGGGCCCCCGTCCGAACACCGGACGGGGGCCCTTCAACCGTGGCGTGGCGTGTGCTGCGATCAGTGGTGGCCGTGGCCGCTCGTGATCTCCTTGTACTCCTCGACCGTGGGCTTGGGGATCTGGTTGTCGCCCCCGTAGAAGCCCTTGCTGAGCTTGGCGCGCAGCCGCTGGGTGCCGGGCACCTTGCGCTCGACACCGTTCTCGTCGACCGTCGGACCGATCTCGGCCGGCTTGTACTGCTCGTGCGCGGTGAGCGTGTGCAGCGCGTCCTGGCTGAGCGGCTCGTGCACCTCGATGAACTCACCGTGCGGCAGGCGCTTGATGATGCCCGACTCGCGGCCGTGCAGCACCTTGTCCCGGTCCCGGCGCTGGAGGCCGAGGCAGATCCGCTTGGTGGCGAGGAACACCAGCACCGGCACCACGAAGAAGCCGATCCGCACGAACCAGGTGATCGCGTTGATCGACAGGTGGAAGTGCGTGGCCCAGATGTCGTTGCCACCGCCGACGAGCAGGACGAAGTACCAGCTGATCCAGGCGGCACCGAACGCGGTCCGGGTCGGGACGTTGCGCGGGCGGTCCAGGATGTGGTGCTCGCGCTTGTCGCCGGTGACCCAGGACTCGATGAACGGGTAGACCGCGATCGCGACCAGGACCAGCGGGAAGATGACCAGCGGGATGAACACACCCAGGACGAGCGTGTGGCCCCAGAGGTTGATCTCCCAGCCCGGCATGACACGGATCAGGCCCTCGGAGAAGCCCATGTACCAGTCGGGCTGGGCGCCCGTGGACACCATGTCCGGACGGTAGGGGCCCATGGCCCAGATCGGGTTGATCGAGGCGATCGCCGCGATGGCCGCGATGACACCGAAGACCAGGAAGAAGAAGCCTCCGGCCTTGGCCATGTAGACCGGCAGCAGCGGCATGCCGACGACGTTGTTGTTCGTCTTTCCGGGGCCCGCGAACTGCGTGTGCTTGTGGTAGAAGACCAGGATCAGGTGGCCGACCACCAGACCGAGCATGATGCCCGGCAGCAGCAGGACGTGGATCGAGTAGAAGCGGGCCACGAAGTCGCCGCCCGGGAACTCGCCGCCGAAGAGGAAGAACGACAGGTACGTGCCCACGATCGGCACGGACAGGATCGCGCCCTCCATGAAGCGGACACCGGTGCCGGAGAGCAGGTCGTCCGGGAGCGAGTAACCGGTGAAGCCGGTGAACATGCCGAGGACGAACAGCAGGAAGCCGAAGACCCAGTTGACCTCACGCGGCTTGCGGAACGCACCCGTGAAGAACACGCGCATCATGTGCACGAACATGCCGGCGAGGAAGATCAGCGCCGCCCAGTGGTGGATCTGCCGGATCAGCAGACCACCGCGCACATCGAAGGAGATGTGCATGGTCGAGTTGAACGCCTCGGACATCAGCTGGCCCTGCAGCGGGATGTAGCTGCCGTGGTACTCCACCTCGTTCATCGACGGGTGGAAGAACAGCGTCAGATACACACCCGTGAGGATGATGATGATGAAGCTGTAGAGGCAGACCTCACCCAACATGAACGACCAGTGGTCGGGGAAGATCTTGCGCATGTTGGACTTGGCCAGGGAGTAGATCCCCAGACGGCCGTCGGCCCAGTCGGCCACCCGCTCACCGGCGGGCGCCTTCTCGCGCGAGCGTGCGTCGGAAGTGGTCGTGGTGCTCATCCGCGCTCCCAGAATGCAGGACCGACGGGCTCTTCGAAGTCGCCGAGCGCCTCGAGATAGCCCTCAGCGTTCACACCGATGCGCAGCTGCGGCAGGGCGTGACCGGCCGGCCCGAAGATGACTCGGGCACCGTCGGAGAGGTCGAAGGTGGACTGGTGGCACGGGCAGAGGACGTGGTGCGTCTGCTGCTCGTACAGGGAGATCGGGCAACCGACGTGGGTGCAGATCTTCGAGTAGGCCACGATCCCCTCGTGGGACCACTCGAGTTCCTTCTTGTCCTTGATGTTGTCCGGCTGCAGCCGGACGATCATCAGGGCCGCCTTGGCGATCTGCGTCTGGAAGTCCTCGTCGTGCTCCTCCAGGCCCTCGGGCTTGGCGAAGGTGAGCGAACCGACGGCGACGTCGGAGGCGCGCAGCGGCTCGTTCGTGTTCATGTTGACGAGCAGCTTGCCCTTGGACCAGAGCGTGTGGCGCAGCTTCGTGCCGGGCAGCGTGCCGAGGTCGCGCAGCAGCATGACGCCGGAGAGCGGGAACAGGGCCAGCGCGCCGAACATCGTGTTGCGGATGAGCTTGCGGCGGCCGAGCGCGGACTCCTTGGCGCCCTGCTTGAAGTCGGCCAGAACCTTGGCCTTGACCTCGGGCTCCGCCTCGATCGGGTGACGCTCGTCGGCGATCTCCACGTCGGACATCAGGGTGCGGGCCCAGTGGACCGCCCCCGCGCCGATCGAGAACAGCGCGATGCCGAGGGTCATACCCAGCGCGAAGTTCAGCGCGCTGATGTGCCCGAGCGGGAAGACGTAGATCGACTTGTCGTTCGGGATCGCCACGTACGAGGCGATGAAGGCGACGGTGGCCAGCATCGACAGCGTGAACAGCAGGGCGACCATGCGCTCGGACCGCTTGGCGGCCCGCTCGTCGATGTCCTGGATGCGGTGCTCGTGCGGCGGCAGACCGGGGTCCGCGAACGGGTTCGTCTCGTCCGCGACGGCTACCGAGCCGTGACCGTGCTCGTCGGTGGCCCGCTCAGCGGGCACGTTCTCTTCTGGAATGTCTTGGCTACTCATGACTTCTTGGCCTTTGCGGTCCGAGCGGCGACCCAGACGGCGACGGCGACCAGGGTGCCGAGACCGAAGATCCAGCCGAACAGGCCCTCACTGACCGGCCCGAGGCCACCCAGTTCGAGACCGCCGGGGCTCTCGGTGTTGTCACCGTTGACCGCGTCGAGGTACGCGATGATGTCCTTCTTGTTCTTCTCCGACATCGTGGTGTCGGGGAAGGACGGCATGTTCTGCGGGCCGGTCTGCATGGCCTCGTAGATGTGCTTCGGCTCGACACCCTCCAGGCTCGGCGCGAACTTGCCGTGCGTCAGAGCGCCGCCCTTGCCGGTGAAGTTGTGGCACTGGGCGCAGTTGGTGCGGAACAGTTCGCCACCCTTGGCGATGTCCGCGCCCTCGGGGCTGACCTGGCTCTTGGTCGGGATCGAGGGACCGGCACCGAGCGAGGCGATGTACGCCGCGAGCTGGTCGATCTCGGCCTGCGAGTAGATGACCTTCTTCTTCGGGATCTGAGCGCCCGGCTGCTGCGCCGGCATACGGCCGGTGCCGACCTGGAAGTCGACCGCCGCGGCGCCGACGCCCACCAGGCTCGGCCCGTCGGAGCTGCCCTGACCGCCGGTTCCGTGGCAGCTTGCGCAGCCCACGGAGTAGAGCTTCTTGCCCTCGTCGATGGCGAGGGACTGGGCGGATTCATCGGCCTGCGCCTTGCTCGCGGGTGCGAACGCGGCGTACAGCCCCCCGGTGGCCGCCAGCGCGAGGAGTAGGACGACGACCGCCGCCAGCGGATGGCGTCGTCGTGCGGAGAGCTTTTTCACGGATTACCCCGGTGTCAGGATCTTCTGCGTCGGTGCTTCTGGATGTTTCGGGCGCTGCGCCCGATTACTTGATCAGGTAGATCGTGGCGAAGAGGCCGATCCAGACGACATCGACGAAGTGCCAGTAATAGGACACGACGATGGCGGCGGTCGCCTGCTCGTGAGTGAACCTGCGGGCCGCGTAGGTGCGCCCGAGGACCAGCAGGAAGGCGATGAGGCCGCCCGTCACGTGCAGGCCGTGGAAGCCGGTGGTCAGGTAGAACACCGAGCCGTACGGGTCGGAGGAGAGCGAGAGCCCGTCCTTCTTGACCAGCTCGGTGTACTCGAAGATCTGACCGCCGATGAAGATCGCACCCATGATGAAGGTGACGATGAACCACATCCGGAGCTTCTTCACGTCCCCGCGCTCGGCGGCGAACACGCCGAGCTGGCAGGTGAGTGATGAGAGCACCAGGATCGTGGTGTTCGTCGCTGAGAACGGAACGTTCAGCGACTCGGCCATGGTCTTCCAGTGATCCGGCCCGGTCACCGATCGCAGGGTGAAGTACATCGCGAAGAGGGCCGCGAAGAACATCAGCTCGGAACTCAGCCAGATGATGGTTCCGACGCTGGTGAGGTTCGGCCGATTGACCGACGGGTGCGCGTGCCCGGTTTCTACTGTCGTTGCTGTCGCCACGACCGACATTATGTCGGTCGCTTATCCCGCCCTCACCCCGGGGGGTGCCGTTCGGGGTGTTGGGGGGGTGTGTCCAGCCCGTATGGCCCATCGAAGCCCTGTCCGAACCGGTGTTGACGAGGTGTTCAAGGGAGTAGCATCCGCGCATCGGGCCCGCTCCGATCAGTCCGATCGCTCGATGTCCGATCGCTTGATGTCCGTACGACGCTGACGTCTCGGAGGAAGAATGCAGCCGACCGCCACGGTGCTGGTCTACAGCGACGACTCCAACACCCGCGAACAGGTGCGGCTCGCGACCGGGCGCAGGCCCGCTCCGGACGTACCCGCCGTCGAGTTCCTCGAGTGCGCGACGCCGGCCGCCGTCATCAGGGAGCTGGACAAGGGCGGGATCGACGTCTGTGTGCTGGACGGCGAGGCAGTGCCGATGGGCGGCATGGGGCTGTGCCGCCAGATCAAGGACGAGATCTTCAACTGCCCGCCGGTGCTTGTCCTCATCGGACGGCCGCAGGACGCGTGGCTGGCCACGTGGAGCCGTGCGGAGGCCGCGGTGACCCTGCCGGTGGATCCGGTCGAGTTCGCGGCCTCGCTGGCCTCTCTGCTGCGTACGAAGGCTCTCTTGGGCGCCTGAGAGCCCGGTTCCCGCGCCGCTTTCGCGGCTGTGGGCCGGCAGCGGCTGGTCGCGCCGTTCCCCGCGCCCCTTCCGGGGCGCGGCGACACGGCCCGGCCTCACACCGACTCGGGGCGCAGTCTGGCCTTTTCCGCCAGGGGCGGGGTGTCGGGGGTGCCGGCCACCAGGGCGCTGCCGTTGCGCCACTTCTTCCAGTCGAGGTTCCAGTCGCCGAAGCCGTTGCCGAACGGGTCCATCGTGTCGCCGTTCGAGTTGACGACCTTCACGATGTCGCCCTCGCGGACGTTGTCGAAGAACCACTCGGCGTTGCTGGTGCTCATCCCGGTGCAGCCGTGGCTGACGTTGGCGTATCCCTGCTCGCCCACGGACCAGGGCGCGGCGTGCACGTACTCGCCGCTCCAGGTGACGCGGGTGGCGTAGTACACCGGCAGGTCGTAGGAGTCGGAGCTGCCCTCGGCGATGCCCACGGTGGTGCCGCGCATGCGTACGAAGGACTGCTTCTCCAGGACGACCTTGACGCCGTTGCGGGTCTCGTATCCGGGCTTGCCGGTGGTGACGGGGATCTGGTTGATCTGCTGACCGTTGCGGAAGACGGTCATGGAGTGCGCGGAGGCGTCGGTGACGGCGATGAGCTGATCGCCCGTGGTGAGCGTCAGGGCCTTGGCGTTGCCGCCCCACAGACGGTCGCCGATCTTGATGCCCGCGAGGTTGCTGTGCGCCTGGATCGTGGCGTGGACGGGCCAGTACTCCTTGGGGCGGTAGTGCAGCGTCTTGTCGTCCACCCAGTGCCAGGCGCCCTCCACGGCGGGCGTCGAGTCGACCCTGAGGGCGCGCTCGACGACCGTGCGGGAGGCCTTGTCCTTGACCGGCATGCTGAGGGTGGCCGTGACGGGCTGGCCGACGCCGTACTCGCCCGCCTTGGGCCCGAACTCGACGTTCAGCGCCTTCTTCGTGTTGGGCGTGGTGGTGTCGAAGGCGATGACCTTGCGGCCGGGGGCGCCGTCGTCGTCCTCGGTGCTCACCCGCACCGTGTAGTGGGCCCCGGCGGCCAGCGGGGAGGTGCTGTGCCAGCGGCTTCCGTCGGCGGCGAGTTCGCCCACGACATAGCGCCCCGAGACGTCTGTGGCCGTCACGTCGGTGATCCGCCCGTCATCGCCCGTGGCGGTGATCTCCAGGGGCTTGTCGGGGTCGACCTTCTCTGCCTTCCGGCTGTCGCCGGTGGGGCCGTTGAAGGAGATCTGTCCCGCCGCGTCGTACGGCTTCGCCGAGAGCGGGTGACCGTCGGAGCCGCAGGCGGTGACGCTCGCGCCGACTGCGACCACCAGCGTGGTGCAGCTGACGACCATACGGATTCGGGGAGAGTGGTTCATGGACTCACGCTATGAGGCCCCGTCAACTCCGGCGATCCGAGTGATCCGTGCGAGGGACGCGGAGTACGCCGAACGGGGGGGGCGACGAACGAGGGAGCCCGGACTCTCCGTGTGGAGGGTCCGGGCTCCCTGGTGTTCAGCGGGTGCCGACGCGTGCTACTGGGTGCGGCTCTCGCCGCGGTAGTACTCGAAGACCCAGCCCCACAGGCCGATCATGATGATCGGGGCCGAGAAGTACAGCAGCCACCAGCCGAAGACAACGCCCAGGAAGCCGAGCGCGCCACCGACACCGAGCGCGAGCGGCTGCCAGCTGTGCGGGCTGAAGAAGCCCACCTCGCCGGCCTCGTCCGCGACGTCGGCCTCCTTGTTGTCCTGCGCGAGAGCGTCGACCCGCCGGGCCGTGAAGGCCAGGTAGTAGCCGATCATCACGCTCAGACCGAAGGCGAGGAAGAGCGCCGTCGTACCGGCCGGCTCCTTCGACCACACGCCATAGACGATCGCCATGACGAGGATGAAGGCAGACAGCCACAGGAACATCTTGCCTTGGACCTTCACTTGCCGGCCTCCTTGCCACCAGCCAGAGCCGACGTCCCGTGACCGGCGTTCTCGAGCTGGTCGAGAGCGGCGATCTCCGGGTGGTGCAGGTCGAACGCCGGGGATTCACTGCGGATCCGCGGCAGGGTGAGGAAGTTGTGCCGCGGCGGCGGGCAGGACGTCGCCCACTCCAGAGAACGGCCGTAGCCCCACGGGTCGTCGACGCCGACCGGCTTGCCGTACTTGGCCGTCTTCCACACGTTGTAGAGGAACGGCAGGATCGACAGGCCGAGCAGGAAGGAGCTGATCGTCGAGATCGTGTTCAGGGCGGTGAAGCCGTCGGCCGCGAGGTAGTCCGCGTACCGGCGCGGCATGCCCTCCGCGCCCAGCCAGTGCTGGACCAGGAACGTGCCGTGGAAGCCCACGAACAGCGTCCAGAAGGTGATCTTGCCGAGCCGCTCGTCGAGCATCTTGCCCGTCATCTTCGGCCACCAGAAGTGGAAGCCGGAGAACATCGCGAACACCACGGTGCCGAAGACCACGTAGTGGAAGTGCGCCACCACGAAGTACGAGTCGGAGACGTGGAAGTCCATCGGCGGCGAGGCCAGGATGACACCGGTCAGACCACCGAAGGTGAAGGTGATGAGGAAGCCGGTGGCCCAGAGCATCGGGGTCTCGAAACTCAAGGACCCCTTCCACATCGTTCCGATCCAGTTGAAGAACTTCACGCCCGTTGGTACGGCGATGAGGAACGTCATGAAGGAGAAGAACGGCAGCAGCACACCGCCGGTGACGTACATGTGGTGCGCCCACACGGTCACGGACAGACCCGCGATGGAGATGGTGGCCGCGATGAGGCCCATGTAGCCGAACATCGGCTTGCGTGAGAACACTGGGATCACTTCGGAAATGATCCCGAAGAAGGGCAAGGCGATGATGTACACCTCTGGATGGCCGAAGAACCAGAAGAGGTGTTGCCATAGCAGCGCGCCGCCATTCGCGGCGTCGAACACATGGGCACCGAACTTGCGGTCCGCCTCCAGGGCGAACAGCGCGGCCGCGAGGACCGGGAAGGCCAGCAGGACCAGCACACCGGTCAGCAGCACGTTCCACACGAAGATCGGCATGCGGAACATCGTCATGCCGGGAGCGCGCATGCAGATGATGGTGGTGATGAAGTTGACCGAGCCGAGGATCGTGCCGAAGCCGGAGAAGGCCAGACCCATGATCCACATGTCGGCGCCGATGCCCGGCGAGCGGACCGCGTCCGACAGCGGGCTGTAGGCGAACCAGCCGAAGTCGGCCGCGCCCTGCGGGGTGAGGAAGCCGCCGACCGCGATGAGCGAGCCGAACAGGTAGAGCCAGTAGGCGAACATGTTCAGCCGCGGGAACGCCACGTCGGGCGCGCCGATCTGCAGCGGCATGATCCAGTTCGCGAAACCGGCGAACAGCGGCGTCGCGAACATCAGCAGCATGATCGTGCCGTGCATCGTGAACGCCTGGTTGAACTGCTCGTTCGACATGATCTGCAGACCGGGTCGGGCGAGTTCGGCGCGCATGAGGAGCGCCATGACGCCGCCGATGCAGAAGAACGCGAACGACGTGACCAGATACAGCGTGCCGATCGTCTTGTGGTCAGTGGTGGTGAGCCACTTGATCACGACGTTGCCGGGCTGCTTGCGCCGAACCGGCAGCTCGTTCTCGTACGAGTCTTCGGCGGCACCCTGGGGTTCGTTGAGGATGCTCACAGGTTGTTCGTCTCCCGGTTCTTCTCGTGGCCCGTCTGCTCAATGCCGGCCGGGACGTAACCGGTCTGACCCTTCGCCGCGAGCTCCTTGAGGTGGGCCTCGTAGCGCTCGGGGGAGACGACCTTCACGTTGAAGAGCATCCGGGAGTGGTCGACGCCGCAGAGTTCGGCGCACTTGCCCAGGAAGGTGCCCTCCTTGTTGGGGGTCACCTGGAAGGAGTTGGTGTGACCCGGGATGACGTCCTGCTTCATGAGGAACGGCACCACCCAGAAGGAGTGGATGACGTCACGGGAAGTCAGAACGAAGCGGACCGTCTTGCCCTTGGGGAGCCAGAGGGTCGGGCCGGGGTTGTTGGTCTGCGGGTTCCGCGTGGCCGGCGTACCGACGTCGTAGACACCGCCGGCGTTCGCCGGGAAGTCCGTCTTGAACCGGTCCGGAATGGCCGCCAGGTTCTTGTCGGTCTTCGCGTCACCGGTGGAACCGGGGACGTTCTCGATGTAGTTGAAGCCCCAGCTCCACTGGAAGCCGACCACGTTGACCGTGACGTCGGGCTTCTTGGCGAGGCTGAGGAGCTTCGACTCGTCGCGGGCGGTGAAGTAGAACAGCACCGAGACGATGATGAGCGGGACCACCGTGTACAACGCCTCGATGGGCATGTTGTACCGGGTCTGCGGGGGAACTTCGACCTTGGTGCGGCTGCGCCGGTGGAAGAAAGCACTCCACAGGATCAGGCCCCACACCAGCACGCCAACGGCGAGCGCGGCCGCCCAGGACCCCTGCCACAGGGAGAGGATCCGCGGAGCCTCTTCCGTGGTCGGGGTGGGCATACCAAGGCGGGGGAAGTCCTTGTATGTGCAACCGGTGGCGGTCGCCAGGACCAGGCCCGCAGTCAGTGCCTGCAGCAGCTTCCGCCGCATCGGGCGCCGCGGCGAGCGGTCGGAGCCGTTGGGACTCACGTAGCGCCTTCCCGAGAGTCTCGCCCGCGCGGTCGGCTGCGGCCTTCTCGCTGGTCGGTCGCCGCCCTGCGTCGGGCAGGGGTTTGGATGTTTATGCGGACCAAACCCTACTGGACGCTATTTGGGGTCGCGCGGGGAGGGTGCCCAACGCGCCGCGACGCACCCCGAAGGGGTGGAATGCCCGGCTCCGGTGCCTTCTGACGGGGGATTGGGGCGCCCAGCAGCACCGGAGGGGCGCTTGGACGGCGGCCGCGGGTCCCGTGATCGATCGCGCCCACGCGGCGGAGCCGCGCAATGTCACAGCCCCGCGCCCCTTCGGGGCGCTTAGCGTTGCTGTGTGGTCTACTTCGACGCTGCTTCCGCCACCCCCCTCCATCCTGTCGCCCGCCAGGCGCTCCAGGCCTCCCTGGACGAGGGGTGGGCCGATCCCGCACGGCTCTACCGGGAGGGGCGGCGGGCCCGGCTGCTGCTCGACGCGGCGCGCGAGGCGGCGGCCGACGCGGTGGGCTGCCGCCCGGACGAGCTGGTCTTCACCTCGTCGGGCACCCGGGCGGTGCACTCCGGGATCGAGGGCGCGCTGGCCGGCCGGCGGCGCGTCGGAGACCACCTGATCGTGTCAGCGGTCGAACACTCGTCGGTACTCCATTCGGCAGACGTCCATGAGGCGACGGGCGGGTCGGTGACCCGGATCCCGGTCGACCGGGCGGGCCGGGTGTCCCCTTCCGCGTACGCGAAGGCCCTGCGCCCCGGCACCGCGCTCGCCTGCCTCCAGTCCGCCAACCACGAGGTGGGCACGGAACAGCCGGTGGCCGAGGTCGCCGAGGCGTGCCGGGCGGCGGGGGTGCCGCTGCTGGTGGACGCGGCGCAGTCGCTGGGCTGGGGACGGGTCGAGGGCGACTGGTCGCTGCTGACGGCGAGCGCCCACAAATGGGGCGGTCCTTCGGGGGTCGGGCTGCTCGTCGTACGCAAGGGGGTGCGGTTCGCTCCCCAAGGGCCCGCGGACGAGCGGGAGTCGGGGCGTGCCGCCGGGTTCGAGAACATCCCGGCCGTGGTGGCCGCGGCGGCCGCGCTGCGCGCCGTACGCGCCGAGGCAGCCGCGCAGGCCGCGCGGCTGCGGGAGCTGACGGACCGGATCCGGGTACGGGTTCCCGGACTGGTCCCGGACGTGGAGGTGGTCGGCGACGAGCTCCACCGGCTGCCGGGGATCGTCACCTTCTCCTGTCTCTATGTCGATGGAGAGACGCTGCTGCACGAACTGGACCGGGCGGGCTTCTCGGTCTCCTCGGGTTCGTCGTGCACGAGCAGCACGCTGACGCCCAGCCACGTCCTGAAGGCGATGGGCGTCCTGAGCGAGGGCAACGTCCGTGTGTCGCTGCCGCCGGGCACCTCGTCCGAGGACGTCGACCGCTTCCTGTCGGTCCTTCCAGGGGCCGTGGCGGGAGTGCGGGAGAAGCTCGGCGCACCGGCGCCGTCGACGGCGGTGCGCGCGGACGTCCTCGTCGTGGACTCCCTCGGCAAACGCTGCCCGATCCCCGTGATCGAGCTGGCGAAGGTCATCGGTGACGTGCCGGTGGGCGGCACGGTGCGCGTCCTGTCGGACGACGAGGCGGCACGGCTCGACATCCCCGCGTGGTGCGAGATGCGAGGGCAGGAGTACGTCGGGGAGGAGCCGGCGGACCGGGGCTCGGCCTATGTGGTCCGCCGGGTCACGTGACCGGGGGCGCTGCGGCGCGGCGCCCCCGACGGGGCGCGGGGCCGTCTTGACGTGCGGATCCGCGGGGACGTCCTGACGTGCGGATCCGCGGGGACGTCCTGACGTGCGGATCCGCGGGGACGTCCTGACGTGCGGATCCGGGGGGCGCGATCGGCCCCCGCGGATCCGCGGCCGACGACGGCCCCGCAGGGGCACACGCACAGTCGCCCGGCAGGATCAGGCCAGGTGCTCCTGGACCTCCGCCGCGGCCTCATGGCCGTACGCCTTGGTGAAGCGGTCCATGAAGTGGGCGCGGCGGAGCTGGTACTCCTGGGTGCCGACCGTCTCGATGACCAGGGTGGCGAGCATGCAGCCGACCTGGGCGGCGCGCTCCAGGGAGACGCCCCAGGCGAGCCCGGAGAGGAAACCCGCGCGGAAGGCGTCGCCGACGCCCGTGGGGTCGGCCTTGCGCTCCTCCTCGGCGCAGCCGACCTCGATCGGGTCCTCGCCGGCGCGCTCGATGCGCACGCCCTGCGCGCCGAGGGTGGTCACCCGGTGGCCGACCTTGCCCAGGATCTCCTCGTCGGTCCAGCCGGTCTTGGACTCGATGAGCCCCTTCTCGTACTCGTTCGAGAAGAGGTACGTCGCTCCGTCCAGCAGTATCCGGATCTCGTCGCCGTTCATCCGGGCGATCTGCTGGGAGAAGTCGGCGGCGAAGGGGATCTGGCGGGAGCGGCACTCCTCGGTGTGGCGGAGCATCCCCTCGGGGTCGTCCGCGCCGATCAGGACGAGGTCGAGACCGCCGACCCGGTCCGCCACGGCCTTCAGCTCGATGAGACGGGCCTCGCTCATCGCGCCCGTGTAGAAGGAGCCGATCT
This sequence comes from Streptomyces sp. NPDC058246, assembly GCF_042881985.1. Classification (NCBI taxonomy): domain Bacteria; kingdom Bacillati; phylum Actinomycetota; class Actinomycetes; order Kitasatosporales; family Streptomycetaceae; genus Streptomyces; species Streptomyces sp. NPDC058246. The sequence goes on along the minus strand of NZ_JBHVWZ010000007.1, from coordinate 35,078 downwards.
GGTTGTGGTCGGCGTCGGTGGTGCACACGAAGCGCGCGGTGTGCAGCACCTCGGAGATGCGGACCGAGCCGGTGTCGACGCCATGGCGGTCCAGCCACGCCCGGTACTCGTCGAAGTCGGATCCCGCCGCCCCGACGAGGATCGGCCGGGTGCCGAGCTGGCCCATGCCGAACGCGATGTTCGCGCCGACCCCTCCCCTGCGTACGTCGAGGTTGTCGACCAGGAAGGAGAGGGAGACCGTGTGCAGCTGGTCCGCGACCAGCTGGTCGGCGAAACGGCCGGGGAAGGTCATGAGGTGGTCGGTGGCGATGGAGCCGGTGACTGCGATACGCACGGCTAGGACACGCTCCTGCGAGGGGAGGGGATTGACAGTTCACGCTACCGGGTCAGCGGGGAACCACTGAAGCGGGCAAAACTACCCGATAGTAGATCTTTCTTCGTGACCGCACGGTGCTTACGGTTCCGGTATGACGAACTTCAAGGTCCACGGCTCCGCTCCGCTCGGCCCGGCAAGCGACCTGGAAGGCGATCTGGCGTCGTTGCGCGGTGACTGCGCCCGGATGGCCCCGCGCTGGTCGGCGCCCACCCCGGTGAGTACCCGCCCCGTCTCCCCCGCACTCATCCACGGGGTGACCGTGCCGCCCGCCTCCGCACGGCTGCTGGACGCGATGTCCGACTACGGCGACTGATCCGGCCAGAGGCACCCGTCAGGCGAGCGGACGGCTCCGAACGGGCGAATTCGCAGAGCGCTCGCAGGGAACCGCGCGCTCCCCCGCTGCGTCCCATCGCTGTCCCCCTTAAAGGGGATGCGGTATACGACCCTTCGACGCCCTTTTTGACAGGGCCGGGTCATGGGACAGCAGTGGAGCCGAAGGAGCGATGCGGTGAGCACCGAGCGACCCGACAACGACGCGACCGATCCCGCCGAGGATCCCGCGAAGAACGCGGTCGAGGGCGACGGTCCCGCCGAGGACACGGCCGAGAACGAGGGTCCCGCCAAGAACACGGTGGAGGACGACGGTCCCGCCAAGAACACGGTGGAGGATGACGGTCCCGCCAAGAACACGGCCGAGAGCGACGGTCCCGCCGAGGGTGCGGCGGCCGTGGGCCCCGTCCAGGCAGCGGAGGCCGTGGGCCCCGGCGAGGGAGCGGCGGCCGTGGGCCCCGTCGAAGGTGCCGAGCCGTCCGGGCCCGCCGGGCCGCGCCGTCGGCATTCCCCGGTGCTCGTCGCCTCTGTCGCGGCCGCGGTGCTGCTGGTCGGGGGCGGCGGAGCGTACTTCGCGGCGAGCGCGTCCGGCGGCGGGAACGGCCGGGAGGCCGGGTCCCCGGGTGGCGACGGCACTCCCCCGACACTCGCCCTCGACGGCTACTCGGAGAGCACGACGAGCGGTACGGGCGGCACGAACGGCACGAACGGCATCGCGCCCGGGGAGCCCAACCCGTACGGCGCGACCTATCACGCCGACGGCGAGCTGCCCGGCGGCCCTGACTCGGCGCCCGTGTACTGGGCGGAGGGCGGGGTGACGAAGGCCGAGGTGGCCCGGCTCGCGCAGGCCCTCGATCTGAAGGGCACCCCTCGGCTGATCGGGGATGCCTGGACGGTCGGCGCCACGAAGGACGGCGCGGAACCGAACCTGCGGGTGAACAAGAACGCGCCGGGTACCTGGACGTTCAGCTCCTACCTTCCGGGGACGGACAACTGCCCCAAGGGCAAGCGCTGTGTTCCCGTCGGGTCCAGCGGTCTGGCGGGGCTGGGCCCGGGTCCGGTGAGCGAGGCGGCGGCCGAGAAGGCGGCCGCTCCCGTGCTGAAGGCCCTCGGCCAGGACGACGCGAAGCTGGACGCGAGCCAGCTCATGGACCGGGTACGGGTGGTGAACGCCGACCCGAAGGTCGGCGGGCTGCCGACGTACGGCTGGACGACCGGCCTCCAGATCAACGTGGAGGGCCATGTCATCGGCGGCAGCGGCCAGTTGAAGACGCCGGTGAAGGGAGACACGTACCCGGTCATCGGTGCGCGGAAGACGCTGGACCTGATGAACGGATCGGCGTCGGCGTCGGAAGGCGGGCGCAAGGGCATCGGCGGCTGCGCCAGCCCCGTACCGCTGAAGGACCGGGACGAGATGCCGTGCGAACACGCGGCGGTGACGCCGACGCCGCGGGCGGTGACGGTCGAGAAGGCCACCTTCGGGCTGGCGACGCACTTCGCGAACGGGCGGCAGGCGCTGGTGCCGTCCTGGCTGTTCGAGGTACGGACGCCGGGCACGGACAGCGCCTTCACGGTGACGCATCCGGCCGTCGACCCGCAGTACCTGACCTCGCCGACGCCCTCCGGGGGGCCGACCGGGCAGCCGAGCCCGCGGCCGACCGCGCCGGGCGACGAGCCGACCGCGGCGCCGGCCTCGCGTGACGTCAGGGTGGAGGGCTACACCGTCGACGGGAAGGACCTGACGGTCAGCTTCACGGGCGGGGTGTGCGCGGACTACTCGGCCTCGGCGAACGAGAGCTCCGACAAGGTGACCGTCACGGTGACCGAGACGCCCTGGCAGGGCAAGGTGTGCATCCTGATCGCCAAGATCTATGAGAAGACCGTGCACCTGGACCAGCCGCTCGGCGACCGCAAGGTGGTGGGCTCGGACGGCAAGGAGATCCCCGAGGGCAAGGTGCCCGGCGCCTCGGTGCAGTCGCCGTCGACGGCCCAGGAGTCGATGCAGCCCCAGTAGTGGCCGCGGCGCTCCGGATGCGCGAAGGCGGCGTCCCTGTCGGAGGGGGACGCCGCCTTCGTACGCCTGTCAGCCGGAAGAGCCCGGCCGCGAGCCCACGGGCTCGAAACGGTGAGCCGGGGCCTCGGAGGGGCCCCGGGGCTCGACCGTGAGAGCTGCGGGCTCAGCTGAAGGAGTCGCCGCAGGCGCAGGAGCCCGTCGCGTTCGGGTTGTCGATCGTGAAGCCCTGCTTCTCGATGGTGTCGACGAAGTCGATGGAGGCGCCGCCCAGGTACGGGGCGCTCATACGGTCGGTGACGACCTTGACGCCGCCGAAGTCCTTGACGACATCGCCGTCGAGGGAGCGCTCGTCGAAGAAGAGCTGGTAGCGCAGGCCGGAGCAGCCGCCGGGCTGAACGGCGACGCGCAGTGCCAGATCGTCGCGGCCTTCCTGGTCGAGCAGGGCCTTGACCTTGGCCGCGGCGGCGTCGGACAGGATGATGCCGTCGCTCACAGTGGTGGTCTCGTCCGATACGGACATCTGCTTCTCTCCCGGGTTGTACGGAGACTGCTTGCCGACGGTTGCAACCGGCGGGGCCGCGGATTCATTCCGCGCCGAGCGCGTGTCTTGTGTCTTCTCTCTTCATGCTCGCACACACGCCTGGACACCAGCACGGGACTGTGGACAACCCCACGGACACCTCCGTGTCACCTGCCGTAGAGGCGCCCGGGATTCACGTCACATCGACGCTATGGACATCGTCAAAGTGACGTGATCCGGTTATGATAGATAACGTCAATTCGACGAAAAGGGATGTCCCGCTGGATCGCCTCCGGTGATCCAAGCGAGCCGCAGAACAGAAAGGGTGCGTGTCGTGACCACCGCCCAGACCCAGGAGCTCGACGTACAGCCGACGCCCCTCGCCCTGCTGCTGCTCGGCCGTGAGGCCGACCCGAAGAGCGAGCGGGGCGTCGAGTGTCCCGGCGATCTGCCCTCGCCGTCCGACCCGGACCTGGTGGAGCGCGCCCGCGCGGCCAAGGAGAAGCTCGGGGACAAGGTCTTCGTGCTCGGCCACCACTACCAGCGCGACGAGGTCATCCAGTTCGCGGACGTCACGGGCGACTCCTTCAAGCTGGCCCGGGACGCGGCCGCGCGCCCGGAGGCCGAGTACATCGTGTTCTGCGGTGTGCACTTCATGGCCGAGTCGGCGGACATCCTGACGGGCGACGACCAGAAGGTCGTGCTGCCCGACCTCGCGGCCGGCTGCTCGATGGCCGATATGGCCACCGCCGAGCAGGTCGCCGAGTGCTGGGACGTGCTGACCGAGGCCGGCATGGCCGAGCAGGTCGTGCCCGTCTCGTACATGAACTCGTCCGCGGACATCAAGGCGTTCACCGGCAAGCACGGCGGCACGATCTGCACCTCGTCGAATGCCCAGCGGGCGCTGGAGTGGGCCTTCGAACAGGGCGAGAAGGTGCTCTTCCTGCCCGACCAGCACCTGGGGCGCAACACGGCCGTCCGTGACATGGGGATGACGCTGGAGGACTGCGTCCTCTACAACCCGCACAAGCCGAACGGCGGCCTCACCGCCGAGCAGCTGCGGGACGCGAAGATGATCCTGTGGCGGGGTCACTGCTCGGTCCACGGCCGCTTCTCGCTCGACTCGGTGAACGACGTCCGCAAGCGCATCCCCGGCGTGAACGTGCTGGTGCACCCGGAGTGCAAGCACGAGGTCGTGGCCGCGGCGGACTACGTGGGATCCACGGAGTACATCATCAAGGCGCTGGAGGCGGCTCCGGCCGGTTCCACGTGGGCGATCGGTACGGAGCTGAATCTCGTACGGCGGCTGGCGAACCGTTTCGCGCCCGAGGGCAAGGAGATCGTCTTCCTCGACAAGACGGTCTGCTTCTGCTCGACCATGAACCGCATCGACCTGCCCCACCTGGTGTGGACCCTGGAGTCGCTCGCCGAGGGCAACCTGGTCAACCGTATCGAGGTGGACCGCGAGACGGAGCAGTTCGCGAAGCTGGCGCTGGAGCGGATGCTCGCGCTGCCGTAGGGATCTCCCGTCGGACGTGGGTAAGGGGTGCCCCCCATGGAGGGGCACCCCTTACTTCATCCAGGTGGGCCGTCGGTCACCCTCATCGAGGACGGCCGCCGGCGGAGAGGGCCGTCAGCAGTAGAGGTTGGAGCCCGGCGAGACGCCGAGGATCGACGTAAAGCGGTTGTAGGCGTCCACGCGGCTCTGGACCTGCGCCGGGTTCCTTCCGTCGCACTCCAGGGAGCCGTTGATGCTGCGGATGGTCTGGCCGAAGCCCGCGCCGTTGACCATGGCGTTGTGCGGGGTCATGGTGCCGGGGCCGGACTGGGTGTTCCAGTACCACAGGCCGGTCTTCCAGGCCACGGCCGCGTCGTTCTGCACCAGCCAGGGGTTGTTGAGCAGGTCGATGCCCAGCGCGTCACCCGCCGCCTTGTAGTTGAAGTTCCAGCTGAGCTGGATCGGACCGCGCCCGTAGTAGGCCGCCTGGCCGGCCGGGCAGCCGTACGACTGGCCCCAGTCGCAGTAGGTCGGGTAGTTGGCGGTGTTCTGCTCGACCACGTAGACCAGTCCGCCGGTCTCGTGGCTGACGTTGGCGAGGAAGGCCGCGGCCTCCTGCTTCTTGACCGTGTCGCTGCCCGTGTTCGCGAAGGCCGGGTAGGCGCTGAGCGCGGCGGTGAGACCGCTGTAGGTGTAGAAGGAGTTCCGGCTCGGGAACATCTGGTTGAACTGCGCCTCGCTGACGACGAATCCACTCGGGGTGCCGCCGCCGCCCGCGGAGGGCGCGGTCCACTTCTGGTTCGCGGCGCCGGTGCAGGTCCAGATCTGCAGCCGGGAGCCGTTGGCCGAGTTGTTGCCGGTGACGTCGGCGCACTTGTTCGCCTGGGGGTTGACGATGTCCCGGGCGGCCGTGACGACCCACTGCTGGTTGGGGCCGCCGGAACAGTCCCACAGCTGGAGCGTCGCCCCGTCGGCGGTCGAGTTGCCGGTGACGTCCAGACACTTGCCGAGCGCCCGGATGGTGCCGTCCGAACCGACGTTCCACTGCTGGGCACCGGTGCCGTTGCAGTCGTAGAGCTGTACGGCCGTGCCGTTGGCGCTGTTGGCGCCCGCCACGTCGATGCACTTGCCCGCCAGCCCGCTGATCTGACCGGTGGCCGCCGCGGCGGGCGACACGGGCAGCACGCTCAGCAGACCCACCAGCAGGGTGCCGACCGCCGCGTACGCCGCACGTCTCCACCGGATTTTCATGCCCATGTCATACCTTTCGCCGGTATCGCTCAAGTGGGGAGTCGAAAGAGGGGTGTTCATCGCTTGTTTTAAGGCGTGAGCGAAACGGCGTCAAGGTTTTGGTATGGACCAATATTCGGACGGCACCCAAGCGGGCCGAAAAGTGACGGGCCCTCGTCCCGGCGCGCGTGCGCCGGGGCGAGGGCCCGGGTGAAGCGGACGAGGCGAAGAGGGGACGAGCTGTCAGACTCCGGCGGGTTCCGGGGACTTGTCCTCGTCACCCGCGGCGACACCCTCGCCGGACTTCGCCGCCCGCTTGGCCGCCTTCTTCTTCGCCCGGCGCTCCTTGCGGAGTTCGAGCATCGCGTACAGCGTCGGGACCAGCAGCAGCGTCAGCAGCGTCGACGTGATGAGACCGCCGATCACGACCACCGCCAGCGGCTGGGCGATGAAGCCGCCTTCCCCGGTGACGCCGAGCGCCATCGGCAACAGGGCGAAGATCGTGGCCAGGGCCGTCATCAGGATCGGGCGCAGACGGTGACGGCCGCCCTCCACCACGGCCTCGACGACGCCGTACCCCTGCCTGCGGTACTGGTTGATGAGATCGATCAGCACGATCGCGTTCGTCACCACGATGCCGATGAGCATCAGCATGCCGATCATCGCCGGAACGCCCATCGGGGTGCCGGTGGCGACCAGCAGGCCGATCGCGCCCGTCGCCGCGAAGGGGATGGAGACGAGCAGGATCAGCGGCTGGGCCAGCGAACGGAAGGTCGCCACCAGCAGCATGAAGACGATCGCGATCGCCGCCAGCATCGCCAGGCCCAGGGACGCGAACGCGTCGCCCTGGTCCTGGGACACCCCGCCGATCTCCGCCGTCGCGCCCGCGGGCAGCTTCAGCGCGTTCAGCTTCGCCGTGAGGTCGGCGCTGACCGCGCCGGTGTTGTCGCCGGTCGGCTTCGCCGTGATCGTGGCGGCCCGCTGACCGTCGATGCGGGTCATCGAGACCGGACCGTCGACCAGCTTCACGTCCGCGATGTCGCCAAGCTTCACCGCACCGAGCCGGAGGTCGCGCAGCTGGTCCAGTGTCCCGGCCGGCTTCGCCGCCCGGATGACGACGTCCCGCTCGGTGCCGTCCAGGATCGCCTTGCCGCTGGTCGTGCCGCGGACCGCCTCGGCGACGGCCGCACCGAGCGACGCGTCGTCGAAACCGGCCGCCGCGGCCTTGGAGTTGGCCTTGACCGAGATGCGCGGCACGCTCTGCGCCAGGTCGCTGGTCACGTCCGTGACGTCGTCCAGCTTGGCCACCTCGTCGCGCACCTGGTCGGACGCCTTGCGCAGCACGTCCGCGTCGGCCGCCTTCACCACGACACTCAGGTCCTGGTTGCCGAACCCGTCACCGGCCGACACCGTGGTCGTACCGATCCCGGAGAGCTTGCCGAGGCCGTCCTCGATACGGGTCTGCACCTCGTCGTACGACGCCGAGTCGTCCAGCATGACCTGGTACGTGGCCTGGTTGGTGTCCGTGCTGCCGCCGAAGGCGGCCATGAAGCCGGAGGAGCCGACCGTGACCTGGTAGTCCTTGACGCCCTTGACGCCGCCCAGCAGCTTCTCGACCTTCCTCGCCTGCGCGTCGGTCGCCGCCAGGCTGGTGCCCGGCTTCAACTCCTGCTTGACGGTGAGGACTTCCTGCTCGCCCTGGTCGAAGAAGTTCGTCTTCAGCATGCTCGCGAGGCCGCCGGTGCCGATGAGGACCGCGACCGCGATCAGCACGCTCGTCACCCGGCGCCGGGTCGCGAAGCGCAGCACGGGGACGTAGAAGCGCTGGAGACGGCTGCGTGCCTCCTTCTCCTCCGCCTTGCGCCGGGCCTCGTCCGCGTCCGCCGGGGTGCCCTTCGGGGCGCGCAGGAACCAGTACGACAGCACCGGCACGACCGTCAGCGAGACGAGCAGGGAGGCCAGCAGCGCCGCCGTGACCGTCAGGCTGAAGGAGCCGAACAGCTCGCCCACCATGCCGCCGGTCAGACCGATGGGCAGGAAGACGGCGACGGTGGTGAGGGTCGAGGAGGTGACCGCGCCCGCGACCTCGCGGACGGCGGTGAGGATCGCCTCCCGGCGCTCCTCGCCGTACCCGATGTGCCGCTTGATGTTCTCCAGGACGACGATCGAGTCGTCGACGACCCGGCCTATGGCGATGGTGAGCGCGCCGAGCGTCAGCATGTTGAGCGACAGGTCGCGGGTCCACAGCACGATCAGGGCCAGGACCACCGACAGCGGGATGGACACCGCGGTGACCAGCGTCGAGCGGATCGAGGCCAGGAAGACCAGGATCACGAGGACCGCGAAGAGCAGGCCGAGCGCGCCTTCGGTGGTCAGGCCGTCGATGGCCTTCGAGACCGCGGGGCCCTGGTCGCTGACGACCGTGACGGTCGCGCCCGCCCCCAGGTCCTTGCGCATGCCGGGCAGCTTGTCCTTGACGGCGTCCGAAATGGCGACCGCGCTGCCGTCGTGGTCCATGGTGACGTTGACGGCGAGGCTCGGGCGGCCGTCCGTCCGCGTGATGGAGTCGGCCTTGGACTGCTCCTGCCTGACGGTGGCGACGGCCCCGAGGCGCACCGGCTTCTTCCCCGGGGCGCCCGTGACCATCAGGTCCTGGATCTGCCTCAGGGAGGTGAAGCCGCCGCCGACCTGGACGGTGCGGTTGCTGCCGTCCTCGTCGAAGGAGCCGGCCGGGACCGTCGCGCCGCCCGCCTGCAGGGCCTGGCCGAGGGCGGCGGAGGTGAGGCCGGCCTTCGCCATCTTCCTGTCGTCGGGCGTGACGGTGACCTGGAGGTCCCGTACGCCGTCGATCGTCACCTGGCCGACGCCGGCGATGTCCTTCAGGTCGGGCACGACGGTCCGGTCGAGCTGGTCGGACAGCGCCTGCTGGTCCTTGCCGGAGGTGACGGCGAGCACGACGGTCGGGATGTCGTCGGTGGAACCGGCGATGACCTGCGGGTCGACCTCGTCCGGGAGCTGCACACGGGCCCGGTTGACGGCCTGCTGGACGTCGGCCACGAGCTGCTTGGTGTCGTTCCCGTAGTCGAAGGACGCCATGATCACGGCGTTGCCCTCGCTGGCCGTGGAGGTCACGCCGGTGATGCCGTCGACGGCTTCGAGGGTGTCCTCGATGGGCTGGACGACCTGCTTCTCCACCACATCGGGAGAGGCGCCCTGGTACGGCGCGAGCACGGACACCATGGGGAGTTCGATGGTGGGCAGCAGCTGCTGCTTGAGCTGGGGTATCGCGATCGCCCCGAAGGCGAGCGCGACGATCGAGATCAGCCCTATGAGGGCCCGTTGCGCGAGGCTGAATCTGGACAGCCAGGACATGGGTGGCGGGTCTCTCTTCTGTGGCTTGAGCGGAACGTGGAGCAGAAAGGGCACATGTGAGCGCCCTACGTCACACCCTGAGCCATGGAAGGGCACCGATCCGTCGCCCCTGAGTCCATTTCCTTATGCGGAACCTACTCCAGGCGCAGTACGCGCAGGTGGACCTCAGTCCACCCTTGGACGGACCAGCCCGGACTCGTACGCGATGACGACCAGTTGCGCCCTGTCGCGTGCGCCGAGCTTCGCCATGGCCCGGTTGACGTGCGTCTTCACCGTCAGGGGGCTGACTTCGAGGCGCTCGGCGATCTCGTCGTTGGAGTGTCCGCCCGCTACCTGGACGAGCACCTCGCGCTCGCGCCCGGTGAGCGCGTCCAGGCGCTGGGTGCGGGCCGGATCCCGCTCCTCGTCCGCCCCGTCGCCCTGCGCGAGGAACTTGGCGATCAGGCCTTTGGTGGCCGCAGGGGACAGCAGCGCTTCGCCGCCCGCGGCGATCCGGATGGCGTTCAGCAGCTCCTCGGGCTCGGCCCCCTTCCCGAGGAACCCGGACGCCCCGGCCCGCAGCGACTGCACCACGTACTCGTCGACCTCGAAGGTCGTCAGCATGACCACCCGTACATGCGCGAGGCCCGGATCGGCGGTGATCAGCCGCGTGGCGGCGAGCCCGTCGGTCCCCGGCATCCGGATGTCCATGAGCACGACGTCGGCCCGCTCCTGGCGCAGCAGCCGCACGGCCTCCGCGCCGTCGGACGCCTCGCCGACGACTTCCATGTCGGGCTCGGAGTCGACGAGCACCCGGAAGGCGCTGCGCAGCAGTGCCTGGTCGTCGGCGAGCAGGACACGGATGGTCATACGGAGTCCCCCAGGGCGGGCGCGCGGTTCTTGAGCGGAAGGATCGCATGGACCCGGAAGCCGCCTCCGTACCGGGGACCGGCCGTGCAGCTGCCGCCGAGCGCGGCGACCCGCTCGCGCATGCCGAGCAGCCCATGGCCGCCGCCCTCCTCCGGCCCGTCGTCCTGCCCGGGCCCGTTGTCGAGGACCGTCACTTCCACATTCGGGCCCACGCGGACGACGCTGACCTCGGCCTTCGCCTCCGGACCCGCGTGCTTCTGCACATTGGTGAGGGCCTCCTGGATGACCCGGTACGCGGCGAGGTCGACGGCGGCGGGGAGGCTGCTGCCGTGGTCGGCGCGGGCCACCTCGACGGGCAGGCCCGCGTTGCGGAAGGTGTCGGCGAGCTCGTCGAGCCGGGCGAGACCGGGGGCGGGCTCGGTGGGCGCCTCGGGATCACCGGACTGACGCAGGAGCCCCACGGTGGCACGGAGTTCGTTGAGGGCTGACCTACTGGCCTCCCGTACGTGCGCGAGCGCCTCCTTGGCCTGGTCCGGGCGCTTGTCCATGACATGGGCGGCGACTCCGGCCTGCACATTGACCAGCGCGATGTGGTGGGCGACGACGTCGTGCAGATCGCGGGCGATGCGCAGGCGCTCCTCGGCTACGCGGCGGCGGGCCTCTTCCTCGCGGGTGCGTTCGGCGCGTTCAGCGCGTTCACGGATGGCGTGCACGAAGGCGCGCCTGCTCCGTACGGCGTCGCCGCCCGCGGCGGCCATCCCCGTCCAGGCGAAGATGCCGAGGTTCTCCTGGGCGTACCAGGGCATCGGTCCCGCGAGCATCGCGACCGCGGTCAGGACCGTCATGGTGACCAGTCCGACGCGCCAGGTCGTGGGGCGGTCGGTGGCCGCGGCCACCGTGTAGAGGGCGACGACGGCGGACATCACGACCGGGGCGCGGGGGTCGCCGGTCACCAGTTCCACCAGGGAGACGGCGAGCGTCGCCGCGAGGACCGTCTTCGGGGCGCGGCGCCGGAAGACCAGCGCGGCGGCGCCGAGCACCATGAGGGTGAGGCTGAGGGCGTTCGGGGTGCGGGCGCCCCAGGTCGCGCCGTTCCCGCCGTGGGGTTCGACGAAGGAGCCGGCGACCATGCAGACGAGGACGCCTGCGGCGAGGCCGGCGTCCAGGGCGAGGGGGTGGGCCCGCAGCCAGTCCCTCATGCGCTCCAGTGTGCTCACCCGGATTACGGTACGGGGGCCCTGGCGGGCTTGGAACGGGTGCTGCCGGGTGGTGCGGGGGTGGGTTTTCGCCCCCTCCGCCCCTACCCGTCCCCTACCTGGGGGCTGCGCCCCCAGAGCCCCGCCAAAAGATTGCGCAGTTCCCCGCGCCCCCGCCTTCGCCGTCAGCCCGGGATCAGGCCCTCGTCGCTCAGCATGGCGCGGACCTCTTCGAGGGTCGCGTCCGGGGACGGGAGGATGAGGTCGGAGGGATGCAGGGCGTCGTCGGGGAGGGGGGCGCCACGGCGGCGGACCTCCTCCAGGAGGGCGTCGAGGGTGCGCCGGAAGCCGGGCTCGTCGCCGCGTTCCATTTCGGCCAGCAGGTCGTCGTCCAGCTTGTTCAGCTCGGTGAGGTGGCTGGCGTCCAGCCTCACCTGCCCCTCCCCCATGATCCGTACGATCATGTCGCCCTCCTCAGGCGTGGGTCACATGGCTCACTGCTTGTCGAAGCGCGGAGTGTCCTGCGGCTGGGACTGCGACTGCGACTGGCCCGATCCGCCCTCGATCGCCTGCTGCGGCGACCCGCCGGCCAGCTCCGCCTTCATCCGCTGCAGCTCCAGCTCTACATCCGTACCACCGGAGAGCCGGTCCAGCTCGCTCTGGATGTCGTCCTTGGCCAGCCCGGACTGGTCGTCGAGCGCCCCGGAGGCGAGCAGCTCGTCGATCGCGCCGGCCCGCGCCTGGAGCTGCGCGGTCTTGTCCTCGGCCCGCTGGATGGCCATGCCGACGTCGCCCATCTCCTCGGAGATGCCGGAGAAGGCCTCCCCGATCCGGGTCTGCGCCTGGGCCGCCGTGTACGTCGCCTTGATCGTCTCCTTCTTGGTGCGGAAGGCGTCGACCTTGGCCTGGAGCCGCTGGGCCGCGAGGGTGAGCTTCTCCTCCTCGCCCTGGAGCGTCTGGTGCTGCGTCTCCAGGTCGGTGACCTGCTGCTGGAGGGCGGCGCGGCGCGACAGCGCCTCGCGGGCCAGGTCCTCGCGGCCGAGCGCGAGCGCCTTGCGGCCCTGGTCCTCCAGCTTGGTGGACTGGTTCTGGAGCTGGTTCAGCTGCAGTTCGAGGCGCTTGCGGCTGGTCGCGACGTCCGCGACGCCGCGGCGCACCTTCTGGAGCAGCTCCAGCTGCTTCTGGTACGAGTAATCGAGGGTTTCGCGCGGGTCCTCGGCCCGGTCAAGGGCCTTGTTCGCCTTCGCGCGGAAGATCATCCCCATACGCTTCATGACACCGCTCATGGGCTTCGCGCGCCCCCTTCTGACGGACTCCAGCTCCAGGTACTGCAACAGAACCCACAGTACGGGCCCTGCATCCATTACCGCACTGTTCGGGGACGGATGCGCTCATCCCCAAGGACGACTGCGTACGACACCGCTCCGGCGTAGGGAGTAGGTGGACCTCGGGGTCCCCCGACCCCGCCCCCTCGGCGGAGCCGTGCACAACGTCCCCTCTGTCCCCCTACAGACGCGCGGTGTTGCCGGATCGTTCCCCACTCGAACGACGTCCATGCCCGCGAACCCCGTACCCTTGGGTTTTGTGTTCCGTAGCCGTGCCAAGGAAGAGAAGGCCCCCGCCGACAAGGCGCCGGTGACCGACTCCAAGCAGACCCGTCACCCGCAGGCCCCCAAGGGCCGCCCCACGCCCAAGCGCAGTGAGGCCCAGACCCAGCGTCGCTGCGTGGCCAACACGCCGACGACGCGCAAGGAGGCCGCCAAGCGACAGCGCGACGATCGCCGCGCCCAGATGGAGAGGCAGCGCCAGGCTCTGGCCAGCGGTGACGAGCGCTATCTGCCCGCCCGCGACAAGGGACCGGTGCGGAAGTTCGCGCGCGACTTCGTGGACTCGCGCTTCTGCGTCGCCGAGTTCTTCCTGCCGCTGGCCGTGGTCATCCTCGTGCTGAGCATGGTGCGGGTGGGCTCGCTGCAGAACATCGCACTGCTGCTGTGGCTCGTCGTGATCGTGCTGATCGTGGTCGACTCGATCGGCACCGCGATCCGCCTGAAGAAGCAGCTGAACGCCCGCTTCCCCGACCTGCCCAAGAAGGGCGCGGTCGCCTACGCGCTGATGCGCACTCTCCAGATGCGTCGACTCCGGCTGCCGAAGCCGCAGGTCAAGCGCGGAGAGCGGCCCTGAGCACGACGTCTTTCTCCGGGGGCGCGGCGGATGCCTGGCTGAACAAGCTGGGCGGTCTGCGTGATGTCGTACGACAGGAGCTGGTGGCCCGGCAGCTCGACGAGCAGATAGCCGGACGGTTCCCGGTGGGACAGCGGCTGCGGATCCTCGACGTCGGGATGGGCCAGGGCACCCAGGCGCTGCGCCTTGCCCGCGCCGGGCATCAGGTGACCGGCCTGGAGCAGGACGCCAAGATGCTCGTCGTGGCCCGCGAGGCGCTGGCCGCCGAGCCCGAGGGCATCCGCGGCCGGGTGCGCCTCATCGAGGGCGACGGGCGCGAGACGGGCGTCCACTTCCTGCCGGGCAGCTTCGACGTCGTGCTGTGCCACGGCGTACTGATGTACGTCGAGGAGCCGGACGCGCTGCTGGCGGGGCTCGCGCGGATGCTGGCCCCGGGCGGGCTGCTCTCGCTGCTCGTACGGAACGCGGACGCGCTGGCCATGCGGCCCGGGCTGTCCGGGGACTGGGCGACGACGCTCGACTCGTTCGACACCACCACGTACACCAACCGGCTCGGTCTCGACGTCCGCGCCGACCGGCTCGCCACCCTGACGTCCACCCTCGCGGGGATCGGGGCCTCGCTGCACGCCTGGTACGGGGTGCGGGTCTTCACGGACACCGCGGCCGACGGGGCGCCGGTTCCGCCGGACGTGGAGAGTCTGCTGGCGGCGGAGGAGCGGGCCGGGCGTACGGATCCCTACCGGCAGGTGGCGGCGCTGCTGCACCTGTGCGGCGTGCGCGGCTGAGCGACCCGTTCGGGTGCGCATGGCAGGTCGGAGCATCCCCCGCAAAGGGACACTTCGGGCATGGATGCATTCCGTACCCGTACTCTGCGGCTCGTCGCCCCCGTAGTCCTTCTCGCCTCCTGCGCCGCTCTGCTCTCCGGCTGCTCGGACTCCTCGTCGTCCAGGAAGGACGGCTCGACGACGACGCAGGCGGCCGTCCCGGCCGCGGCCAACGATCTGCAGGACGACTATCTGAGGGTGATCAAGAACGTCCTGCCGTCGGTGGTGCAGATCCAGGCGAGCAAGGACCTGGGCTCGGGTGTGGTCTACGACGACAAGGGACACATCGTCACCAACGCGCACGTCGTCGGGAACGAGAAGCACTTCAAGGTCACGACCGCCAACAGCCAGGCCGAGCAGACGGCGACGCTCGTCTACGCGTACCCGGACCAGGATCTCGCCGTCATCAAGCTGGACAAGCTGCCCGACGGGTTGAAGGCGGCGACCGTCGGGGACTCCGCGAAGGTCGAGGTCGGCCAGATCGTGCTGGCGATGGGTTCGCCGCTCGGGCTGTCGTCCAGCGTGACCCAGGGCATCGTCTCGGCGACCGGACGCACCGTCAGTGAGGGCACCGGCGGCGGCGGTACGGGGGCCACGATCGCGAACATGGTGCAGACCTCCGCGGCGATCAACCCGGGCAACAGCGGGGGCGCGCTGGTGAATCTCGACGGGCAGGTCATCGGCATCCCCACCCTCGCCGCCACCGACCCCGATCTCGGGGACAGTGCGGCGCCCGGCATCGGCTTCGCGATCCCGGCGTCGACGGTGAAGACGATCGCCGACCAGATCATCAAGGAAGGCAAGGTCACCGACTCGGGACGGGCGGGGCTCGGCATCACGGGCCGTACGGTCGTCAACGACGACTATCAGCCGGCGGGCGTCGCCGTCGTCGAGGTCAGGAGCGGCGGCGGCGCCGACAAGGCCGGCATCCGGCCCGGCGACGTCATCATCAAGGTCGGCGACACCGACGTCACCACGATCATCTCGCTCTCCGAGGCACTCGCGGCGGAGAAGCCGGGCGACAGGACGAAGGTGACGTTCGTGAGGGGCGGGAACGAGGAGACGGTGGATGTGACGTTGGGCGAGATCTGACGCCGGCCTCTTCACCACGGGGGCATGGCCCGGGTTGCCGGGGTTCGCCCCCGGCAACCCCGACCGGCCTACTCCGGGTCGGCGTGCAGGCTCATCGGACCGTAGATCTGTGTGCTGTCCTCGAAGAGGAACACCTGGTCCGCACCGCCCTCCACGAGGTCCTTCCACACCTCGCCGATCCAGGACTCCGCGTCCCCCTGCGTGGTGAACTCCTCGGGCTGCACCGCCGGTTGGACCTCTGTCCCGTCGGACTTCTCGAACCGCCACGTCCATGCCGCCATGTACGCCTCCAAGGTATGAGCACACTGCACAGCGGAAGCCGGACAAGATCCGGCTCCTGCCCGAAGCCTAGCCGGACGCGCAAGACCAGCGGTGACACGCAAAAATCAACCTCGTGGAACTGACTCTGCTCGGCACCGGTGCCCCCGAGGGCCTGCCCCGTCCCGACTGTCCCTGTGCGGCCTGCGCGAGTGCGCTCGGGCAGGACGCGCGGGCGGCCACCGCGCTGCTCGTGGACGGCACGCTGCTGCTCGACCTCACGCCCGGCGCGGCGTTCGCGGCCGCCCGCGCCGGGCACTCGCTCGGCGGCGTACGGCAGGTGCTGCTCTCGCATCCGCACGACGGGCCCGCCGTCGAGGTGCCGGCCGGGCTGCCGCAGCCCGTCCGGGTGGCCGACGGGCGGGAGTTGGCGCTGATCACCGGGCACCGGGTGCGTGCGGTGCCGATGGACGCGCCCGGCACGGGGTACGCGGTGACCGGCCCCGAGGGGCCCCGGCTGCTCTATCTGCCGCCGGGCGCGGCACCCGCCGGGCTCGACATGAACGGTGAGGCGTACGACATGGTGCTCGCCGACGTGGTGGGCCGGCCGGACGGCCTCGCGAAGCTGCGCGCGGTCGGCGCGGTCGGGCCGACCACCGATGTGATCGCCGTGCACCTCGACCACGACGTGCCGCCGGGCCCCGAGCTGCGGCGGCGGCTCGCGGCGGCGGGCGCGCGGGCGGTGCCGGACGGGACGACGCTGCACGTGGGCGTCTACGAGGACGTACCCGACGTGCCGCGCCGCACGCTGGTGCTCGGCGGCGCGCGTTCGGGCAAGTCGGTGGAGGCGGAGCGGCGCCTGGAGGCCTTCCCCGACGTCCTGTACGTCGCGACGGGCGGAGCCCGGAACGGGGACACCGAGTGGGCGTCGCGGGTCAGCGCGCACCGGGAGCGGCGCCCCGGCTCCTGGCGCACCGTCGAGACCTGCGACCTCGTCCCCCTGCTGGCGGAGGACGGCCCTGCCCTGCTCATCGACTGCCTGTCGCTGTGGCTGACGGACGCGATGGACTCGGTGAACGCCTGGGACGACGCGGAGTGGGCGGGCGGCGGCGAACGCGCGCTGCGCGCCCGTGTCGAGGAACTCACCGCCGCCGTCCGCGCCACCCGCCGCACCCTCGTCGCCGTCTCGAACGAGGTCGGCTCCGGCATCGTCCCCGCCACAGCGTCGGGGCGCCGTTACCGCGACGAACTCGGGCGTCTGAACGCGGGGTTCGCGGCGGAGTGCGAGCACGTGCTGCTGGTGGTGGCGGGGCAGGCGGTGGTGTTGCGGGGGTGAGGGGGGCCGCGGAGCGGGCTGTCGCGTCATCGCCGCGCGATGATCCGGTAGGCGTTGGAGAAGCGGGTGCGGCGGAAGAGCGGGGCGAGGGCGTGGTCCAGGGTTGACATGGCGGCCAGGAGGGGGCTGGTCACCCGGGTCAGGGCGGTGTGCAGCGAGCGCTGGAGCGCGGTCGGCGGCGTGGGACGCCAGGGCGCGTCGAGGTCGGGCAGCACGCGCCCGAGGGCCAGCGCGAGGGCGCCCGCGAGGTCGTACGGGATGTGCGGTGCGCGCCGGTCCGTCGCCACGACCTCGCAGCCGAGGGACTCCAGTTCGCCCAGCAGATTGGGCAGCGGCATCAGGTGCAGATGGCGCGGCTGGCCGTACGACACCCACCACCTGCCCAGCAGCACGCCGAACACGCAGTCGGGGTCGGGTACTTCGATCAGCAGGTGCCCGCCGGGCCGCAGCACCGTCAGGGCCGCGCGCAGCTCCGCGCGCGGGTCGGGGGTGTGCTCCAGGTGGTGGAACATGCTGACGACGTCGTAGCGGGCGCGCAGCCGCTCGGCGATCCGGGGGTCGGTGAGCCGGCCGCGGTGAGCCTCCTCGACGCGCCCGGCCTCTCGCGCCCCCTCGACACGCCGGGAGGGGTCGAGCCCGTCGAAGGCCGTGTACGGGTGGACCTCCCTGGCGGCGGCCGGGAAGTACCCGTGCCCGGTGCCGACGTCGAGCCAGCTCTCCGGTTCGGTGTACGGCAGCATCGCGCGCGCGACGGCGCGATGGCGTCCCCGGCTGCCGCGGGCGCCGAGGAGCCGGTCGGTGACGCCACCGAGTGCCTCGTGGAAGTCCCGGTGGTAGAAGGCCAGCCCCTCCATCGTGAGCCGGGGGTTCTGGAAGGCGTGGGCGCACTCCCGGCACTCGTCGACGACGAACGTGCCGGGCTTGCGCTGCACCAGGTCCGGTGTACGCAGCCGGGTGCGCAGCAGCGTCGAGCCGCACCAGGGGCAGTCCGCCCGGCGCGGTTCGTGGAACCGGTCGGTGCCCTGGGCGAGTTCGGCCGCGTAGGCGGCGCGGCGTTCGGCGATCGACTGCGGGTTGGGGGGCATGGGCGCTCCTGGGGGGACCTGGGTGCACTACCGGGCCGTACGACAATCCGACACAAACGGTACGTAGCGGAGTGCGATCCGGGGTGCAACGACGTGGCGCGGACGTGTTCGATCCCTGCCGGTACTGTTCGGCGAATGAGCTCGCTTAATCTCGACGACTTCACCGATCTGATCGAGCGCCCCGACGGAGGCGTACGCCGTGACGCCGAGGCGCGCCGGGAGCGCCAGATCGTGCCGCCCGGGTCACTGGGCCGCCTCGACGACCTGGGTGAGTGGCTGGCGGCGGCGCAGTCCGCGGTGCCGGTGCGGCCGATCGAGCATCCGCGTGTGGTGCTGTTCGCGGGCGACCACGGCGTCGCCGAACTCGGTGTGTCGGCACGGCCCGCGGGCAGCGCCGACCAGTTGGTGCGGGCGGTCCTGGAGGGCGCCAGCCCGGCGGCGATCCTCGCCCGGCGGCTCGGTGTGCCGGTGCGCGTCGTCGACATGGCGCTGGACTGCGCGACGGAGGGGCTGCCCGACGAGGTCGTACGGCATCGGGTGCGGCGCGGATCGGGTCGTATCGACGTCGAGGACGCGCTGACCCTGGAGGAGGCGGAGGCCGCGTTCCGCGCGGGCGTCGCCGTCGCGGACGAAGAGGCCGACTCGGGTACGGATCTGGTGGTGCTCGGCGATGTCAGCGTCGGCGGGACCACGGCGGCGGCCGTGCTGGTCGCCGCGCTGTGCGGGACCGACGCGTCCGTCGTCACCGGGCGGGGCGGGCGGCCCATCGACGACATCGCGTGGATGCGCAAGTGCGCCGCCGTGCGCGACTCGCTGCGGCGGGCGCGGCCCGTGCTCGGGGATCAGCTGCAACTGCTCGCGACGGTCGGCGGGGCGGACCTGGCGGCGATGACCGGGTTCCTGTTGCAGAGCGCGGTGCGGAAGATGCCGGTGATTCTCGACGGGGTCGTCTCGGCCGCGTGCGCCCTGGTCGGACAGCGGGTCGCCTTCCGGGCGCCGGACTGGTGGCTGGCCGGGCAGAACAGCGGGGAGCCGGCGCAGGCGAAGGCGTTGGACCGGATGGCACTGGAGCCGTTGCTCGACCACGGGGTGACCGTCGGGGAGGGGGCCGGTGCGCTGCTGGCCCTTCCCCTCGTTCAGGCGGCCGCCGCGCTGGCTGCGGAGTTGCCGGAAGCGGCGGAGTTGCCGGAAGCCGCGGAGCTGCCGGAAGCCGCGGAGTTGCCGGCAGCGGCGGCCGACGAGGGCTCCGGCCGGGCGGAGGAGTAGGCGGGCCGCGGCACCCGGGGGCCCAGGTTTTTCGCCCCCTCCGCCCCTACCCTCCCCCAAGCTCTCGGCTTCGCTCGAGCAGGGGGGACCCCCATCATGTCTGGGGGCTCCGCCCCCGGACCCCCAGAAGATCGCGCAGTTCCCCGCGCCCCTGACGGGGCACCTGCACCCGCAGGCCATCTCGGCCCATATCATCGCCCTTTATGGGAGATGCCCGAATTGCCGCTGCCTCGCGGCGGGCCGCCGCCTTCGCCGTCTGGTACCTGCGGGCCGTCACGTTCATCAACTTCCTGAGTGCCGTCTGGGTGTCGCTCGGGCAGGACGTGCGACGGCACAACACCGAGAACTACTTCACGCCGTACCTGCTGACGGCAGGCTTCGCGTCCGGTGTGTTCACGATGTTCCTCGCCATCACCATGCGGCGCCGCAAACGGGCCGCGTGGATTCTGAACCTGGTGCTCAGCGGACTGTTCCTGGCACTGTTCGCCGTCGCGATGGCGTTCCCGGAGATCCGGCAGTACGCGCAGAACTGGATCTCGCTCGTGCTGACGGCGGCGTTCGTCGGCGCGCTGGTCGTCGGCCGCCGGGAGTTCTACGCGAAGGGCGACCGGTCGAACCCGAAGCTCGCCGCGGCCGTCGGGACCGGCGGCCTGCTGGCCACCTCGCTGCTCGCGGCGCTGCTGGTGACCGTCACCAACCATGCCCACGACGCGCACCGTTCGACCTTCCTCGACCGCTGGCACTACGGCACCCTGCGGCTCGTCTCGGTCGCCGCCGACGACTCCCACTACGCCGGAATCGCGACGCCCAACTGGGTCAACGTGGCCATCAACGTGCTCAGCACGGTGCTGGTCCTCGCCGTCTTCTACGCGGCCTTCCGCTCCCGCCGCGCCGTCGACCCGCTCACCGAGGACGACGAGAAGCGGCTGCGCGTGCTGCTGGAGAAGAACGGCGACCGGGACTCCCTCGGCTACTTCGCCCTGCGGCGCGAGAAGAGCGTGGTGTGGTCCCCGACCGGCAAGGCGGCGGTGGCGTACCGCGTGGTGGGCGGGGTCTCGCTGGCCTCCGGTGACCCGCTCGGCGATCCCGAGGCCTGGCCCGGCGCCATCGAGCCCTGGCTCGCCGAGGCGCGGGCGCACGGCTGGATCCCGGCGGTGATGGGCGCGAGCGAGGAGGCGGGCACGGTCTACTCCCGGCACGGCCTGGACGCGCTGGAACTCGGCGACGAAGCGATCGTCGAGACGGCCGAGTTCACCCTCGAAGGGCGGGCCATGCGCACCGTCCGGCAGGCCTACAACCGGGTCAGGCGCGCCGGGTACCAGGTGCGCATCCGGCGCCACGAGGACATCCCGGCCGACGAGATGGCGTACCTCCTGAAGCGCGCCGACGACTGGCGGGACGGGGCGACCGAGCGGGGTTTCAGCATGGCGCTCGGGCGGCTCGGCGACCCGGACGACGGACGGTGCGTGATGCTCGAATGCACCGATGCCGAGGGGCGGTTGAGGGCGGTGCTGTCCTTTGTGCCGTGGGGGCCGCACGGGCTCTCCCTCGACCTCATGCGACGCGACCGCGACTCCGAGAACGGGCTGATGGAGTTCATGGTGATCGAACTCCTGCGGCGCGCCCGGGAGATCGAGATCACTCAGGTCTCGCTGAACTTCGCCATGTTCCGTTCGGTCTTCGAACGTGGCGCACGCCTCGGCGCGGGCCCGGTGCTGCGGTTGTGGCGCTCCCTGCTCAGCTTCTTCTCGCGCTGGTGGCAGATCGAGTCGCTGTACCGCGCCAACGCAAAGTACCGGCCCATCTGGGAGCCGCGGTTCCTGCTCTTCGAGAAGAGCGCGGACCTGCTGCGCATCGGTGTCGCCGCGGCGCGCGCCGAGGGCTTCCTGGAGGCGCCGGGGCTGCCGAAGTGGCTGCACCGCAAGCACCTGGAGTCGCATAGATGAACACGCTCGCCCGCTGGGCCCGCGCCGAATGGGGAGCGGTGTACCTCACCGTTCGCGCGGCGCTCGCCGAAAGACGGCTGCGGGCGATCCCCATGACCTTTGGTGCGGTGTGTCTGACGGCCCTTCTCCAGTTCGTGCAGAACCGGTCCTGGGGCTTCCAGTTCGTGCAGAACATCGGGGCCGTCCGGGCCGAGGACCCGCTGCGGCTCGCCCTGCTGCGCACCCCGCTCTCCCTCTTCGTACCGGCTCTGGACCTCCCCGTGTGGGGTGCGCTCGTGCAGCTCCTCGTCGTGTTCGGGATCGCCGAGATCTGTC
Organism: Streptomyces sp. NPDC058246; assembly: GCF_042881985.1. Taxonomy (NCBI): domain Bacteria; kingdom Bacillati; phylum Actinomycetota; class Actinomycetes; order Kitasatosporales; family Streptomycetaceae; genus Streptomyces; species Streptomyces sp. NPDC058246. The sequence continues at coordinate 13,390 of NZ_JBHVWZ010000007.1, read as the reverse complement.
TGGGCTGGTGGCGCACGCTCGTCATCGCGTACGTCGCCACGCTGGCCGGCACGCTCTACGCGCGTGCCGGCATCGCGCTGGGCCCGCACAGCCTCCTGGGGCTGCCCGGCACGGACGCGCAGGTCGTCGACACCGGGCCGTCGGCGGCCGTGGTGGGCCTCGCCCTGTTCCTCGGCTGGCGCTATCGCGCGTACTTCACGGCGGGTGTGGTCATCGGGGCCATGGTGATCGAGCTGCTCGTCAAGGACAACCTGGCGGGCAAGGAACACCTCGCGGCCATCGCCGCCGTCCTGGGGCTGTGCACGATCTCCGCGAGGCGTCACCGGCGTCCGGGCAGGGACCGGGCGGGCTCGGGGTCGGGTTTGCCGCCGATCCAGTCCTGAAGCCTGCGGCGGGGGCCCATCCAGCGGCGGTCGTGGTGGTAGGCGCGCAGCGTGGACCTGGCCCGGGCGCGCGGGCGCCGGCGGTAGGCGCGTTTGGCCCACGGCGAGCCGGGCCGGGCCAGCCGGACCGCCCCGACCAGGGCGACGAAGGGGACGATCACCCCGAAGATGGCGGTGCGCCCCTTGCCCTTGCTGAGGGCGAGCAGCGCCAAGAGGAAGTTCGCCGCGACGGTCAGGATCACGCCGCCGCGGTCCTGCAGTTCCTCATCGCTGAGGTCGTTGACGCCGAACGGCGCGAAGCCGCCGAGTACCAGGCCGACCAGGGCCGCCGTGACCACCACGACCTCGACGCTCTTGCGGCCGTCCTCGGTCCAGTAGACGTCGTCGAGGTGCAGGATCAGCGCGAACTCGTCGAGGACCAGGCCCGCGCCCATCCCGAACAGCACGGCGAACATCGCCGCGCCGAACCCGTGCCGGCCGCTGGCCACCGCCCCGAAGCCACCGATCACGGTCAGGACGACCCCGGGGACGACGTGGTGGATGTGCAGACCACCGGCTTTCACATTGCCGAAGGGCCCCTTGCCGGCGCGGATGAGCCGGACGATGACGCGGGTGATCACAAAGGTCAGCACGAAGGAGGCGAGCGCCAGCAGGAGCGGCAGTTTCCCCGGCTCGACGATGTTCCGGTACAACCAATGACCCATATGCGAACTTTATCCATGGCCGCCATAGGCGCTCGTCGTACCGGCGGATAACCTGCGCCGGTGTCCAAGACGGTGTCCAAGACCCCCCTGCCCCACAGCCTCCGTTTCGCCTTCGGGACGCTCACCGTGCTGCCCGTGCGGGTGACCCGGTGGGACCGCGACGCCGCGCGGGGCGGAATGCTGTGCGCGCCCGTGGCCGGCCTGGTGGTCGGGGCGGGCGCCGCCCTCGTGGGCGTGGCACTGCTGGCGATGGGCGCGGGCCCGCTGCTCGCGGCCGTGGCCACCGCCGCCGTACCGGCCGCGCTCACCCGGGGCCTGCACCTGGACGGCCTCGCCGACACGGCGGACGGGCTCGGCAGCGGCAAGCCCGCCGAGGACGCGCTGCGGATCATGAAGCAGTCGGACATCGGCCCGTTCGGCGTGATCACGCTGCTGTTCGTGCTGCTCGCCCAGGTGGCCGCGCTCTTCCAGGCGTACGACACCTCGTGGGCCCGGGGTGCGCTCGCGGCCGTCGTCTCGGCGACCGCCGCCCGTCTCGCCCTCACCCTGGCCGCCCGCACCGGGGTGCCCCCGGCCCGTCCGGAGGGCCTCGGCGCCGCCGTCGCGGGCACCGTGCCGGTGCGCGGCGCCCTGCTGGTGGCGGTGGCCGTCGTCGGCGCGGCGGCGGGCGCGGGCGCGCTCGTCGGCGCGTACGACCTCGTGCGCGCCGCGGTGGCGGTGCTCGCCGCCTGCGCGGTCGCCGAACTGCTGCTACGGCACTGCACGCGCCGCTTCGGCGGCGTCACGGGCGATGTGTTCGGCGGCCTCGCCGAGACGGCGGCGACCACGGCCCTCGTGATTCTGTCGCTGGGCTGACAGCGCTTCTGCCACTGGCCTGACAGCAACTCCGTCACCGGCCCGACAGTGCTGCCGGCACCGGCCTGACAGCAACTCCGTCACCGGCCCGACAGTGCTGCCGGCACCGGCCAGGCAGCGGTTCTGTCACCGGCCAGGCAGTGCTTCTGTCACCGGCCAGGCAGCGGTTCTGTCACCGGCCTGGAACGATCACCGGCAAACACCACTCGTGCCCCTCCGCCCCCATTAATCTGATCCGCCGAACAGACACACACATCGTGATCGGGGGATGTCTGTGCCGAAACTTCGGCGTGCAACGGCCTGGTTCATCGACTTCGCGCTGGTGCTCGCGGCGGCGTCCGCGCTCGCCGCGCTCACCTTCCACCGGATATCCGCGCTGGTGACGGACGTGCCGGACCTCGCGACCCGCGGCGGCTGGGACATCCTCACCTCGCGCGGCGATGTCCTCGACGCCTCCGAGGGCTTCGGGCTCTCCCTGTGGCACAAGGTGGTGCGGGACGTGGAGCAGGCCTTCGGTCTGCTGGTGGTCGCCACCTTCCTCTACCAGTGGGCGGCGCTCGCCCTCACCGGACGGACGGTCGGCAAGGCCCTGCTCGGCCTCAAGGTCACGCCGAGTGCTCCGCGCCGGGCGGCGGTGCGGGCCGCGGTGACGACGACGGCGGATGTCGCCGTGTACGCGCTGGCCTGCGTCCTGCTGGTGGAGGGCGAGTTCGTACTCTCGGTGCTGGTGTGGGGCACCGCCGTCGCGATGTTCTTCCTGAACGCGCTGCCCGTGCTCTCACCGAGCCGCCGCTCCCTGGCCGACCGGATGGCCGGCACGGCGGTGACGGGCTTCGGCCTCGGTGGCCTCAGCACGCCCGCAGCCACACCCCCGGCCCGTACTTTTTGAGTCTCGAACTCAGCTTCAGGCGGCGGGCCTCGCGAGGAGCGGCACCAGCGGTCCGAAGAGGGGCGGGGCGCGCAGGGACGGGGCGCGTTTCATCGGGCGGGCTCCAGGGCGTGCGGCAACGTACCCCAAGGGTGATCGCCGACGCCCGGCACCGCGCAGTGCAGGGTGGCGCCCCGCTCGCGTGCCGCCGCCGCCAGGTCGACGCCGGCCGGCACGCCGTGGACGAGATGGCACAGCCGCGCGCCGGTCCCCGTCCAGGGCGGGAGGGTGTTCCTTCGGTACGTCTGCCACGTGCCCTCGAAGGTGACGAGTACGTCGGCGATGCGGGCGTACGAGGAGTGCGGCGTCGTGCCGTGGTTGAGGACGAGGGTGCCGAAGCCCAGGCCCCAGGCGGCACTCGCGAGCCGCCGATAGTAGGCGAACTCGGCTTCCCCCGAGGCGACTTGGTCGAGGAAGATGCCGTCGGCCCGGTACCAGGCGCGGTGTCTGGTGAGCTCGCGGACGACGTCCGCGACCGGTCTGCGACCGTAGTCCGTGTCGGTGTACCCGAGCACCCGGACGTCCGCCGCGCGCAGCCGTCCGGCGACGTCGGCGAACGCCGGGTCGGGGCGTTCGCCGGGGCCGCTGGCCGGGTTCAGCACGACACCGTGCAGGCGCGGCGCGGCGGCGATGAGCGCGTCCCATTCGGCGGGGCGGTCGGAGGGGTGCTCGTAGTACGGGACCAGCAGCGTGCCCCGGGGGCTCGTCGGCAGGCTCTGGTCGGGGCCTCTCCTCCGCAAGGCGTTCCCGGCCGGTCTCATCAGCGTGCCGTTCTCGGTCGGTCCCCTCAGCGTGCCGTTCTCGGCCGGTCCCATCAGCGAGCCTTTCTCAGCCGGTCTCATCGGTGCGCGGTCGCCCTTCCCGACAGGTGGCAGACGAGCCCGGCCTGGACTCCGGCCGCCGCCCCGTACACGATCAGGGCCACCCGGTGCGGGTTGCCCGCGTGCGTGGCCAGGGCCACGGTCTGGGCGAGCGCGGCGGCGCAGCAGACCGCGGCAGGGCCGATGACGGCGCCGAAGGACTGGAGCAGCAGTCCGGTCCACAGGACCACGCCCAGCATGAGCAGCCCGGCGAGCGGGGCGCCGCCGGTGATGGCGGGCGCGTGCGGCCACAGCGCGGACGCGGTGAGGCTGAGCGCGAGCAGCACGAGGAGATAGCCGGTGAGGCACCGGACGAGGGTGCTCGCGGTGGTCCGCCAGAAGTCCTTGGAGGTACTGCTGGAGCGCAGCCCGGCGAGGCTCCCGCTGCGGAACCGGAACAGCAGCCACTCGGCCGGCCCCATGCTGACCGTCAGCGCGACCGCCGCCGGCGCGGCCACCGCGGACTGCGCAGCCGCCGCCTGCGCGGCCACCGTGGTCTGCGCAGCATCCGCCGGGTCCGCCATCGCGGTGTGCGCACCCGCCAGGACGTCGCCGAGCCCCACGTACAGCACGAGCACTCCGCTGCCGAGCCCGAAGAGGGCGTACGGCAGCGATCCGGTGAGCCAGGGGACGGCGGTTCGCCGCCGCCGCTCAAGAGCACCGAACGCCCCGTACGGCAGCAGCGCCGCGAACCCGGCACCCCAGCTCCCCTCCCCCAACTCCCGTACAGCTGGCGCCACTTCGATCAGGGCGAGCAGGGCGACCGCCGCCAGGGAGGTCAGGAGCAGGATCGCCCGGGCCGGGCCGGGGATCGGGTGGACGAAGGCCAGGACCGCACCGGCGGTCATGGGCAGCAGGCCGGCGAGCAGGGCCCGTTCGCGGCCCGTCACCAGCAGGACGGTGGCCGCGCCCAGGTAACAGGACTGGCCCGCGGCGAAGGTGACCGCGGCCGGGTGGGCCGGGCCCGCGGCGGCCAGCGCGGCAAGGGAGCCGAGGAGCACGCCGGCCGGGGCCCCGACGAGCAGTGCGCGGCGGGCCGCCGCGCGGTCTCCGAGACCCAGCCACGCGTACGCCCGGTGGGCGAGCCCCTGGTTCCAGGTCCAGCCGCACAGCGCCCCGGCGAGCAGCGGGACCGTCCCGGCCGGGAGTCCGAACGCGCCCCTCGGGCCGGCGAGAAGGGGCGCCCCGAGCACGTATCCGAGACCGGGCAGGGCGAAGACGAGCCCGCGCAGCAGGCAGCCCAGCAGGCCGAGTCGCCAGGGGTCGTGGACCGGCCCGGCCGGTTCGGGGTAGGCGCGTCCGACCCGTTCGTACAGCTCCTCGGCGAGGGCGAAGGAGTTCTTGACGCCGTAGCGCTCGCGTATCCGGTCGTCCGACATGCCGTCGGACTCCAGGAGAGCGGCTATCTCGTCGGGATGGACGGCCGCGGCTATGAACTCCCCGAATCGATCGGTGAGTTCGTCGATCGGGTCGGGCTGTGCCCAGCTCGGGGGGCGGCGCCGGCGCGATGGGGGTCCCCCCTGTTCGAGCGAAGCCGGGAACCCGGGGGAGTACGGGAGGGTGTCCTCGTACGTTCCGGGCGGCATCCGCAGAGAACCGCTCACCAGCCGGTCCCGTCCGTGGCGACCGACTGGTACCAGGGGTCGCGCAGTTCCAGGGTCCAGTCGGCGACCGTCTCGACGGTGGGCTCGTACACCTCGGGCAGCCCCGCCAGCTCCTGGTAGATGGTCCGAAAGGCATCGACGGAGCGGCGCAGCGTGAAGCGGTCGATGACCCGCTGGCGCGACAACTCTCCCAGCCTCAGGCGCCGTTCGTCGTCGCGCAGCAGCGCGAGGGCGGCTGCCGCCATCTTCTCCGGCTCGCGCGGGGGTACGACGAGGCCCGTGTCGCCGACCGCCTCGCGGACCCCGCCGACATCGGTCGACACGGTCGTACGGCCGCAGGACATCGCCTCGATGATCGAGAACGGGAAGCCCTCGGAGATGGAGGAGAGCATCACCACATGCCCGGCCGCGTAAGCGCGCCACACCTCGCTGATACGGCCCTCGAACGTCACCCCGTCCGTCACGCCCAGCTCGGCGGCGAGCTTCTCCAGGCGGGTCCGGTACGCCTCCCCGCCGGGCGGCACCGGGCCGAACAGCCGCAGCCGGGTCTCGGGCAGTTCGGCGCGCACCATGCCGTACGCGCGCAGCAGCGTCTGAAGGTCCTTGATGGGGTCGACGCGGCCGCACCAGGTGAGCGTGGGCACGTCGGGTTCGGGGCCCGCGTGCGGGAAGGCGTGCGGGTCGACGCCGTTGTAGACCGTGCGGATCGTGTCGGCGTCGGCGCCACCGCGCTCCTCCCAGCGGCGGTTGTACTGGTTGCACGGGGTGATCAGGTCGGCCTCCCGGTACCCCAGGGAGTTCAGTTCGCGGTAGAAGCCGAGCATGAACGCCTTGACGGGCCAGCGCTGTTCGGCGCTGCGGTAGCCGAGATAGCGCTCGCGGAGGTAGATGCCGTGCTCGGTGAGGAGGAAGGGCACGCCGTCCCGCCGGTGCGCGGCGAGCGCGGGCAGTGTGGCCAGGCCGCTGCTGACCGCGTGGGCGACGGAGTCCTCGGGGATACGGACGCCGAGCGGGCGCAGGGCGTGTTCGAGGAGGTCGGTGGCGGTGAGCGCGTCGTGCACGGTGGGCCGGGCGGCGGCCGTGGGCAGATGCGGCATCGTCCAGATCCACATCAGCGAGCGCAGCGCGGCCTCGGTGCGCAGGGCCGCCGACAGGCGTCCGTCGCGGGCGAGTTCGGCCAGTTCGTACAGCGCCTCGCCGAAGTCGGTGTGCGCGTCCGGGTCGAGGACGGCGAGCAGGAAGCGCTCGTAGGTGTCGGTGAAACGGCGGCGGGCCCGGCCCAGCGGTGCCCGGGCGCGTCCCGGCCGTGGGCCCCAGGTCGGCACGGAGGTGTGCCGGTAGACGTTGGGCGGCAGCTCCCAGGTCACGGGTTCGCGACCGCTGCCGGTGAGCGAGACGATGTGGAAGTCGACCTCGGGCATGCCCTTCACGAGCTGGTCGCACCAGGTGCTGACCCCGCCGTGGACGTGCGGATAGGTGCCTTCGGTGAGCATGGTGACATGACGGCCGGTGCGCTTCACGCGCGTTCCCCCCTGGAACCCTTAACTCGGCTCGGTCGCGCACCCCGGCCCGTCGGGCCGGGGTGCGCGTGGTGTCGCTGAGCTGCCGTTCCCTACGCGGGCAGGGTCAGCTTGAGAGCGGACTGCAGGAGCTCCGGCGTGGTCCAGGCCGAGCGCTCACCCGCGTAAGGCGTCCCGAACGCGGTGGTGCCGAGCAGGAGTTGCTTCTTGGTCCCTTCGGGCGCGGTCACCGGGATCTGGGTCCCGGAGGGAGCGGTGACGGTGACGGTCGTACCGATCCGGTACGCCGTGACCTTGCCGTTCGCGACGGCCGTCTGCCAGGCCACGCGGCGCTGCAGCTCGGTGCCGATGGCGCTCTGCCGGGGGTTCTCCAGCGGGGCGGTGTCGGCGTAGAGGGCCTGGTAGTCGGCGAGCACCTTGTCCAGGACCGGGTACAGGATCCGGTCCTCGGCCAGGTTGGACTGGTGGGCGTAGTGCGGGCGCGGGTCGTTGCCGAGGGCGTGCCCGAGCGCGGTGTGCGCCTCCAGCGGGACGATGTACGACGCGTACCCGGTTGCGGTGTCCAGCGGTGCCGGCATGCACGTGGACAGGGGGTTGTCCTCGCAGATCCCGCTGCCGCCGTCGGCCTTGGACGTGTAGAGCCAGTTGTACTCGTCGGCCATCTCGGCCTTCGTCCCGACGTTGTAGTACACGTTCATCGGGTAGCGGGGCACGGTCAGCACGCTGCCGCCGACCGAACGCTGGGCGGGCTCACGGGAGTTGTCGGAGCCGGTCCACTTGACGCCGTTGTCGGAGAGGGCGCCCGCCAGGTTCGGATTGTCGGCGGGCTGCTGGGGCAGCGTCTTCAGACCCGAGTGCTCACCGGTCACCAACTCGGTGCGGTCGGTCGAAAGGCCCTTGGAAAGCGCCCAGTTGTAGTTGTCGCGGATCTCCGCCGAGATGTCGGCGCGGCTCACGTACCGCGTCGAGCCGTCCGCGTTCCTGGCGCAGCTCCACGGCACCGTGGTGGTGTCCTGGACGCAGCCGAGGAACTGGTGGGTGTAGGTGTGGTTCACCCAGCGGTACTTGGCCTTGTCGGCGAGCAGCCTGTCGGCGAGGGCGTCGGTGCCGCCGTTCTCGCTCTTCCACTCCTCGCCGGAGCCGGCGTTGAAGACCATGTCGAACGTGAAGCCGTTCGCCTGCTCCCACTGGGCGGCGTAGGCCGCGTCGTCCGGGGTCATCCGGATCGGCGTGGTGCCCAGGCCGTCGCCGTCCACGCAGTCGAAGTCACCCGGCGTGCAGTTGCGCTGGGTGTCCCAGCGGGCGTCGGGCGCGAAGACGTCGTCGACGTGGACGGAGAAGTAGTTCCGGCTCCGGCCGAGGTGGACGCCCTGCGTCAGCCATTCGACGATGCCGCGGGACAGCACCTTGAACTGCTCCTGGTACTGGTTGTACGCGAAGGTCAGCACCAGTTCGCGGCGTCCGTCGTGCGCGTACTGGCCGAGCAGGGTGCCGCCGGTGGGCGCGTCCAGATAGCTGGTGAACCCGTCCCTGGGGTGGGCCGCGTACCCGTAACTCTCCTGCACAGAGGGGTCGTTGTCCTCGAAGGTCAGCGGCCCGTCGAGGTAGCCGAACGGACCCGCCTTGCCGGCCGCGGTGACCTGGGTCCGGGCGCCGTCCAGCACACCGGACCAGCCGCCGTTCTGGTCGGTGTAGTCGAGCCCGACCTCGGGGTGGGCCCAGGTGTAGGCGTCGACCTGGGGGATGCCGTACGTCTTCTCGTACGTCTCCAGGGCGGTCTGCTCGGCCGAGCCCGCGCCGAACGGTGCCTCGTCGGGCAGCACGACGCCCTGGTACTTGGCGCGCGGGGTGCCGTTCACGGTGTCGCTCAGGAACGCCGCGTTGATCGTCGGGCGTCCGGTGTCGCCCAGATCGACCGTGGTGTACGGGATGCCGGTGCTCTTCAGCTCGGCGGTGACGGCTGCGACCTGCCCGGCGCCGTTGTCGACGACCAGGACCTTGAGATCGATGCGCGGCGTGGTCGCCGCGGACGCGCCGGGCGCCCCCGGGCCCAGCAGCAGCAGACCGGCGGCCGCTGAGACAGCGGCCGTGGTTCTCCATCTGTGCGCACTCTGTGCCATGTGATGTCCCTCCCCCTCGCAAGACCCTCTTTCGGCCGGGACCGAGGTTCGGTCAAACCGAGGAGGATCCGTGGAAATGATGCAAAGCGGTGAGCGAGCCGCTCACCGGAACACGATGAGTGTGACTCAGGTCACCGGGAGTGAGTGGGGAGAAGTGGACACGACGCCACTGGGCGGTGAACACCCGCAGGAATGAGCGAAACCCGGCCCCGAGCGTAGGCTCGTCCCGGGTACTTACCTGCCCCCGGCAGGGACCGCCCCCGCAGGCCGGATCTAGGGTCAGCCGTCGGGCCCGGTCGACCCACCCCTTTCGGCCACAGCAACTTCAACGGAAGCGAGATTTCACCACCGTGACTGCTCTCACTCTCAGCACCGCCGCAGCGTCCGGTCTGCGGGCCGACGCGATCGTCGTCGGTGTCGCGAAGGGCCCCAAGGGTCCGGTCGTCGCACCGGGCGCCGAGGCCGTGGACAAGGCGTACGACGGCGGGCTCGCCGGAATCCTGGAGACCCTCGGCGCCTCCGGGGCCGAGGGCGAGGTGACCAAGCTGCCCGCGCCGTCCGGTTTCAAGGCCCCCGTCGTCGTGGCCGTCGGCCTGGGAGCGGTGCCGGAGAAGGACGACACGTTCGGCGCCGAGGCGCTGCGCCGCGCGGCCGGTGTCGCCGCCCGCGCGCTCGCCGGCGCCAAGAAGGCCGCCTTCGCCCTGCCGATCACGGACGCCGCCGACGCCGGCGTGATCGCGGAGGGCGCCCGCCTGGGCGCGTACGCCTTCGACGCCTACAAGGAGACCGGCAGGTCGGGGGAGGCCGCCAAGAACGGCAAGCCCCCGCTCGCCGAGGTCGCCCTCCTCGGCGGCAAGCCCCGCGACGCGGCGTACAAGGCGGCCCTCGCCCGCGCCATCGCCGTGACCGAGGAGCTCAACCGCGCCCGCGACCTCGTCAACACCCCGCCGAACGACCTCAACCCGGAGTCCTTCGCCGCCGTCGCCACCGCGGCCGGCAAGGAGCACGGCATCAAGGTGCAGGTGCTCGACGAGAAGGCCCTGCAGAAGGGCGGCTACGGCGGCATCCTCGGCGTCGGCGCCGGCTCGGCCGCCGCGCCCCGCCTGGTCAAGCTGTCGTACACCTCCTCCAAGGCGAAGAAGCACCTCGCCCTCGTCGGCAAGGGCATCACGTACGACTCGGGCGGCATCTCCCTCAAGCCCCCGGGGCACAACGAGACGATGAAGTGCGACATGAGCGGTGCGGCGGCGGTCTTCGCCGCCGTGGTCGCCGCCGCGCGCCTCGGCCTCGAGGTCAACGTCACCGGCTGGCTCGCGCTGGCCGAGAACATGCCCTCCGGTTCCGCCACCCGCCCCGGTGACGTGCTGCGCATGTACAGCGGCAAGACCGTCGAGGTCCTCAACACGGACGCCGAGGGCCGGCTCGTCCTCGCCGACGCGCTGTGGAAGGCGTCCGAGGAGAAGCCGGACGCGATCATCGACGTGGCGACGCTGACCGGTGCGATGGTGCTGGCGCTCGGCAACCGCACCTTCGGTGTGATGGCCAACGACGACGCCTTCCGCGCCTCCATCGTCGAGGCCGCCGAGGAGGTCGGCGAGGAGTCCTGGCCGATGCCGCTGCCCGAGCACCTGCGCAAGGGCATGGACTCCCCCACCGCCGACATCGCCAACATGGGCGAGCGGATGGGCGGCGGCCTGGTCGCCGGTCTGTTCCTGCGCGAGTTCGTCGGCGAGGGCATCACCTGGGCCCACCTCGACATCGCGGGCCCGGCCTTCAACGAGTCAGGCCCCTTCGGCTACACCCCCAAGGGCGGCACCGGCTCCGCGGTCCGCACCCTGGTCCGCCTGGCCGAACTGACGGCGGCGGGCGACCTGGGCTGAGCCCGGACGTTCCTGCGGACGGCCCCGGGTGACATGTCGCCCGGGGCCGTCCGCGTGGTCGTACGCGGCTTTCGCCCTCGACGAAATCCGCAGGTTCGTGTGTGTCCGCACCCCGGGGACGTGATGGATCAGACGTCTCACACACCGGCCCGGCGTCTCGAACGCCGCCGACAAGTGCGAAGATGGGTTCTCGGCAGGACAGGGCCCCCACACAGGGCCGAAGAAAGAGCGGCCGGACACCAGCCGCCGCCCGGTCATGGACGACCGGCGTACGGCGCACATGCATGGAGGACGTGACGTGGCGAACGACGCCAGCACCGTTTTCGACCTAGTGATCCTCGGCGGCGGTAGCGGCGGTTACGCCGCGGCGCTGCGCGGAGCGCAGCTGGGCCTGGACGTCGCCCTGATCGAGAAGGACAAGGTCGGCGGTACCTGCCTGCACCGCGGGTGCATCCCCACCAAGGCTCTGCTGCACGCGGGCGAGATCGCCGACCAGGCCCGCGAGAGCGAGCAGTTCGGTGTCAAGGCCACCTTCGAGGGCATCGACGTACCGGCCGTCCACAAGTACAAGGACGGGGTCATCTCGGGCCTGTACAAGGGTCTGCAGGGTCTCATCGCGTCCCGCAAGGTGACGTACATCGAGGGTGAGGGCCGTCTCTCCTCCCCCACCTCCGTCGACGTGAACGGCCGGCGCGTCCAGGGCCGTCACGTGCTGCTCGCGACCGGCTCCGTGCCGAAGTCGCTGCCGGGCCTGGAGATCGACGGCAACCGCATCATCTCCTCCGACCACGCGCTGGTCCTGGACCGCGTCCCGCAGTCCGCGATCGTGCTCGGCGGCGGTGTCATCGGCGTCGAGTTCGCCTCGGCGTGGAAGTCCTTCGGCACCGACGTGACGGTGATCGAGGGCCTCAAGCACCTCGTCCCGGTCGAGGACGAGAACTCCTCCAAGCTTCTTGAGCGCGCGTTCCGCAAGCGCGGCATCAAGTTCAACCTGGGCACCTTCTTCTCGAAGGCCGAGTACACCCAGAACGGTGTCAAGGTCACCCTCGCCGACGGCAAGGAGTTCGAGGCCGAGGTGCTGCTCGTCGCCGTCGGCCGCGGCCCGGTCTCCGCCGGTCTCGGCTACGAGGAGCAGGGCGTCGCGATGGACCGCGGCTATGTCCTGGTCGACGAGTACATGCGGACGAACGTCCCGACCATCTCCGCCGTCGGTGACCTGGTTCCGACGCTCCAGCTCGCGCACGTCGGCTTCGCCGAGGGCATCCTGGTGGCGGAGCGTCTGGCCGGTCTGAAGACCGTTCCGATCGACTACGACGGCGTGCCGCGGGTGACGTACTGCCACCCCGAGGTCGCCTCCGTGGGCATCACCGAGGCCAAGGCCAAGGAGATCTACGGCGCGGACAAGGTCGTCGCTCTGAAGTACAACCTGGCGGGCAACGGCAAGAGCAAGATCCTCAACACCGCGGGCGAGATCAAGCTCGTCCAGGTGAAGGACGGTGCCGTGGTCGGCGTCCACATGGTCGGCGACCGCATGGGCGAGCAGGTCGGCGAGGCCCAGTTGATCTACAACTGGGAAGCGCTGCCCGCCGAGGTCGCCCAGCTCATCCACGCCCACCCGACGCAGAACGAGGCGCTCGGCGAGGCCCACCTGGCCCTCGCGGGCAAGCCGCTGCACTCGCACGACTGATCCCCGGCACCGGCCGGTCCACCGGCCGCGGCCGATTCAGTCACCGCGTCGCAGGGCGCGACGACGACCACAGACTTCCGCACCATTCGTAAGGAGCAACAGAAACCATGGCGGTTTCCGTAACCCTTCCGGCGCTCGGTGAGAGCGTCACCGAGGGCACTGTCACCCGCTGGCTGAAGGCCGAGGGCGAGCGCGTCGAGGCCGACGAGCCGCTGCTCGAAGTGTCCACCGACAAGGTCGACACCGAGATCCCCTCCCCCGCCGCCGGCATCCTGGCGTCCATCAAGGTCGCCGAGGACGAGACCGTCGAGGTCGGCGCCGAGCTGGCCGTCATCGACGACGGCACGGGCGCCCCCGCTGCCGCCCCGGCCCCCGCTGCCGCCGAGGCTCCGGCCCCGGCCGCTCCCGCCCCGGTCGCCGAGGCCCCCGCGGCTCCGGTCGCCGAGGCCCCCGCCGCCCCCGCCGCTCCGGCGGCTCCGGCCGGTGGCGCCTCCGGTACCGACGTCGTGCTGCCCGCGCTGGGCGAGTCGGTCACCGAGGGCACCGTCACCCGCTGGCTGAAGGAGGTCGGCGAGGAGGTCGCGGAGGACGAGCCGCTGCTCGAGGTCTCCACGGACAAGGTCGACACCGAGATCCCCGCGCCGGTCGCCGGCGTGCTGCTGGAGATCGTGGTCGGCGAGGACGAGACGGCCGAGGTCGGCGCGAAGCTGGCCGTCATCGGCGCCCCGGGCGCGGCTCCGGCCGCCGCTCCGGCTCCCGCCGCTGCCGCCCCTGCCCCGGCCGCCACCCCGGCACCGGCGCACGACGACCCCGACCCACCCGCGCCCGCCCCGGCCGCACCCCCCGCCC
>NZ_JBHVWZ010000006.1:94729-388448 GCF_042881985.1 Streptomyces sp. NPDC058246 | reverse complement strand
TGGGGCTCATTGTTACCCCCCCCCCGGCGCTTCAGGAGCGGGATGGGGAGCGGCGTGAGGAGCGGGTGAGGAGCGGGGTCTGGGGCGGGGTCTGGGGCGGAGCCCCGGGTTCGGGACGGGCAGGAGCGGAGGGGGCGAAAACTCCTGTCCCGCACCCCCACACCGTGAGGGAACCGAACACCCCCGGAACGCGTGTTCAGGGGAAGGGGGGCGCTGCGGGGAGCTTCGTGCTGCGCCCGCGATCCGAACAAGATCCAGTCAAGGCCTGTGCGGATGTCAGTCCCGGCGGCGATACTTGCCGCCGTACACCTCTGTCCGCCGTCCGTGCTTCCCACGCACCGGGCGGAGGTGAGCCACGGATGACCATGGGGGAGGTCAAGTGACATACCCGCCGAACGGCGGCGCGGCGCCACCGGGACACCCCGGCGCGCCCACGATGCCGGCCGTACCACCGAGGGCCCCGCAGGGCGGCCTCCCCGGACCGCGGGGCGCCCTCGGTGCCCCGCCGAGCGCCCCCGCGACGCCCGAGCGCCGTACGGCATGGGCGGAGGGCGTCGACCGGCTGCGCGCCGCGGCGACGACGGAGCCGGGCAGGCTCCGCATCATCGGTGCCGTCCTCGCCGCCCTGGTCGTCGCGTTCGGCGCGGTCACCGCCTGGCAGATGACGGAGCGTTCGGCCGCGGCGGACGACGTGCTGCACAGCAGCCAGCCGCTGAGCGCGAGCGCCGCGGACATCTACCGCTCCCTCGCCGACGCCAACACCGCGGCGTCCAGCGGCTTCCTCGCCGGCGGCCAGGAGACGAAGGCCTCCCGCGACCGGTACGAGCAGGACATCAGGACCGCCGCCGCGAAGCTGATCACCGCCGCCAACAGCTCGCAGCCGGGCTCCCCCTCCGCCAAGACCATCTCCAAGCTGAACACGCTGCTGCCCGAGTACAAGGGCCTCGTCGAGCGGGCCCGCGCCAACAACCGGCAGGGCTACCCGCTCGGCGGCGCCTACTTGCGGTACGCGAACGAGAAGATGCAGAAGGAGATGCTCCCGGCCGCGCAGGATCTCTACCAGCGGGAGAACCAGCGGCTGAGCGCCGACTACGCGGACGCGAAGCCCTACCCGTGGGCCGCCATCGGCCTCGGCGTCCTCGCCCTCGGCGGCCTCGTCTGGGCCCAGCACCGCAACTACCGGCGGACGAACCGGGTGTTGAACCAGGGCCTGGTCGCCGCCACCGCCGCCTCCACGGTCGTCCTGCTGTGGCTCGTCGTCGGGCACAGCGTCGCGCGAGCCGGCCTGAACGAGTCGTACGACCACGGGGTCCGCTCTCTGAACGTGCTGCACGACGCCCGGATCGCCTCCCTGAACGCGCGGGGCAACGAGAACCTGACCCTGGTCAGCCGGGGCGCCGAGACGAAGACACTGGCCGACGGCACGACCAAGGACCTCTACGACTACGACTTCGACCAGGACATGAAGGCGCTCACCAAGGGACTGGCCCTGGCCGGTGACCTCGCCGACGACAAGGCGGGCGAGCAGCCGGTCCAGGCCGCCACCGCCAACATGAAGGTCTGGAAGACCCGCCACAAGGACGCCCGCGCGGAAGACGACCGCGGCGAGTACCAGAAGGCCCTGGACCTCGTGATCGGCGGGTCCGCCAAGGTCAAGCCGACCGGCGAGTGCTTCGACGGCGTGGACAAGAACCTGGCGCTCGCGCTGACGCACGAGGAGAGCGAGTTCCAGCAGGCGGCGGGCGACGGCCGGGACGCGATGGCCGGTCTGCCGACCGGCGCGGCGGCCCTCGCGGTGCTGGCCGCGGCGGGCGCGCTGCTCGGCATCGGGCGCAGGCTTTCGGAGTACCGGTGAGAGGAGGAGTGGCGATGACGGCACGACGCCTGAGGGCAAGCCTGAAGGGCTGGGGCGGGGTGGGCGCGATGGCCGTCGCCTGCGCCATCGCCGTGGTCTTCGCCCTGCTGCTGCCGCTGAGCGACGCGCACGGGGACGGCAGTACGGGCGTCGGCGGCCAGGGTGTGGCCGAGGGCACCCAGGCGAAGGCCGAGGAGTGCACCGACCCGCAGGACCAGAGTCTCGCCCCGTCCGGCGACGAGAGCGGCGCGACGATCGCGGCCATCAAGAAGCGCGGCTATCTGATGGTCGGCGTCGACCAGAACAGCTACCGCTGGGGCTACCGCGATCCGAACAACCCCAACAACAACAAGAAGGCCGATCTGGAGGGCTTCGACATCGATCTCGCCCGCGAGATCGCCCGGCAGATCCTCGGCAGTCCGAACGACATCCTGTTCAAAGCCATACCCACCAACCAGCGCATCCCCGCGATCCAGAGCGGCCAGGTCGACATGGTGGTCCGCACCATGACGATCACCTGCGACCGGCTGAGCCAGGTCGCGTTCTCCGCGCCCTACTTCCTGACCGGCCAGCAGGTCCTCGCCCCGCAGACCTCCGGCATCACGGGGTACGACAAGACGCTGGCGGACAAGAGGATCTGCTCGGCGGCGGGCTCCACCGCCTACGACAAGCTGGACGCCGACAAGAAGGCGGGCACACTCGTCGCCTCCGCCGACATCTCCACCACGGTGCCCAACCAACTCGACTGCCTGGTAAGGCTCCAGCTCGGCCAGGTCGACGCGGTGGTGACCGACGGCGCGCTCGCCGCGAGCCAGGCCGCGCAGGACCCGACGGTGGTGCTGAAGGGCAAGACGTTCACCACGGAGTACTACGGCGTGGCGATGAAGCGGGGCGCCGACGATCTGGTACGCCGGGTCAACCAGGTCCTGGAGGACTACCGCAAGAGCGGCTGGCGGCAGTCGTACGACACCTGGCTGTCCGCCACCCTCGGCAAGGACTCGCCGTCGCAGAACCCGCCCGCGGCGCACTACAAGTAACCGACCTGATACGACTGGAGAGTTACCCGGGCGCACCCGACACGCGCACAGGGAACGACGGAGAGCGAGAGGTGATCGATGGGCGTCACGGGACCCCCCGAGCCGGTGATGGACCGGGACGAGGTGGACCGTGCGCTGGCGCGGCTCGGCGCGGAGCACGAGGCCATCGAGACCTCCCTCCTCGCCCTGCAGGACCACGCGGGCCGCAGGCTCCTGGAAGGCGCCGAACTCACCGGCACGACCAAGGAGCGCTGGACGTCCACCGAGGCGTCGATCACCTTGCTGTGGGCGTACTTCGACGCGTACACGGACGCGCTGCGCTCCGCGCGCGACATCCGTTCCCGCAGGCGCTGGTCGAGCCGGGAGGACCTGGTCGAGCTGACCGAGCTGCTGCGCGGCGAGTGCGTCACGGTCGCGGGCAGCGCCACCGCCACGGCGAACGCGCCGACGCTGGCCGGCTCCAGCAAGCTCAGCGAGCGGTTCTCGCTGGCCGCCCTGGTGGACCGGATGAACGCGCTGTACGCGTCCTCGCTCGACATGGTGGTCGCCGCCGACGCCGTGTGGTCCGCGCTGCCCGCCCGGATCGATTTACTGGCCGCGGAGCTCCAGCGCACCCGCCGGCTCGCGCACTCGGTGGGGGTACGCCCCGGCGAGCACCCGTCGGGCGACGACCTGGAGCGGATCACCCGGACGCTGACCACCCTGCGCGAGCGGGTCGTCTCGGATCCGCTGGCCTACTGGGTCTCAGCGCAGGGCAGTTCGGCCCCCGGCGGCGGACGCCCGGACACGACGACGTACGACCGCGAGGCGCGCGCCCTGGAGGAGGTGCGCCGGGAGATCGACGCGGTGCTCACCGTCCGGCAGGACGCGGAGGCCCGGCTGGTGAAGCTGCGGGACGTGCTCAGCCGCGCGGACCGCACGCTCGCCGAGGCGCGCAGCGCCCGCGGTGAGGTGCTGGCGAAGATCGCCGCGTCGGAGGTGCCGGCCGTCAGCGGACCGCCGACGGCGCTCCAGGAGCAGTTGGCGACGGCCGCCGAGTACCGCAGACACGCCCAGTGGCACCGCCTCTCTCCGCTCCTGGAGTCGCTGGAGGAGCGGGCGGAGGACGAACTGCTGCGCGCCCGCGAGTCGTTGACGGCGGTCACCGCGCCGCTGGCGGTCCGCGCGGAGCTGCGCGGCCGCCTCGACGCGTACAAGGCGAAGGTCGCCCGGCACGGCCTCGCGGAGGACCCGTTCCTCATCGAGCGCTACGACGCGGCGCGCCGCATGCTGTGGAGCGCGCCCTGCGATCTGCGCGTCGCGGAGGAGGCGGTGCTGCGCTACCAGCGGGCGGCCGCCGATCTGCTCAGCCCGCGCGTGCCCGAGCAGGGCACGCCCGGTGACCGGGTCGACCGGAGGGGGGAATCGTGAGTCAGCAGCCTGTGGGACAGCAGCAGAAGTGCCAGCGGCCCGGTTGCTCGGGGTCGTACGAGGACGTGGGCGGCGGCGAGCTGTACTGCGACACCTGCGGCTTGGCCCCGGTCGTCTCCGCCGGCGGCATGGTGGGCTCGCCCCCGACCGGCATCACGGCGGGCGGCAAGGGCTCCCGGGGGTCCGGCCGAGGCTCCAACAGCAGCAGCGCGCGGAGCAGTTCGCGCGCCAGCTCGCGTGCGTCCTCGCGCTCCTCGCAGTCGCGGCGCTCGGTCTCGGGACGTCTGTCGCGCTCGCTGTCGGGCCGGTCGACGGGCCGCTCGGTGTCGGTCCGCAGCTCCGGTTCGACCGCCGGTTCCACGGGGCGCGGACGGCTCGGTGCCGGCCTGGTCGAGGTCCCGGGGGTGCCGCGGCCCGACCCGCGCGCGATGGTCCTGGAGAACCCCGAGGTTCCCGAGCGGAAGCGGTTCTGCTCGCGCCCCGACTGCGGTGCGCCGGTGGGGCGTGCGCGCGGCGAGCGGCCCGGGCGTACCGAGGGCTTCTGCACCAAGTGCGGCCACCCGTACTCGTTCGTGCCGAAGCTCGGCTCGGGCGACATCGTGCACGGCCAGTACGAGGTCGTGGGCTGTCTCGCGCACGGCGGTCTCGGCTGGGTCTACCTCGCCGTCGACCGCGCGGTCTCCGACCGCTGGGTGGTCCTCAAGGGCCTCCTGGACACCGGTGACCAGGACGCGATGGCGGCGGCGATCTCCGAACGGCGCTTCCTCGCCGAGATCGAGCACGCCAACATCGTGCGGATCTACAACTTCGTCGAGCACCTCGACCAGCGGACCGGTTCGCTGGACGGGTACATCGTCATGGAGTACGTCGGCGGAAAGTCGCTGAAGGAGATCGCCAACGGCCGCCGTACGGCCGCCGGGAAGCGCGATCCGCTGCCGGTCGAGCAGGCCTGCGCGTACGGGATCGAGGCCCTGGAGGCCCTCGGGCATCTGCACAGCCGCAATCTCCTGTACTGCGACTTCAAGGTCGACAACGCGATCCAGACCGAGGACCAGCTCAAGCTGATCGACATGGGCGCGGTGCGCAGGACGGACGACGACGAGTCGGCCATCTACGGCACAGTGGGCTACCAGGCGCCGGAGGTGGCCGAGGTCGGCCCGTCCGTCGCCTCCGACCTCTACACGGTCGCGCGCACCCTCGCCGTCCTGACCTTCGACTTCCAGGGCTACACGAACGTCTTCGTGGACTCCCTGCCCGACCCGGACAACATCGAGGTCTTCCGCCAGTACGAGTCCTTCTACCGGCTCCTGGTCCGCGCCACCGACCCCGACCCGGCCCGCCGCTTCGCCTCCGCGCAGGAGATGTCCGAGCAGCTGACCGGGGTGCTGAGGGAGGTCGTGTCGCTCCAGACGGGCCGGGCCCGCCCGGCCCTGTCCACCCTGTTCGGCCCCGAGATCAAGGTCACCGACACGGAGTTGTTCGGGAAGCCGGCCGGGGACGTCTCGCGGCTGGGGGCGCGGGTGCTTCCCGTACGCGGGAAGAAGAGCGCGCCACCGCTGCCCGCCGGGGCGAACGGCACTCGCGTACTCCCCCCGACGAGCGCTCCGGCCGCCCTGGTCAAGCCCGTCCAGGCCGCCGCCACCGCGCTCGCGCTGCCCGTCCCCCGGGTGGACCCGGGCGACCCGAACGCGGGCTTCCTGGCGGCGCTCATGGCGTCCGCGCCCGCGGAGCTGATCGCCGCGCTGCACGCGGCGCCCACCGGTTCCCCGGAGCTGCGGCTGCGCGAGCTGCGGGCCCGCCTGGAGATGGGTGAACTGAACAGCGCGTCACTGGCCGTCGAGGCCCTGGAGACGGACCACCCCGACGACTGGCGGGTGGTCTGGTACCGGGGCGTCGCGGCGCTCGCGACCGCGGAGTACGAGATCGCGGCGCTGTCCTTCGACGCGATCTACGACGCCTTCCCCGGCGAGCCGGCGCCCAAGCTGGCCCTCGGCCTGTGCGCGGAGGTGCTCGGGCAGCTGGACAACGCCGCGGAGTACTACCGGCTGGTGTGGACGACCGACCCCAGCTATGTGAGCGCGGCGTTCGGCCTGGCCCGCGTGCAGCTCGCCTCCGGTGACCGCCGTGGCGCCGTACGCACGCTGGAATCCGTACCGGAGGCGTCCATCCACTACACCGCCGCCCGGGTCGCGGCCGTTCGGGCGCGGCTGCGGGAGCGGATGGCCGAGGAGGCCGCGGCCGCGGCGTTCCTGGACGATCTGACCGCGGCGGCCGGCCAGGTCGAGGCGCTCGACGGATACGGTCTCGACGCGGTGCGACGCGAGCAGTTGTCCACAGAAGTCCTTGGCTGCGCGCTGGACTGGGTACTCTCCGGTAGCCAGGGTTCCGCTCCGGTTTCCGGTGGCGGCCAGGTGCTGCTCGGCAGCAAGCTGGACGAGCGCGGCCTCCGCTTCGGACTCGAGCGTTCGTACCGGACGCTGGCCCGGCTCGCGCGGGGCGGCGAGGAGAGGATCGACCTGGTGGAACGAGCGAATCGTTACCGCCCCCGGACGTGGGTGTGATTGATGTCCCAGATGCCCCAGCCGACGGCCCTTTCGCGGTGCCCCAGTTGCGAGGAGCCACTGGAGGCGGGTGACCTTTTCTGCGGTGCGTGCGGCTACGACCTGTCGGCGGTGCCCGCTCCGCCGGCGGACCACCCCACGGTCGCCATGAACGGCAGCTCG
Organism: Streptomyces sp. NPDC058246; assembly: GCF_042881985.1. NCBI lineage: Bacteria > Bacillati > Actinomycetota > Actinomycetes > Kitasatosporales > Streptomycetaceae > Streptomyces > Streptomyces sp. NPDC058246. The sequence goes on along the minus strand of NZ_JBHVWZ010000006.1, from coordinate 381,423 downwards.
GCGCGGCCCCCCTCGGCCTCCGCGGCCGTGGACTGGCCTGTCGCGCCGGAGATCGACAGCTCCGACACGCCCGCGCCGGTGCACCGCGCCACGGACATCCGCGGCACGGACTCGGGCGGCACCGAACTCCCGCCCCCGCCCGGCGAACACCCCCACACGCCCGGTGAACACCCGCACACGCCAGGTGAACACCCGCACACGCCCGGTGAACTCCCGCACCCCCCGGGTGACCTTCCGCACGCCGCTGCCGCCGAACTCCCCCAGGCCGTCGCCGCGCACACCGCCGGCCCTCCCGAGCCTCCTTCAGGCGTACGGTTCGACCGGCCCTCGGAGCCGGACGAGTACCCGCTGGCTCCCCCGGCCGCCGAGCCCCAGCAGACCCCGGCACGCCCCGCCGGATCCGAGGCCTCCGCCGGGCCCTTGGGCGAGCCGGTCGCCGATCCGCGCACCGCCGACCTGGCGGCGCCTCCCGCGGGCAGCAAGCTGTGCGTCGCCTGTCGCTCGGGCCAGGTCGACAGCGACGGCTACTGCGAGAACTGCGGACACGCGCAGCCGCGCGAACGCGACCACATGGAGCAGGAGTTGGGCGCGGTCGCCGCGGTCAGCGACCGGGGCCTGCGCCACCACCGCAACGAGGACGCGTTCGCGATCTCGTCGACCGCGCTGCCCGACGGCGCGCCCGCGGTCGTCGCGATCGTCTGCGACGGCGTCTCCTCGGCGACCCGCCCCGACGAGGCCTCGCTCGCCGCGTCCCGCGTGGCCAACGAGACGCTCCTCGAAGCCCTGCCGCTCGGCACGCACCCGCAGCAGGCGATGCACGACGCGATCGTCGCCGCCTCGGAGGCCGTCAACTCGCTGGCCGACGAGTCCACCGCGCAGGGCGAGCACGCTCCGCATGTGAACGCGCCCGCGTGCACCCTCGTCGGCGCGGTCGTCACCCCCGCCCTGCTCATCGTCGGCTGGGTCGGCGACAGCCGCGCCTACTGGGTGCCGGTCGACCGGAGTTCGCCGCCGGCCCGGCTCACCGAGGACGACTCGTGGGCCGCGCAGATGGTCGCCGCGGGCCTGATGAACGAGGCGGAGGCGTACGCCGACGAGCGCGCCCACGCCATCACGGGCTGGCTCGGCGCCGACGCATACGAACTGGAGCCGCACACCGCTTCCTTCAAGCCGGACCGGCCGGGTGTAGTGGTGGTGTGCACCGACGGGCTGTGGAACTACGCGGAGGCGGCCGAGGAGATGGCCGAGGTCGTGCCCCTCGACGCCGCGGAAAGGCCGCTGCACAGCGCCCAGGTCCTTGTCGGCCACGCCCTGGACGGCGGGGGCCACGACAACGTAACAGTGGCCGTCGTGCCGTTCCCCGCCCCGTCGCAGGGGGCAGGATCGGCCTGAGGCCACTCACGGGGACGGCCTCGGACCGGAGGGGACCGGTCCGCATACAGTCATCGCCTCCGCCGGTCGCGGAGGTTTCGAGGGGGACGAAGAAGGCATGGCCAATTTCTCGAAGTCGAACGTGCCGCAGTTCTCGGTCGACGTGTACCAGAACGAGTACCTGCCCGAGGGCGGCCGCGAGGTCAACGCGATCGTCACGGTGAGCGCCACCGGCGGCGGCACCATCGGAAGCTCCGTCGGGGCGCCGCACGTGTACACGGCGGGCCAGGGCCCGGACGCGGCCGTGGCGATCATGGTCGACTGTTCGGGCTCGATGGACTACCCGCCCACCAAGATGCGGGGCGCCCGTGACGCCACGGCCGCCGCGATCGACAGCGTGCGCGACGGTGTGCACTTCGCGGTGATCGGCGGCACGCACCTCGCCAAGGAGGTCTATCCGGGCGGCGGACGGCTCGCGGTCGCCGACACGGCCACCCGCGACCAGGCCAAGCAGGCACTGCGCAGGCTGAGCGCGGGCGGCGGTACGGCGATCGGCACCTGGCTGCGCCTCGCCGACCGGCTGCTGTCCTCGGCGGACGTCTCGATCCGGCACGGCATCCTGCTCACCGACGGCCGCAATGAACACGAGTCGCCGCAGGACCTCAGGGCCGCTCTCGACTCCTGTGCCGGACGGTTCACGTGTGACGCGCGTGGAGTGGGCACCGACTGGGAGGTCAAGGAGGTCACCGGGATCGCCTCGGCGCTGCTCGGCACCGCCGACATCGTCGCCGACCCGGCCGCCCTGTCCGCCGACTTCACGCAGATGATGGAGACGGCCATGGGCAAGGAGGTCGCGGACGTCGCCCTGCGACTGTGGACCCCGGTCGGCACGGCGATCAAGTTCGTCAAGCAAGTGGCCCCCACGGTCGAGGAGTTGACCGACCGCCGCACCGAGGCGGGCCCGCGCGCCGGGGACTACCCCACCGGTTCCTGGGGCGACGAGTCCCGCGACTACCACGTGTGCGTCGAGGTCCCCACGGCCGGCATCGGCCAGGAGATGCTGGCCGCCCGGGTCTCGCTGGTGATCCCGCAGCCGGACGGAAGCGTGCAGAACCTCGGCGCCCAGGGTCTCGTACGGGCCGTGTGGACCGAGGACATGGTGGCCTCGACCTCGATCAACCCGCAGGTCGCGCACTACACGGGTCAGGCGGAACTGGCACAAGTCATCCAGCAGGGGCTGGATCTGCGCAAAGCGGGAGATGTCGACGGCGCAACGGCCAAGCTGGGGCGGGCCGTTCAGCTCGCGAGTGCGTCCGGCAACGCCGATACTGCGAAACTGCTTGCGAAGGTGGTGGACGTGGTCGACGCCGCGGCAGGTACTGTGCGATTGAAGGCAAGGGTCGAAGAAGCGGACGAGATGACCCTCGAGACACGGTCCACAAAGACTGTTCGTGTAAAGAAGTAGCGAGCCCGGTTCCCGCGGGGAGCCGGAGAAACCCGGTCATAAAGACCGGAAAAGGAGAGGGGGAAGCGCCGACATGCCGACCTGCCCGAACGGACATCAGTCGGGTTCCGACGACTGGTGCGAGGTCTGCGGTCACCGCATGGCCGGTGCCGTGCCCCCGTTGCCTCCCCCACCGCCCCCCGCCGGCTACGGCTATCCGCCGCCCGGCTCGCCTCCGCCGCCGCCCGGTCCCGGGGGCCACGGCGGCCCCGGTGGGCGCCCGCACCTGTCCGCCGTGCCCGACCCCGAGCCGGAGCTCTGCCCGCAGTGCCGTACGCCCCGTGAGGGCGCCGCGCCGTTCTGCGAGGAGTGCCGGTGGAACTTCCTGACCAATACGGCGACCTCGTACACGCCGGCCGCACCGCGCCCGCCGGCGCCCGCGCCGGGGATTCCCGGCGGTCCTGGTGGGCCCGGCGGCCCGGGTGGCCCGGGTGGTCCTGGTGGCCCGAACCCCGCGCTGCGGTTCCAGCAGCAGGGGCCGGGGGTCCCGGGACAGCCCGGCGGTCCCGGTGCGGGTCCCGGTCACGACCCGTTCGAGTACCAGAGCTCGCGGCCCTCCCAGATGAACCGGCCCGCCGAGCCGATCCCGCCGGGTCCGCCCGCCCCGCCGTTCGGCGCCGGGGGCCCCTCGGGCTTCGGCGGCGATCCGTCCGGCTTCGGAGCCGACCCCTCGCGTCCGGTTCCGCCGCCGCCCGGGCCCACTCCCGGTGGCCCCGGCGCGCCGCAGGCCTTCACCCAGCAGCCGGCCGCGCCCTTCACCCAGGGCGGGCCGCCCGGGCCCGGCGGCCCGGCCTTCGGCGCCGACGACGACTGGGTGATCTCCCCGCCGTCGTCCGGTGCGCCCGGCGGCCCCGGCGGTCCGAACGGTCCAGGCGCCGGCCAGGGCGGCGGCTACGGCTACCCGCAGCCCGGCGCGACCCAGGCTCCGCCCGGCTCCGGCCCCGCCTACCAGCAACCGCAGCAGCCGCTGTCCTGGTCGGCGACGATCGGTCCCGACCGCGAGTACTTCATGGCGATGATGCAGCGCTCCGGCCCCGAGGCCGCGGGCCTGAACCTGCCCGCGTACTCCCCGGAGCAGCAGCGCCCGCTCATCGGCAACCAGATCACCATCGGCCGCCGCCGGCACTCCACCGGCGACACCCCCGACATCGATCTGTCGGTGCCCCCGGAGGACCCGGGCGTCTCGCACCAGCACGCGGTCCTGGTCCAGCAGCCGGACGGCAGCTGGGCGGTCGTCGACCAGAACTCGACGAACGGCACCACGGTGAACGGCGGCGAGGAGCCCATCCAGCCCTTCGTGCCGGTCCCGCTCCAGGACGGCGACCGCGTGCACGTCGGCGCCTGGACGACGATCACCATCCGGCGCGGCTGACGCGGGGGATCACGCGGCTGACCCGGGGGATCACGGCAGCGGCCAGGCGTACGGCCCCTCGGGGTCGTCCAGCCACGCCCAGGCGCGCTCACCGCTGACCGTGATCCCGTACCGCTCGCGCACCGGCTGGTCCTCGCGCTCCCACAGCGCGTACGCCTCGTACGGGTCGAGGCTGCCCGCCGTCAGGGTCAGCAGGAACCGGAACAGCTCGTCGCTCCTGACCCGGCGGGGCAGCCCGTCCAGGTGCCGCGGCTCGGGCGCCTCGGGCCGGGTCTCGCCGCGCAGGGGCACGAAATAGGCGGGCGTGTGCAGGAAGCGCCCCTCGGCATGCCCGGCGTCCCGGACGCGCAGCGCGATCAGGCCGGTGGCCAGCGGCGCGAGGATACGGGCGCCCGGGGTGCACTGGGGCAGCCAGGGGCGGGGGATCGAGGTCAGCGTGCAGGTGGCCATGATCCGGTCGAAGGGGGCGCGCTCGGGGACACCGCGGGCGCCGTCTGCGGTGACGACGGTCGGGTGGTGGCCGGCGGCGGCCAGGTGCCGCCGTGCCGATTCGGTGATCTCCGGGTCGAGGTCCACGGTGGTCACCAGCTCGTCGCCGAGGCGGTGGGCGAGCAGGGCCGCGTTGTAGCCGGTGCCGGCGCCGATCTCCAGGACGGCGTCCCCGTCCCGTACGTCCAGCTCGGTCAGCATCTTCGCCATCAGCGACGGCTGGCTGCTGGAGGACACCAGCTCCCCGTCGCGCACCCGGGTGGCCAGCGGGGCGTCCGCGTACGCGCCGCGCACCCAGCGCTCCCGGGCCCGCGGATCGGGGTCCTCGCCCCACACGCGCTCGAAGCCGCCCATGACGCCGATGTAGTAGTACGGCACGAACAGATGGCGCGGGACCGACTCGAAGGCCTCCCGCCAGACCGGGTCGGCGTCCCACGCCCCGCTCCTGTCGATCTCCCGTACGAGGGTCGCCCGCGCCAGGGTGGCGAGGTCGTCCAGGTCGTGGTCGAGAGCGTGCGCGCTCATATCTCCACTGTGCTGCCGGACGGCCCGCGAGGCGAGCGCCGGGCTCGGCCGATCACGTACGCGTGGCACGAACCGCCGATCCCGACGCGCCACATACCGCCGATCCCGACGCGCCACATACCGCCGAGCCCGACGCGGCGCATTACCGCCGATTCCGATGAGTGGTCCTAAGCCTTGAGTCCTCCGCCACCCCGTCTGAGACCATGGGTGATGTGAATGAGATTCGGCGCGGCACGCTTCAGGAGCAGACCTTCTACGAGCAGGTCGGCGGCGAGGAGACCTTCCGGCGTCTGGTGCACCGTTTCTACGAGGGCGTCGCCGAGGACCCGCTGCTGCGGGCCATGTATCCCGAGGAGGACCTGGGTCCGGCCGAGGAGCGGTTCAGGCTCTTCCTGATCCAGTACTGGGGCGGCCCGACGACGTACAGCGACAACCGAGGTCACCCCCGGCTACGGATGCGCCACGCCCCGTTCGCCGTCGACCAGGCAGCACACGACGCCTGGCTCAAGCACATGCGCGTCGCCGTCGAGGAGCTCGGCCTCTCCGAGGAACACGAGCACACGCTGTGGAACTACCTGACGTACGCGGCGGCGTCGATGGTGAACACGGCCGGCTGACATGACCGCTTACGTCGGAGCACCGCCTGCCGCCCGGCGCCGCATCGTCTGCCGCCCGGCGCCGCGCCGCTCGGCGTCCCGCTCGCGACGGAAGTCTCGCGCCCGGTCCCTGACCATGGAGGGGGCGGCGGCGATCAGCGCACGCTGACGTCCAGCGCCCCAAGTCCCGCCCTGCGTACGGCGATCGATCCGTACGGCGTACGCAGCCGGAGCCAGGCGCCGGACGAGTACAGCCCCAACGGGCTTTCGTCGGACGCGACATGGCCCCCGGGACGCAGGAATCCCAGCGACTGCGCCGCGTGCGCGGCCCGCACCGGAAGACCGGCGGCGCAGACCGGCCGGGACCAGATCTCCCGCCCGATCCGGTCGAGTTCGGAGCGGGTACGCAACTCGGGCGCCAACTCCTGTGTACGGGAACGGAATTCGGCGACCGCGGCGGCCACCATCGCCCGTACGGCGTCCGGCGCGGGGAGCCCGGGCTCCTGTCGCCAGCCCCCGCGGGGCGGGAGCACCCCGGCCCACGGCGGCCCGGTGACGGCGGCCGGGACGGCGGCGGTGGCCGCCGACTCGTCGACGGAATCCAGGAGTTCACCCGCGGAGACGGTCACGTCGAGGGTGACGTCGAGCCCGTTCTCGTACGGCTTGGCGAGTCGCGCCGTGCGGATGGCGAGGACCTCGAAGGACGGCGGTCGCCCGAAGACCGCGAGCGCGGTGCCGTGCGCCTGCAGGCGCACGGCGGCCGCACGGTCGTAGTGGATCAGCCGGGAGAGGAAGGCGGCGAGGTCCGCCGCCTCCCCCGCGTCGGCCAGGTGCAGGACGGTCATGCCGCGACGGCCTCGTCCGCCTTGTCGTCGCGGTACTCCTCCAGGAACTCCCGTTCCTCGGCGGTGATGCGGCGCGGTCGCTGGGCCTCGAAGTCGAACGGGACGACCACGGTCGCGGCCCGGACGTACAGCTGGTCCGCGTCCTTGACCTCGTAGGTGATCGTGAAGGCCGCCGCCCGGATCTCCGTGATCCACAGCTCGATGTCCACCGGCTCGCGCCGGTGGACGAGCTGGCGCTTGTAGTCGATCTCGTGGCGCGCCACCACGGACCCCTGCTTGAACTGCTTGTCCGGAGGGGACAGGAAGTCGATACGTGCTTCCTCCAGGTAGCGGAGGAAGACCGCGTTGTTGACGTGGCCGTACGCGTCCATGTCCGCCCAGCGCAGCGGGCAGCGGTAGAGATGCCGCAAGATCGATCAGCCCCGGGTCAGCTTCTTGTAGGTGGCACGGTGCGGGCGCGCCGCGTCCGGGCCGAGCCGCTCGATCTTGTTCTTCTCGTACGACTCGAAGTTGCCCTCGAACCAGAACCACTTGGAGTCGCCCTCGTAGGCGAGGATGTGCGTGGCGACCCGGTCGAGGAACCAGCGGTCGTGGGAGACGACCACGGCCGCACCGGGGAACTCGAGGAGCGCGTTCTCCAGCGAGGACAGCGTCTCGACGTCCAGGTCGTTGGTCGGCTCGTCGAGGAGCAGCAGGTTGCCGCCCTGCTTGAGGGTGAGCGCGAGGTTGAGCCGGTTGCGCTCACCGCCGGAGAGGACACCGGCCGGCTTCTGCTGGTCCGGGCCCTTGAACCCGAACGCGGAGACGTACGCACGCGAGGGCATCTCGACCTGGCCCACGTTGATGTAGTCCAGCTCGTCCGAGACCACGGCCCACAGGGACTTCTTCGGGTCGATGTTCTCGCGGCTCTGGTCGACGTAACTGATCTTGACGGTCTCGCCGACCTTGATCGTGCCGGAGTCCGGGGTCTCCAGACCCTGGATCATCTTGAAGAGGGTGGTCTTGCCGGCGCCGTTGGGGCCGATGACACCGACGATGCCGTTACGCGGCAGCGTGAACGACAGGTCATCGATGAGGACCTTGTCACCGAAGGCCTTGGAGAGGTTATTGATCTCGACCACGATGGAGCCCAGGCGCGGGCCCGGCGGGATCTGGATCTCCTCGAAGTCCAGCTTCCGCATCTTGTCGGCCTCGGCGGCCATCTCCTCGTAGCGGGACAGACGCGCCTTGGACTTGGCCTGACGTCCCTTGGCGTTGGACCGCACCCACTCGAGCTCTTCCTTCAGACGCTTCGCACGCTTGGCGTCCTTCTGGCCCTCGACCTTGAGGCGGGAGGCCTTCTTGTCGAGGTACGTGGAGTAGTTGCCTTCGTAGGGGTGCGCGCGGCCGCGGTCCAGCTCGAGGATCCACTCGGCGACGTTGTCGAGGAAGTACCGGTCGTGGGTGACGGCGACGACGGTGCCCGAGTACTTCGCGAGGTGCTGCTCCAGCCACTGCACGGACTCGGCGTCCAGGTGGTTGGTGGGCTCGTCGAGGAGGAGAAGGTCAGGGGCCTCGATCAGCAGCTTGCAGAGCGCTACGCGGCGGCGCTCACCACCGGAGAGGTTGTTGACCGGCCAGTCACCGGGCGGGCAGCCCAGCGCGTCCATGGCCTGCTCCAGCTGCGCGTCGAGGTCCCAGGCGTTGGCGTGGTCCAGGTCGTCCTGGAGCTTGCCCATCTCCTCCATGAGCGCGTCCGAGTAGTCGGTCGCCATCAGCTCCGCGACCTCGTTGAAGCGCTTGAGCTTGCCCATGATCTCGGCGGCGCCGTCCTGGACGTTCTCCAGCACGGTCTTGGACTCGTCGAGCGGCGGCTCCTGGAGCAGCATGCCGACGCTGTAGCCAGGAGACAGGAACGCGTCACCGTTGGAGGGCTGCTCGAGGCCCGCCATGATCTTGAGAACGGTGGACTTACCGGCACCGTTCGGGCCGACCACACCGATCTTCGCTCCGGGCAGGAAGCTCAGGGTGACGTCGTCGAGAATCACCTTGTCGCCGTGCGCCTTGCGCGTCTTGCGCATGGTGTAAATGAACTCAGCCAAGAGAAACCGTCCGGACGCTTGAAATCGGCAGTGGGCAGATACACCCCATCTTGCCTGACGGCTACCCCTGGGGGGAAACCCGTTCGGTCGGGCGCCCGTGACCTGGACGTTCGCTGCCCCAGCTGGTAGCCGACCTGTCACTGGGCGTCGCCGTCGATCGCTGCCGAGCGCCGTGGCGTGGCACGGGGACGGAGCAGGCCTACCGACCGGGGTGCCCACGCCGTCGCGCGGCCCGGGGACGGGCCAGGCCTACCGGCTGGGGTGCCCCCTTGCTCTTCTACCTGTCGTCTTCGTCCCGGCTACCTGTCGTCTTCGTCCCGGCCGTCCTCGAAGACGAAGAGCGGTTTGGCGCCGTGTGCGGGTGCTTCGGCGAACGAGATGGCTTCGGTGAAGCGTTCGAGCGGGAACGGCTCGCCTTGGGGGATGCTCAGCACTTCATCAGCGACGAGGCCGCGAACCTCGGACAGCGCGCGCAGCGCATCCTCGGGTGAGGCAGTGCCGAACCAGCGGTTCAGCCAGAAGCCACGGACTGCTTTGGTCTCGTAGATGAGCGAGCGTGCCATCAGCGGGATCGTCAGCGCTGCCGGGTCGGTCTGCCGATGGGTGGAGAGCGCGCCGTAGACCACGACCTCTCCACCCGGAGCCAATGCCTGGGACACCTGGGCACCCACCTGGCCCGCGACGCAGTCGACGGCCTTGCGCACGCCGGCCGGTCCCGCGATCTCGGCCACACGCCGCAACAGGTCCTCGTCCTCAGTGCAGATGACCTCGTCACCACCGAGCGCCTTGATCTCCTCGACGGCTTCGCGCCGCCGCACGACATTGATGGTGCGAATACCCAGATGCCTGGCCAGCTGAATGACGAGCCGGCCGACGGTGGAGCCCGCGGCCGTCTGCAACAGCCATTCACCCGGCTGTACGTCGAGTTCGCGAGTCACCAGGAGCAGCGCGGTCAACGGGTTGACGGCGAGCTGACAGGCGCTGGAGTCACTCAGATGATCGGGAACCGGCAGGAGCCTTCGTGTATCGGCAACAAGGTATTCCTGCCAAGTGCCCTCCACATGCGACCCGGGCACCGCCGGAACAGCGACGGCCACCACGCGCTCGCCGATCTTCAGCCCCTCGGTATCCGGGCCCAGGGCTGCAATACGGCCCACGCATTCCATGTGACCCCCGACGGTGGGAAACGCGGGGGAGAAACCGTAGCGGCCACGCAGCACGTGCAGATCACTGGCGTGAATCGGAGTCGCCTTCACGCGGATCAACGCCTGCCCGGCTCCCGGCGTGGGAACAGGACGGGATTCCAGCCGCAGGACATCGGCCGGCTCGCCCACCTTTCCGGCTACGAGCGCGCGCATGGAATGTGGCATGAGTGACCTTCCGTCTCTCAGTGCCCGACGCACTCGGCGAGCGTCTGTGGGCTGCCGGTCATCATTGATCACCTCGATGGACTGGATCCCGGGCGCATGCCCTGCCGCCCTGCCAAGTCCGCCGTACGCACCGCACCCGAGAGCCCCAGAGGCCCCGACATCACGCTAAGCGCCTCTGACAGGCTCTGCAATCCAGCCTCCGGCGGCTGCACGTAGCCAAGCCGTCACTCCTCGTCCGTACCGCCTCCACCTCAGCCGTCACTCCTCGTCCGTACCGCCTCCACCTCATGCGGAGTCGAGCGAAGAAGCACATTCTGGTAGCAGGGGCTGGGCCCGCCCCGGAGGTGATCGTGATGACGCAGACACAGGCACAGACGCAAGCACGGACCGCTGTCGGATGGCACGTCGAGCTGGAATTCGACGAGGACGACCACCGCACCCGCGCGGCCGCCCTCGTACGGCTCCCCGACGGGAGCGAGGTGCGCGCCCATGGGTACGCCAGCCGCCACCCGTCCGACTCGAACCAGCCGAGAGTCGGCGAGGAGGTCGCGGGAGCCAGGGCACTGAACGAGCTGGCGATGCAGTTGCTGACCAAGGCCCACGACGAGATCGACGAGGCGTCGGGCCGGACGTCGCACCCGCTGACCTGACGGGACCGGACGCGGGAGGGAACCCCGCGACCCGTCCGGCCGGTTGCTCAGCGACCTCACCCGCCGTTGCCCGGCTAGAAGCTCCACGGGATCGCGGTGTCCACCGGGCGGGCCGCTGCGGACGTTCCCGCCATGCCGGCGGCCAGTGTGGTGCCGTCAGCGGGGTCGATCAGGACCTCTGGGCGGGACCTATGGGGAGGGAGGCAGATCCGGTACGTATCCCACCCACGCATCGCGCACACTTCGGGCGGTCCCCCCATGGGGAACAAGGAGTTGATCCAAGAGCTGATCCACACATCGGGCGCGGCCCGGAGCGATAGCGATACCCCTCACCGAAGCGGAAGCCAGACCCAGTGCGGGCCCGCCCACGATTCGGGCGTCAGACGCGCGCAGGCAGACCGGAGTGGGCCGCGGGCAGCGGCCGGCGGTGGTGGGCCACCACGGTGCGGCTGTCGACGGCGGCTCGGCCGGCGACGACAGGCCGGCTCGCGGCGGCACCGCGGGCTCCGGCGGCGCCGCGGATCTCCCGGCCGGTCGTCTCGACCGCCTGGAGGATCTGCTCCGCCCGCGACCGCAACAGCGCACCGGCCGCGGTGAGTTCGATCGGGCAACGGCCGCGCCTGTGGAAGAGGGCCGTACCGAGGGAAGCCTCGAGGCTCTTGATCTGTCCGGTGACGGTGGACTGGGCGCAGTGCAGATTCCTGGCCGCCTGGGTGAAGCTCAACTCCCGTGCCACGTCACGGAAGACGCGCAACTGCTGGAATTCCATCGCGTTTCTCCTGCTGTACGAGGTCCGATGCGCGGCAGCTCAGCCGGCGCGGTCGAAGTGGTGCGGCCGATAGACGGAGGTGGCCCGGGCCACGGTCCGCCCGCCCTGGACCGCGGCCAGCGCGGCCGGCTGGGCCTCCCTTTCGGCCCGCGACGGCGAGAACGGCGAGTGGAGCGAGATCCTTCCCCGCACCCGGTTGGAGCCCGACACCCTCCACCGCTTGCCGCTCAGCACCCCGGCCACCGCGACCCACATCCGTCTGGACGTCTTCCCCGACGGCGGTATCGCCCGCCTCCACCTGCACGGCAGCTTCACCGCACAGGGCTCGGCCGAACTGCGCCGCCGTCACGGCGCCCTGACCGCGTAACCCCTCGGGCACGAGCCTGGCAGCCCCGATAGCCGCGGACCCCAGGCCTCGAACCTGTCGGCGGCGAGGTGGACCCTCGGATGTCGGGATTTCGGTGGCCCGCTGCCGCCCGGGGAGTGGGGATTGTGCGCCGCCGGCGCGGTGTCGGCCCGCGGGCTCAGGCGAGGGCGGCGACGAGCAGGGTGAAGGCGGCGACGATGACGGCGACGCGGACGTAGTGGAAGCGGTCCCAGCGGTTCATCTGCTCCTTCCAGTCGGCGGGCCGATTCTCGGGGGTCCATGTCTTGCCCCGGTTGTTGATCGGGACGAGCAGCAGAAGCGACATGATCACGCTGAGGATCAGCAGCGCGCCGGCGGTGACGGCGAGGCCGGCGCCGTCGTGGTGCCATCCGGCGATGGCCCAGACCGCGACGAGGACGAGCGAGCCGATGTACCAGACCGGCATGACGGCGCCGAGCATCCGGCCGCCGTGGCTTCGGCCGCGTTGGCTGCTGTCGTCGGGGAGCGCGTCGAGGATCGGGTTGATGACGAAGGCGACGGAGAACTCCACTCCCACCATCAGGCCGACGATCACGGTGGTGACGATCTCAAGTGCGTTGAGCATGACTACCCATCCCGGAATCTAGTGTTGCTAGATGATGAGGCAACGCTAATCCTGCTGCCGCTTGCTTGTCTAGCGATGCTAGGATCGAATCATGTCGGTACAGGAACGCAAGGAGCGCGAACGGGCGGTCCGCGAGCGCCTCATCGTGGCGACGGCCCGCGAACTCGCCGAGCAGCAGGGCTGGGACGCGGTCACCACCCGCCGGCTCGCCGAGCGCATCGAGTACAGCCAGCCCGTCCTCTACAGCCACTTCCGCGGCAAGCGCGAGATCATCGGCGCCGTCGCCCTGGAGGGCGCCACCGAGATGGCCGCGGCGCTGCGGGCCGCGACCTCCGCCGCGGACGGCCCGCGCGCCCGGGTCACCGCCCTAGCCCGCGCCTACCTCGTCTTCGCCGAGCGCAACCCGGCGGTCTACGACGCCATGTTCCAGCTCGACGGCGGCCTGGCGTTCGCGGACGAGGTGGAGACCCCGGAGCCGTTGAAGAACGCCTTCGCCGCCCTGCTGGAGACTCTCCATGAAGTCGCCGGGGAAGGCGTCCACCCCGGACTGTTCACCGAGGTGTTCTGGGCGGCCCTGCACGGGCTGGCGACCCTGACCCGGGCGGGACGGCTACCCACAGGGGACGCCGAGCGGAGAGCGGAGCTGCTGGTGGCCCGGCTCGCCGTGGTCTGACGCGTCGTACGGCCGGGCAGCAGGGCTCTTCGGGCCCGGCCGCCTGCTGCGGCATCGCTTCCGGTCGAGGTCGGCCCCGCCGGCGTCACGGCGGCCACCGAAAGCCACCGACGCCCCGGATATCGATGATGGCGCCCTGAGGGAAGACGCGGAAGGTGTCGCGGATCGGGCTTCGCCGTGTCGAGTGTCACCCATCCCGACCAGCAAAAAGACCCTCCGATGGGAGGGCTCTCAGCGGCGCCCCCGGCAGGACTCGAACCTGCGGCCAAGCGCTTAGAAGGCGCCTGGTGCGTAAGCCTGCGGCTGGGCTCCGACCTGGGTAATCACCCGCGCCAACGACGGCTTGCCACCCGGCTTCGACAGGCATTCGACACAGCGCGGACTACTCGTAGATGGTCGCGGCTCGCAGGGCTCGTGCGAAGAACGTCCAGTCGCCGCTGGCCGGCAGCTCGCGGCGCGTGCTGCTGTACCAGCCGTCCGCGTCGTCCATCCATGCCGCCAAGGCCTCCAGGAAGCTCGGGAGGTCCGGGTTCTCCCATGAGCTGCCATCCTCGGCGTGGCTGCGCTGTAGGGAACGAACGAAGGCTGGCAGGTCTTCTCTGCTGTCGACGTGCTCAGGAGAAGTAGTCACGCCCGGACCCTACTTGGCTCACCGGCTCCGGGATCCGGTGAGCACCGCCTCGTAGGTTCCACATTGACGTCACCCGTAGATGTCAGAACGGTGCAACCATGTGCGCTCGCGGCACGATGGCCCTGTGGTTGACCTGGAGCGCATCAAGGCGGAGACCACGGCGTACTTCCGAGCGCTCGATGAGAGGGCCACCCTGAGGCACCACTTCCGCGACAATGACGAGGAGGGCGGCTTGTGATACTTCGAAGCCGTCCCTGACCGCGGCGAGTTGGTCGCCGTCAAGCAAGCCGAGCCGACTTCGGCCGACCAACTCCCCCGGTACCGCTGGGAGCACTTGGAAGTCGAGCACCGCTTCCTGACAAGACCATGGCCTCTAACCGGTGGTCACCACTTAGGCAGGCTGACGAACGCGCGCCAGCATCGCCGCCGACTCGCTCCGTAGAGGCCTCTCAGCGTGTACCCGAACCGGGTGGACCTGGTTGGGTGGGTTGAGATTCGACGCGCACAACCACTGCTCCTTGAGCGACATCTTCCACGGACGGAAAGTTGTCAGTTTCCGCGTTTCGGACGACCTTCCTCACCGTTTCGACTTGCTCAAAATACTTATCTAGCTGTTTTTGTTGGTCACTCCCGAAGACGCCCGGACGATCGAGCATCCGGCGATACAGGTCATAGAATTCCGACTCCCCACTCCTGAACGCTTTGTAGTGGGCTTCGACGCGAAATGCTCGAGACAACGCCAGGAGTATGGCCGAGTGCGTGGCAACCACCGTCAGTAACCACTTCGACCAGGGATCTTCAGTGGTTGCCTGCGCCAAGAGAGGAATGCCTACCGATGAGAGACTGATCCAGGTCAGGGAGTAGATGTGGAACGTTCGATAGCGCTCAGCCTGAGTCTTCCAGAATTTCAGCGTTCCTTGCATGCGCTGGAAGTTCTGCACCAGGAGCAACTTGGTGTCATCAGGAAAGTGGGGCGATTCAGCGAATGAGGGGCCGCCGGGCTTTAGATCCACCCATTTAATCAAAACGCGCAGAACCGGCAAAAAGGACAAAAATGCCAGTGAAGTATAGACGATGAGTGCGATAGCCCAAGGACTCACTGGGGGCTCCTTCAATGCCGCATCTGACGTCCAGCAGAGCGTAACCGTAGACCAGCGCAGGGATCACTGGAGCTGCGGTCGACCTATTGGGGCCGCTGGCTCGGCCATGACAAGAAGCGGCCCCATCTTGCCTGACGGCCACCCCTCGACGGAAACCAGTCTCATCGGGGAGCTGTGACCTGGCGGTTCACTGCCCTCGCTCAGACCTGATCTGTCACTGACTGTCGCCGTAGGTCACCGCCGAGCACCTTCGCACGGCCCAGGGACGGCCCAGTGCGCTCACTCAGGCCGGTCCCACTCATCCAACTTGATCTTCACTTGGTGGTTGTGATCTGCATGCCAGATGACCACGCCTGCCACCGCAGCGCCCATGGCGGGCAGCTCCAGCTCATGCGGCATGCTGCCGACCTCGGCTAGCCCCACGGCATCGGGCATCCCATGAATCCGGATGAAGACACCGAACCGCTGACGGCCGATGACCTCTCCTCTGATGCGGGCGCCCTCAGGCAGCGCCGCGACGGTTGCTGTCCAGCTCTGTCGAACTGCCTCCGCTGCCGGCACTCCAGGACCCGCCAGCCATCTGAACTCATCCATGGCTAGAGCATGACTGTGTCGAGCGCCGCTTTGTAAGTTCGATCCGCAGCCGCCCCGGGCGTCGTCGTCGGTTGGCCCGACAGTCATCCAGGGGCGCCGTTGTGTGCCGCTGTCCGGCCTCGTTGATGTCAGCCATGGATGTCAGAAGTTGCGCGAAGCCTTACCGGCCGTCGAGCGACGGCAGCATGGTACTAAGAAGCCACGCGGCACCGTTCGCTTGCTCACCATCACCGTGGGCTGCTTCTACCATCGCCATCAGCGCAGCACCACTGCCAGTGCCAAGGCGGTACACCAGAACCATCCGATCTTGGCGCTTCGGTATCTCGAACGGTGCATGACCGAATCCAGCTGCCCGCAGGCCAGCAGAAATCTCTGCAACCACGTTCTTCTTCGCTCGGGCTGCCCCTACAGCGTTACGAAGCGTCTTGACGCTGACAGCTGCATAGCCCCTACCGTCGTCTACGGCCTTCTCAACCTCACTGAGGTCCAACGTTCCCTCCCCTTTAGCGGGCAGTGACCCTACCCGGCGCACCATGGCCTCATTCATCACTGGGTGCTCGACGGGGTGCCGGTCGGGTAACGGCTCCGGAGGCCGCTTGGGTCGTGGGCAGGGCACCAGGTCACGGCCCTGCATGTGGCAGATCAGGCCCGACGAGTCCATAGATAGGCCACCACCGGCTGAAGACGCTAGCTGCCGGCACCGCAGCGGTCTGCGGACGAGAACCACTCGTTCAGAGGCCCTCCGTCGAGATCGTGCCCATTTCTCGATCAAGTTGGCTCTGGGACGGGACGTCAGCCGTCCAGTCGTCCGCTGAGGGCACCAGATCAGTGATCTTCCCAGTCACGAACTCACAAGCTGCTACGAACTCTTCCGCCGCACTCCGACTCACAGAGACCCCCTCGTGGTTGATCTCTGCACGCATTCGTTGAAGCTGACGTGCTATGGAGTAGACGTTCTGCGAGAGCCCTTCCGAGACGAGCGACTCAAGGATTTTCGTGAACGGCCTGAACCTTCGGGCGTCAGGCTCAGGGTCCACGGCCTCCGCAGCATGGCGGGCCGTCAACTCCATGGCGCGGTGGGCCAGTAGCACGGCCGCTTCCGGTGAGACGTTCACGAGTGCTCGTGGATCATGAAGTCCAGGCAGCGTCAGCGGAGCAGGTTCGGCTACGTCGCCCTCCCTAGCCTGCTCTTCTTGCAACTGCTGGTCCAGTTTGGTGGCTTGATCGTTGAAGTTGAAGGTTCCAGCCGGTGTCTCAGCTGATTTGAGGCGGTCGATGAGACTGGCGAAATTTATCCCAAAACGCCACGCCAGCAAGCCGAAGAACGCTGGCCATACAAAGACCTTCGCATACTCAAGCACCAATTTAGCTATTTCCACGGACACATCATGCCTTCTGGAATGGCTGGAACCTGCGTCACGGAGCAGATGCAAGAAACACCCCATCTTGCCTGAGGTCCAGCCTTGGGTGGTAACCCGTATGGCCGTAGGTCGCTGACCTGGTACTTCGCCGATGGTCGCTGTAGATCGACTGTCACTGTTGGTCGTCGTCGAGTGGCCTCGGCGAGCCTCGGACGGCCCAGGGACGGCCCGAGCTTCACTGCCTTTGCACCGTGGTTGCCCCACGCCTAGGCACGCCGTGACACCCGGACACCAGCTCGGCGCCAGCACTGGCCCGTCTGAGAAGCGGAGCCCGACCCTCCCGTTGTTCGCGGTCAATCGGAGCGCACGCCAGCCCACCGGCTTCGTCGTCCAGCAGAGGCGCACGCTCAGCAGTCCGAGCCTGCCGTGATCCACACGGACGACCGCACCATGATCGACGGTCCCGCGCACCCCCATCCGAGGTCATGAGGCCTGTGTCTCTCCCCAGAGCCGTTTGGAGTGCTGCCGTTTCGGCACCATCAGTCCGGCGGTGGAGCGTCTCAAGCGGTGGCTCTCGTGGTTTGGCCCCCAACCACCTTCCCTTGTCGCTAGTGTTGATGGTTACTGGCGTGTGCATGCAGGGGGACAGACAGTGCTTGAGATGCTGGCAGGGAAGATCGCCGGGGCAGTGCTGGGTGCCTCTGCGGGAGCAGCAGCTAAGCGAATATCGCCGGGCCCGGGTGCCGGGTTTACCTCGAGTCCGGCATTTCCGCGGTTGCGTCTGAAAAAGCCGAATTCGGTGCAACCAAAAGACATAGAAAGCCTTACCAAGCACGTAGCCAATCGCCTTGTCGAGTTGGAGAAGAGGGAGTATTCGAATCTCCAGGAGAACGAAAGGCAAGCCGCCCTCATCCTGGCTGCAAACACTTTAGCGAATAGCTCCATCGACATCTGGGAATTCGACCTTAACCCAGAGTCTTACAGCCAGGCAGTGCTACGGGAATCTTCCAAAAACCGTACATTTGCAGAGCTGTCGGAAGCGGCAGAAGCATATTGCCGGACCCTGATCAGGGACATCTCAGTACAGCTGGTTCAATTCATTACTACCTGGCCAACGTTTGCTGCACGGGTAGAAGTAGAGCAACTAATTAGGTTGCGCTCCCTTGCAGATACTATAGATAGCATTAACACCAAAATGGGGCCTGATCTCCGAGTTGAAGATTCAGACTTCGAAAATCGATATGCAACTCTGGTTATTGATGGGCTTAATCGGCTACAGATCTTCGGCTTGGACCTTGCCGACAGGAGAAACCGATCCTACGATCTGTCAGCCGCTTACATCACACTTACTGTCGCCCCGATGACCCGCCGCGGGACCCCTGTTCTTTCCGCTTCGCGGAATTCTGTTGAACACTTCAACGATGCGGCGGACGAGGATCTGGCGACTTCCGCGAGCGGCATATCGGATAGCGATAAGGGTGTAGGGATGCGCGCAGAGGTTGCCGCAGCTTCCTACAAAAGGATTCTTCTACGCGGTGACGCCGGTTCAGGAAAGACGACACTTCTTCAATGGCTGGCAGTAAACGCAGCCCGCAGAAGCTTCTCCGCTGATCTAGCAGAGTGGAACTCACTGGTTCCCTTCATGCTGCCGTTGCGTAGATATGCTCGAGGCACACTCCCCAGCCCCTCTCAGTTCTTCCCAGTAGTCGGATCACTCCTTTCCGAGGAAATGCCTGACAGGTGGGTCCATCGGCTACTGAGATCAGGGCGAGCTCTTATCCTGGTTGACGGAGTTGATGAGCTTCCCGACGATCAACGTGAGGTAGCCCATGAGTGGCTTCGGTCACTAGTTACTACCTACCCTGACGCCCACTACATTGTCACCTCGCGGCCGGCTGCGGCAGAGATTGACTGGCTCAGCGATGATGGTTTCGCAGTCCTCGACATGCTTCCAATGAACCAAAAGGACGTCGAAAACTTCGTCGAACATTGGCACAACGCCGCTAGAAATAGCGAAAGTGACTCATTTGAGATCACGGCTCTAACTCAGGGTGAAGCGGATCTGATTAAATCCATTCGAGAGGAGCGTCAACTCCGACGCCTTGCTTCCAATCCGCTTCTCTGTGCGCTGTTGTGCACTCTAAATCGTGACCGGCATTCGCAACTCCCTCGCGATCGGATGGAACTTTATCGAGCGGCACTCGACCTCCTTCTCCTACGGCGTGATCGCGAGAGGAAAATCAACTATCCTGCACCCGCGCATCTGGGCGATTCTCAAAAGAAGTCTATATTGGGCGGGTTCGCACACTGGTTGATCAGGAATGGCCTGACGGACGCTTCGAGAGAACAAGCCATTAGGCAGGTTGGTATCTCGCTGCAGTCCATGCCTGCGATTGGGTCAGATTCCCAGGCAGTTTTTGATTACCTGTTGGTTCGCAGTGGCTGCCTTCGGAAACCGGTCCCAGAACGGGTTGACTTCATCCACCGTACCTTCCAGGAGTACCTTGCTGCTGCTCGCATCGTCGAGATTGATGACTTCGAAAATCTCCTCTCCAACGCTCATCTAGACCAGTGGCATGAAGTTTTTGTTATGGCTGTCGGTCATGCAAGGCCGAAAGAGCGTTCATTGCTTCTCTCCGGCCTAATTGAGCGTGGCGATAGGGAACCAAAGCATCGAAAGCGTCTCCATCTGCTCGCTGCAGCTTGCCTAGAGACAGCCATCGAGTGCGACCCTCCGAACATCTACAATCAAGTTCGCGAGATAACCGCTGAACTCATACCTCCGCGCCGAATCACGGACGCTAAGGAATTGGCTTCGGCTGGAGAGATGGTGATTCCGCTTATCCCGGATCGAAGGCTCTCCGCAGGCGAAGCGGCGGCCACCATTAGAATGGCAGCAATTGTTGGTGGAGACGGCGCACTCTCTTTGATCAGTCGTTATGCTCGCGACAAGCGAGTAACGGTGCAGAGGGAAATCCGGCAATCGTGGGAGTATTTCGACGCCGAAGAGTACGCTCAAAAAGTCATGTCGAAGGACCCAGAAAGTTGGCGGTCCATACATATTTACCTGCCGCATATGCTTCCGGCCTTGCATCACCTGCCGGAGTTGCAGGAACTTCACGTAGCTTGCCCTGTCGCAGGGATGGACTGGATCCAGGGACTGACAAAGCTAAATATGCTGCACTTCCGCAGAGAAGTCGCCGATTTTTCCTTTGCAGCTCTCGCCGCAGCCTGCCCTCAACTCCAGCGATTGAGCTTCGCCACCGGGAAGGCAGTTGATTCATTCGGAGATCTTTCGGGGCTGCAACATTTGGAGTCCATGAATATTTTGCGCGTGAGGGGAGATGCCTTTGAGCTGTCAGATTTCCCCAGACTTCCAAATCTGAAGCGGCTTCTCATCCACGGGAGTTCAGGCGGTCTCGACTTCTCAGATCTAGCTCAAAGGGTTCCCGGAATCGAGTTCCTGTTTCTATCCGCTGGAAGGCCAGTTGAAGATATTTCGGGGATTAGCCGGATGGACCACTTGGGGCAACTCACTTTGAGCATGTATCCCTCCCAGGCCGACTTTACTCCCCTGGCCAAGGCTCCTCGTCTTAAGAGACTCACCCTTCGGACTAATGAGCCGGTGGACACAAAGACTTTGGCTGGCTCTGACTCTCTTTCGGAAGTCAGGATTCTACCGCGTGAAGGGCTCAGCAGGTGCAGTCTCAATCAATTTGATCTGCGACCTTTCATTAACTCTGGCCGCACTTGGCAGATCAGTGTCTCGGCGCGATTTGATTGCCTCTTTGTTGGTAACGATCGTCCAGAAGTAGTTGCCGATCTGAGCCAAGATTCTTCACCGATGTGGAGATTCGCAATCAACTCTCCATGAGATACCTCTCCAAGGTCGGCGGAGCGGCTTTGGGCTGGAGCTGCTTTGGGGCGAGTGATCATGGCCCCGTAAGCTGATGGCGAGTCGGGCAGTCTGTGGACCTGCCCGTTAAAGCACGACGTTGGGGCCATGATCTTAGAGGCTCGCCCCAAAGTGGCTGCCTAAAGCCGTGGAGCCGACCGCCCCAGCCACAGAGGGTGTCTCCCACCTCATGCCCGCAGCTCGCCAGCGCGCCGCCTTGGCGCGGCCAGCCGGGGCGAAGACAGAGGCAGGCCGCGCCGTCGAGGCGGCGCGCGCCCGCGCCGTGCGCGGGCCTTGATGAAGTAGGGAAAGTTTGGCCGCATGGCGCCCTTGTACCGGGGCGTTGTCGGCTGCTGCCATGAGTGCTGGGGACAAAGGCGCACTTGGGGGGCGGATCCGATGGCAGACCTCACGGTGAATCCGTGGAAGCGGCACGGCAAGAACAGGCTCTACGTGAACCTGCCGGACGGCACGCCCGTCGCGTGGGCGGACCGGGATTCCAGGGTCATCACCGTCAAGGTCACCGAGCATCAGCACGAAGCTGTGGCGCTGCTCCGTCAACACCTCGGTGATCCGCTGACCGTGCGCACCGACCGGCCAGACTCATCACCTACTCGTCAGCCTCGGCCGGCCGAGCAACCTCAGCAGTCGTCACCCCCGGCGAAGCCCCGGCGTGATCGACGCCCTTTGTCGCTGCCAGAACTCACCGTTGCCGATGACTTGGCGAAGAACCCTCCCGGTGCAGCAATTCTCAGCGACATGGCCGTCCGTGGCCCCTCGGTTGTCGCGCGAGCCTGGTCCAAGCTGCTGCAGCGCCCTTCGGGCTGGGAATCCTGGCTCGATGGCCTCGAAGGGGAAAAGAGGGTAGGCCGTGAGCTGGAACGCCTGACCGTTCACGGCTGGCGTGTTCTGCACGGCATTCCCAAGGGCGATGGCGGGGACATCGATCACCTGCTGATCGGTCCCGGCGGGGTGTTCGTCTTCAACACGAAGCGGCACCCTGGTGCGTCGGTCTGGGTCGGTGACGAGGTGGCCAAGATCAACGGTTCCCCGCACGCGTACCCCGCGGCGAGCAAGTCGGAAGCCGTCTATGTGCGAAGGGTGTTGGAGCGCTACGCCGGCTTCGCACCCGACGTGGTGCCCGTCCTCGTCTTCGTCGATGTCGCTTCAGTGGTCCGCGCACCGACGCAGCACATCGTGCGGACCTATCAGGAACGGGAGGTCTCCGCCCTGGCACCGCTGACCGGTCAACTCACCTTGGATCAGGTTGAGTCGCTGTTTGCGGTGGCCCGCCACAGGCGCGCGTGGCTTCGCACCGACCCGCCTTCGGCACCCGGTCAGGCTTCGGGGGCTGGGGAGACGTAACAGACAGCGTCGATCTCCTGCCCCTCTCCGTACACGTGCCTGGCCGTGCCGAGGCGCTGCATCCCCAACCGTTCGTAGAGCCGGATGGCTGCCTTGTCCTTGGTCATCACGTCGAGAACGACCCGTAGTCCGTGGTCCCGGGCGTAGTCGAACCCGGTCCGCATCAACCGCTCGCCGAGTCCTTCGCCCCGTGCCTCGGGTGCGATGAACAGACGGGCGCCTACGGCAACGTGGTCCGCGGTGTCGCCGCTCTGCTCGAGCCATATCTCCACGGCGTCCTCGCCCTGGGGCCGGCTGAGCATGGCGTGCCCGACGATCTCGCCGTCCTTCTCCGCCACCCACGCCTGAAGAACGCCCGTGGGGCTCAGCCACTCCTGCGAGGCGTCGACACCTTCCACCGGGTATCCGTCAACGGCGTGAACGGCGACAAGTGCCGCCGCCGCTCCTGCCAGGTCTGCTTCAGTGCGTGGGCGGATGGTCGTGCTCTGTCCGGCTGCGTCGCTGTGCATCTCGCTCCTCACCTGGTCCTCACTCGACAGGGACGTTGTAGTTGAGCCCGTTCATATCGGCCCGCATCACGAACTTCGTCAGCTCGTACGGCTCGCCGTCCTGATCAAGACTGGTGTGGGCGACCTCGATCACAGGGACCCCAGAGGGCAGGCTGAGGTATCGAACCTCCTCGGGAGTGGGCATGCGCGCCGTGATCTCGTCGTTGATCCGGGTCATGACGTGACCCTTCTCTTCGAGAATGCCGTGGATGCCGTACTGGTGAGGAACTTCCTCCTGGAGTAGCCCGGTGCCCTCCGCGATGCTCCACGGGATCCATGTCGTGACCCGGTAAACGGGGTCGTCGTCCGCGTAGAACACGTTTTCCCGCCGCAGCACCGACTTCGTCTTGCCGGGCACCTTGAGCTGCTTGGCCAACTCGGCATCCGGCTTCACTCGCTCGATGCCGAGCACTTCGAACCGGCCGGTCTTTCCCTGCTTCGCGCACTCGATCAGGAACGGGGACAAGCCGGTTTCCCGGTACTTGGGTGAGTACCTGTCATTCCCCAGGCGGATCAGTGCCTGCTTCTCCCGCACGAACACCCCGCGCCCCCACTCCGAGGTGACGAGTCCCTCGCGGCCGAGGATCTTGAACGCTTCGTCCACGGTGTTGCGTGCTACGCCGTACTGCTCCGCGAACGCGCGCTGAGACTTCAGCTTCTCCCCGGGCTCGTACTCCCCGCCTTGAATCGCGGCGCGTAGTTCGTCGGCGATCCGCTGGCTGGGCGGCTTGCTGTCGCCGGCCTGATCCGTCATCGAGTCTCCTAACTGGCTGACGTCACTGTATCGCCTGGCTCAAGCCAGTTGAGGCAAAGGGGTTGACGTCACTGGCTTGAGCCAGTTCTACTGGTGCAAGCCAGTTCAACTGGCCTGCGCCAGTTGCTACTTGAGGTCAACACTCACCCAAGGAGTACGCAAGATGCGTCAGATCCCCGTCGACACCTCCGCCGCCTCCGTGATGGTGGCGCAGCCCCCGCAGCCCAAGGTCAAGGACCGTCGTACCGGTGAGATCGCCACGGACGCCGAGACCGGTGCTCCCCTGGTGACCGTGGACGTGATGTTCGTCCTCGACGGCAACGCCGAAATCCTCACCGTGACTCTCCCCGAGACCGGCGTCTCCGGTGAACTGACCATGGGCACCCCGGTCGCACTGACCGGCCTGATCGCCCGTCCGTGGGAGAACGACTTCAACGGCCAGAAGCGCCACGGCATCGCCTTCCGTGCGGTCGCCGTCACCTCCTTGGCGGCCGGCGCCACGAAGCCGAAGGCGGCCTGACCGTGGACCGGTTAACGATCGCGCTCGTCGCCGTCGTTGTCGTGGCGCTGCTCCTGAAGTGGCGGCGTCCGGCCTGGTACTGGATGAGCTTCGGCGTCGTCCTGGCCGCGCTGCGGGTCCTGATCCGCTACCGGTCAGTGATGGACGCGTGCGGGCTGACCGTCCCGCCCTCCCGCTGGCGTCTGGCCTTGGCGCGCATGGCCGATCGGCCAGTGCCCGGTCCTCGCGCGCCTCGTGTCTGCCGGGTGCGTCCGACCCGTACCGGGCTGGTGCTGCGGCTCAAGCTCCGCGCCGGACAGGACGCCTTCGACATCGCCGCCGCTACGGACCGTCTGCGGCACTCGTTCGCGATGTACGGGGTCACCTCCCGGGAACTGCGCTCCGGCGTCGTGGAGCTGAGCATGACCGGCTACGACGTACTGAGGCGCGTGCAGATGCCCGCCACCAGGGCAGAGGCGGGAGCGCTCAAGGTTCCCGTTGCCCTGCGGGAAGACGGGACCGTGCACTACCGCGATTACCGAGCGGTGCCGCACGCGCTCACCCTGGGCGCCACGGAGTCAGGCAAGTCGGTCTACCAGAGGAACCTGGTCGCCGCGCTCGCTCCGCTCGATGTCGCCCTGGTCGGGATCGACTGCAAACAGGGTGTGGAACTGTTCCCGCTCGCCCGGCGGTTCTCGGCCCTGGCTGACAATCCGGATGCTGCGGCTGACCTCCTTGACTCACTCGTGGATCACATGGAGTGCGTCTACCGGACGATCCGCGCTCATCAGGGCGTCGCTGTCGGGATGCCGGATGCGGAGATCGCGGCCGATATCTGGGATCTGCCCGCCAACCTGCGACCCACACCGGTCGTCGTCCTGATCGATGAGGTCGCCGAACTCGCGCTCTTCGCGAACAAGGAACAGGAGAAGCGACGGGACCGGATCATCACTGCCTTGGTCCGCCTCGCCCAACTCGGACGGGCCGCCGGGATCTACCTGGAGGTGTGCGGGCAGCGCTTCGGCTCCGAACTCGGCAAGGGCATCACCATGCTCCGTGCCCAGCTCACCGGGCGGACTGCCCACCGGGTCAACGACGAGACCTCGGCGAACATGGCGTTCGCCGACATCGCACCGGACGCCGTCCTCGCCGCGGTCCAGATCCCCACCGACATGCCCGGTGTCGCCATCACCGGCGACTCCACAGGCGGATGGGCACGCATCCGCGCTCCGCACACCTCGCTGCGGCAAGCCGCGAACACCTGCAACCGGTATGCCGACCGCGTCCCGGACCTGCCCGCGCTGGAGCCGTTCCGGCCCGCGCTCGCGCACCTCGAAGTGGTCAAGGAACCGGCCCCGGCCGCTGCCTGACGCGCTCCCGTACTGCGGCCGGCGTGACCGACTTCGCGCCCTGTCCCTACCCGACCCATGCCTGAAGGAGGGAAACGGCGATGTGCGAGCACTGCGAGGACTTCCACCGCACGGTGCTGATGCTCGGGGACCTGGCCCTGTACGCCGACACCCCCGGCGCCGACCCGGTGTTCATCGACTTCCTCGGCCCGGCCCTGGCGATCTCCCTGCCGGACCCGCCGCCCGGCCTCTTCCCGCCCGGCTACGACCCCGACCAGGGTCCCGACTACCCCGGCGGGTGGTGATCGTGGCCACCGCCAAACGCCAGACCCGTCGCGAGGCGGCCACCCCGGAACCGCCGAATGCCCGGACTGCGAGGGCACCGGCGAGATCTCCGAAATCGTCCAGGTCGGCAGCCGTAAGAAGCGCGCGACCGACGACCGACAGACCGGCTTGTGCCTGACGTGCCTCGGCACCGGCGACGCCCCGACCACCTGACCCGCCGGGGGGCGGGACGACCGGACCTAATCCTCGCTCCGTCCCCTGGCACCAACCCCGACGGGAGGTGACGACCGTGACCCGCTCGATCCGACTGGACGCCGTACTCGTACAAGCCGTGATCGCCGGTGCTCTGTCCTTCGCCCACCTGCACGACATCGCCGAAGCGGCCGGACAGACGGGCTGGAAAGCCTGGGCCTACCCGATCAGCGTGGACCTGCTCCTCGTCGCAGCCTGGCGACGGCTGCGCGCCGATGGTCCGTCCCACCTGGTGTGGTCCTGGTTCGTGACCGCCCTGGTCGCCTCGCTCGGCGCGAACATCGCCACCGCCGGACTCCTCGACCTGCACGACGTTCCGGCCTGGCTGCGCATTCTCGTGGCCGGCTGGCCCGCCCTCGCCTTCCTGGGCGGAACCCTCCTCGCCCACAACGCACACGCCGACACGACCACCGAGCCAGCGGCCACCGCCTCGGGCGACGCGCCGGAGGAACCGGTGCGCGTGGCACTCGAACGCGACCCGGACCCCGCTCCGCTTGCTCCGGCCGACAGCACCCCGGAACGCCCGGCCGTCGAGCCCACACCCGACCCTGCCCCGGCTCCGACGGTGCCCGCCGCCTTGGTCGACCACGCCCGAAAGGTCGCCGACGCGCACCGCGCTCGGACCGGCTCCGACATCGACACCGACACCCTGCGCGTCCGCCTCGGCGTCCCCGCGCCCTTGGCCGACGCCATCGCGGCCCAACTCATCTGACCAGACAAGGAGAACCGCTCATGCCCGCCCGTGACCACTTCCACTCCGTGATGCGGATCGGCCCGGTGCAGATCGGCACCCATCGAGACCGGCACGGCCACACCAAGCACGCCGCGGTGTGCACCTCGAACCGCTGCGGCTGGTCGGCCGACTACTCCAGCCAGTCCGCCGCCCAGCTCGCGGCCCGCACCCACCGCTGCCGCCTCGCCGACTGAGAGGAACCACCGTGATGGATGTCCCGCTCTGGCTCGCCGTGATCGTCGTCGGCTGGCTCGGCGTCAAGCTCTGGCGTCCGGCCTGGTGGCTCGTGGCCCTGCTCCTTCTGGGCGGCTACCTCCTCGCGGACAGCATCCTCGCCCCGGCCATCGACACCGCCATCAAGTAACTCCGAAGGGAGAACCCTCGTCATGTTCCGTCCGAAGATCCCCACCAACCCGATCCCCACGGGCACCGTAATCCGCCCGACCGTGGTGCAGCCCACCGCCATCGTCCCGTCGGCGCAGACCCCGCCCCCGGCAACCGTTCCGGTGTCGACCCGCCCCACGGTCCAGCTCACCCCGGGCTCGCTCGCCCTGGTGGTCGGCGGCGGTGTGGCCGTGGTCCTGGTCGTCGGGGTCGTGCTGGTCTCGATGCTCCTCGCCATAGCGGTCGCCGGCGCCTCGGTCGCCGTGTGCGCGGTCGTCCTGCGCTCCCTGCTCAAGTCCGAGCGCGCCCAACGCTGAACGGCCCCCGGAGCGGCCTCAGTCGGCAAACTCCGTCCGCTCCGGGCGCCTCCACCCTCCAGATCCAACGGACCCGAAAGGGAAAGCCCATCATGCCCCAGCACCACCCTGATACGCGTGTCTGCCCGGACTGCAACGGCTTCGCCTCCGTCGCCGTCACCACCGGTGCCCGCCACCGCGACGGCTCCCGCGTCACCCTCCGCATCGACTGCCGAGCCTGCAAAGGCGCGGGCATCGTCCTGGTCCGCCGACCCATCCTTGCCTCGGTCGGGAGGTGACGGGACGATGACGCACCGACCGCCCGACAGTCGCCCCTCCGTCCGTCCGGTCCGTCGTTCCGCCACGTCCCGGCCGACTTCCATCCACCTGTTCTGCGGTGCCGGAGGTGACTCCGACGGTTTCCGCCGCGCCGGCTTCGATGTCGTCCTGGGCGCCAATCACTGGAACCGCGCGGTGGAGACCCACGCCGCGAACTTCCCCGAGGCAGACCACCTGTGTGTGGATCTCGACCACTACGACATGCGGCGCCTGCCCAAAGCCCGGGTCCTGGTCGGCTCCCCCATCTGCACCGAGGGCAGTCCCGCCGACGGAGTCGCCCGGCCCAAGCCCGCTCCGACCGCCGGGCAGCTCTCCCTTCTCGAAGAGGGGCCGATGGAAGACGCGGCCTGGGAGCGCACCCGGGCCACCGCGTACGACATCCTGCGGGCCTGCGAGGTCCACAACTTCGACGCCGTGGTCTGCGAGAACGTGCCCCGGTTCGCGACCGGTTGGCCGCTGTTCCACTGGTGGCTGCACGGCATGGAACTGCTCGGCTTCCGGGCGCAGATCGTCTCCGTCTCCGCCGCTCACGTCGGGGGTGAGGGCAACCCGCACGCACCCCAGTGGCGTGACCGGATCTTCATCGTCTTCACACGCACCGACATGCGGGCCCCGGACCTGAGCGTGCGCCCGCTGGCCTGGTGCTCGGGCTGCGAGCTGGACGTGCAGGCTGTCCAGTCCTGGCGCAACGGACGGACGGTCGGCCGCTACCGGCAGCAGTACGACTACCGGTGCCCCAACGACCGATGCCGCCATCAGATCGTGGAGCCGTACGTCCGCCCGGCCGCCTCCGCGATCGACTGGAGCGATCCCGGTGTGCGGATCGCCGACCGGGGCGAGCACAAGATGCGCCCTCTGGCCGCGTCCACACTCCGCAAGATCAAGCTGGGGCTTGCCAAACACCGCGTCCCGTCCGTCATCACGGTCACCCACGCCGACCAGGGCGACGGCCGTGCGATCCCCGCCCTCGTGGCGCCCCTCGCCACGCGCACGGTCCGGATCGGGGACGGCATCGCCCTTCCGCCCCTGCTGATCCCCACCGGCGGGAGCTGGAACCGCGACGCGGCAACGGTGACCACTCCGATGCGCACCCGCATGACGCGGGAGAGCGAAGCGCTGCTCACCCCGTTGCCCTTCATCACCGAACTGCGCGGTGGCGGCTCCACCACCCGCGCAGTCGCCGACCCGCTCGCCTCGATCACCGCCGGTGGCAACCATCACGGCCTCGTCATCCCGTACCGCAAGGGCAACCCGACCACCACCGCCGGCCCGCTCCACACCATCGCGACGCGCGAGTCCGCCGGTGTCGTCCTCGGCGCCGACAGCCTCGGCGAGGAAATCGAGCTCAGGGACTGCTACTTCCGGATGCTGTCTCCCCGCGAACACTTGCGCGCCCAGCGCTTCACCGACGACTACACGGTCCTCGGCCATGGGGGCGAGCAGACCAAGCAGGCCGGAAACGCCGTTCCCAGCAACGTCGCCCAGTGGATCGCCTCCCGTCTGCTGGAGGTTCTGTGACAGTCGACCTGCTGAACGACCCGGCCGCCCTCAGCGACGCACTGCGGGTGGCTGGCTCGCCCGACTTCCGCCGCTGGGAAGACCAGATCATCCGCACCGGAGGCTGCTCCAACCCTGTCCACCTGGCCGGATGGATGATCACGAAGGACAAGATCACGGGTGAGGTCCTGAACCGGTACTCGACCGAGCATGAGCCCGGCGGCCGACTGCGGATCGCCTGCGGCAATCGCCGGGCCTCCCGCTGCCCGGCCTGCGCCTTCACCTACGCGGGCGACACCTACCACCTGATCCGCGCGGGCCTGGCCGGAGACGACCGTCGCGACATCCCCGCCACCGTGCGCGAGCACCCCCGGGTGTTCGCGACCTTCACGGCACCCTCGTTCGGCCCGGTCCACAACCGCCCCGATCATGGCCGCTGTCGCTGCGGAGTCCTCCACGCCCCGGATGATCCGGCGCTCGGCACCGCACTGGACCCGGATAGCTACGACTACGCCGGGGCAGTGCTGTTCAACAACCATGCCGGGGAGCTGTGGCATCGCCTGGTCAAGCGGCTGCACCGGGAGATCGCCGCACGCGCGGGACTGACTCAACGGGCCCTGAAAGAGGTATGCCGCCTCTCCTACGGCAAGGTGGCCGAATTCCAGAAGCGTGGCGCGGTGCACTTCCATGCCGTGATCCGCCTCGACGGACCGGACGGCCCCGACACGCACCCGCCGGCCTGGGCGACAACGGAACTCCTGGCCGACTCGATCCGGGCCGCCGCGGTCCACCGGTACGCCTCCGTGTCCGTTCCCGCCGCAGGGGACCAACCCGCCCGTACTTTCCAGTGGGGCAGGCAACTCGACATCCGCCCCGTGCAGGCCTTCGGCGACGGCTCCGCGCTCACGGAACAGGCGGTCGCCTCCTACGTCGCCAAGTACGCGACCAAAGCGGCGGAGACGACCGGCACTCTCGATCGCCCGGTGGGCAACCGCGAAGCTGTCGCGCTCCTGGGCGTTCCGGAGCACACCCGGCGCCTGCTGGATGCCTGCTTCGATCTCGAACCGCTCTACCCAGACCGGCGATTACGCGCTTGGGCCCACATGCTCGGCTTCCGGGGCCACTTCTCCACCAAGTCCCGTCGCTACTCGACCACGTTGGGCGCTCTGCGCGAGGCACGCGCCGACTACCGCGCCCACGAGGAACGTGAACGTCTCGGCCTGGACGACACCGAGCCGGACACCGTCCTCGTCCTGGCCTCCTGGCAGTACGCCGGCCACGGCCACACCCCCGGTGAATCCGCCCTCGCCGCCTCCATCACACGAGACCTTCAGCTCAACCGCGAAACCGCACGCGAAGCCTTGGCAGAGCTGGAAGGAGCTATGCCGTGACGACGTCCACTGTGAGGTCGCGAGACGAAAAGCTCACCCTCGCCGAAGTCTGCGTAGAGCTGAAGATCTCTCGTTCCACCTTCTACGACTGGCGAGCCAAGCGGCGTGCGCCGCGCTGCATCAAGCTCCCGAACGGCGACCTCAGGATCCGGCGGAGCGATCTCGATCACTGGCTTGACGACCGTGAGGACGCCGCCTGATGGAGACCACGTACGACGTCAAGGTTTACAAGATCCTCACGTACAAGGGCGCCCGGAAGACCACGTACACCGTGCGCTGGATGGTGGCGGGCAAGCCCTGGCGTGAGCCGTTCGGCACTGTCGCGCTCGCCGAGGGCTTCCGCTCCGACCTCATCCGGGCGACGGGCAAGGGCGAGGCTTTCGTCATCACCACCGGGCTGCCGGTGTCCCACCGCTCCAAGTCGGCTGCCATGAGTTGGTACGCGTTCGCCGTCGAGTACGTGGATGCCCGCTGGCCGGAGCTCGGGGGCAACAGCCGCAAGAACACCGCCAAGACCCTGACGGCGGTCACTGTCGCGCTGCTGCGTGCCCAGCCGACCCAGTACGCCCCGGTGGCCGTACGGACCGCGTTACGCGAATGGGCGTTCAACGCGACACGCCGTGCGGACGCCCCGCGGGATGTGGTGGCCATCCTCAGATGGGTGGAGCGCAACTCGCTGCCGGTCTCGGTCTGGGAGGAGGCGGAGAGGGTCGATGGAGTCCTGCGGGCCGTCGACACGCGGCTCGACGGCAGGCAGGCGGCGGCCTGGTCCAGGAAGCGTCACCGCCGGATCCTCAACGTCGTCATGAAGCACGCGGTCCGGCGGCGCGTCCTGCGGGCCAATCCGCTCCCCAAGGGCAAGGAGTCGACGGCCGTCGCCAGGACCAGCAACGCCGTGGACAAGCGGTCCCTGATGAACGCGGACCAGGCGGCGGCGCTCCTCGACTGGATCCGGCGCCGGCCCCGCGGTGGAAAGCGGCTGCACGCGTTCTTCGCCACGCTGTACTACTGCGGTCTGCGGCCGGGGGAGGCGGTAGCCATGCGCGTGCAGGACGTCACCCTCCCCGGGCCCGATGCCGCCGACCAGTGGTGCGAGCTGCTGATCCACACCGCGACCCCCGAGGTCGGCAGGCAGTGGACCGACACCGGAGAGATCCATGAGGAACGCGATCTGAAGGGCCGCGCCGAGGGCGAGACCCGCACCACGCCGGGGCACCCCGCCCTGACGCGCGTCCTTCGGCAGCACATCGAGGACGAGCGGCTGAAGCCCGGGGATCTGCTGTTCCAGGGTGAGACGGGCGGCATCCTCGCCGGTTCCGTGATCCGCCGGGCATGGCGCGGTGCGCGCAAAGCCGTCCTGCCCCCGCACGTCTTCGAGTCGCCCACGGGGAGGCGGGTCTACGACAACCGGCACACGCGGCTGACGAAGTGGCTCAACGACGGGATCCCGCCCGCCCAGGTGGCGGACTGGGCCGGGAACAGCGTCCCGGTGCTCCTGGCGACCTATGCCCGGTGCGTCGAGGGGCAGCTTCCTGACCTGAAAAGGCGCCTCGAAGCCGCCGGAGATCTTCCGGAGCCGCCCGACGCGGGCTGAGGCTCCTCGCCGAAAACTTCGACACGTATTCGACAGGGCCACCCGCGAAAACCCGGTCACAGCCGGACGGCCCCGGACCCTTCCCTTGATCATCGGGAAGACGTTCGGGGCTTCGTCGTATCGAGTGAAACATGCTCTGACCAGCAAAAAGCCCTCCCGAACGGGAGGGTGGAGACTTGCGCCCCCGGCAGGACTCGAACCTGCGGCCAAGCGCTTAGAAGGCGCCTGCTCTATCCACTGAGCTACGGGGGCCGGGTGTGGCGGCCGGTGTCCTGGTGCCCGGGTGCGGGCTGATCCGTGACCTTGCCGGGGACAAGGATAGGGCTCCCGCATCCCTGCCCCTCACGCTTCGCCTCCGTGGCTCAATGTGGAGGTTCGGTGAAGCGGTCCTGATAATCGCAGGCGGGTACGAATCGTGCACCGCTTTTGGCGTCTCACGCATCGGGTGTTGTGCACTCGTTATGCCTGCGCCCCAGTCATCCCTTCCGCCCCGTGTGTCCTGTCGGCGCGCAGACATACTCATATGCTTCAGAAAGCCTCCAAAATTGGGCATTCTTCGCATGTGGTGACCTTGGACGTACGGCCTCAGCTGCTCGACGCACTCTCCGCCCTGCGCGACCGTGTCGCCGCCGCACGCTTCCCGCTGCCCCTGGCTGGGGCTCCACGCGCGCGTGCCAACCGCGACGAACTGCTCGCACAGCTCGACGACTATTTGGTGCCCCGGTTGAGAGACCCCGAAGCACCACTCCTCGCCGTCATCGGCGGGTCCACGGGCGCGGGCAAGTCGACCCTCGTCAACTCCCTTGTGGGGCGCCGGGTCAGCGAGGCCGGCGTGCTGCGGCCGACGACCCGTACGCCGGTGCTGGTGTGCCATCCGGAGGACCATCACTGGTTCAGCGGGATGCGGGTGCTGCCCGAGCTCACGCGCGTGTGGGTGCCCCATCAGGAGCCGGGCGACGAACTGCCCTCGCTCACCGAACGCGGGGAGCGGGTGCTCCGCATCGAGACCGCGGACACCCTCCCCCGCGGCCTCGCCCTCCTCGACGCGCCCGACGTCGACTCCCTGGTGGCCGACAACCGTGTCCTCGCCGCCGAGCTGATCTGCGCGGCCGACATCTGGGTCATGGTCACCACCGCCGCGCGGTACGCCGACGCCGTGCCGTGGCACCTGCTGCGTACGGCCAAGGAGCACAAGGCGACCCTGGTGACCGTGCTCGACCGGGTGCCCCACCAGGTGGTGTCCGAGGTCTCGCGGCAGTACGGCGCCCTGCTGACCAAGGCCGGGCTCGGCGAGGTGCCCCGCTTCACCGTGCCCGAACTGCCCGAGTCGGCGTGGGGCGGCGGCCTGTTGCCCGCCACCGCCGTCGCGCCCCTGCGTACCTGGCTCACGTACCAGGTGCAGGATCCGGCGGCCCGGCACCACGCGATGGCCCGTACGGCCTACGGAGTCCTCGACTCGCTGAAGTCGCGCATGCCCGAGCTGGCCGGCGCGGCCGCCGCGCAGTACGCCGCCGCGCTACGGCTCACCGCGGCCGTCGACGGGGCCTACGACAGCGAGCACGCGCGCGTGAAGGGGCGTTTGCAGGCCGGAGCCGTGCTCTCCGGGGACGCGCTCAAACGCTGGCGCGCCTATCCCCTCGACTGCAGCGCCGGCGAACTGCTCGACGCGCTCGTCGAGAGCCTGGGCGCCCTGCTGCTGTGCGCGGTCACGGCGGCCGACGAGCGCGTGAACGAGGCCTGGCGGCGCGAACCGGCCGCGGGTGCCCCTGGGCTGACGGACCGTGATCCGACGCTGGAGAGCGCCGAGCACCGGATCGGGATGGCCGTACGACGCTGGCGGCGCGTCCTGGAGGAGTACGCCGAGGAGGAGGTGCGCGTCCTCGACAGGAGCGTCGCGCCGGACCCCGAGGCGATCGCCGCGCTGGTCGCCACCGCGCTCCTGGGCGGCCACAGGGCCCGGACAGCGGGCGAGGGGCTCGCCGAGCGGATCGGTGCGCATGGTGCGCTACGGCTGCGCGACAAGGGCGGACGGCTGCTCACGGACTACCTCGACACGGCCCTGTACACCGAGCGCGAGCGCCGTCTCGCGCCCCTCGACGCGCTCGACGTCCATCCAGAACCCCAGGCCGAACTCATCGCCGCGCTGTCGGTACTGCAGAAGGAGAGGTGACCGCGGTGACTGCCGTCACTGACCACACGGATCACGCCGACCGCCCCGGAGACGATCACCCCGGAGACAACCGCTCCGGAAACAACCGCTCCGGAGACGACGACTCCAGAAACGGCCACCCGGGGGCCGGCCATCCCGAGGACGGTCACACCGGGACCGCCCATACCGAGGACGGCCACCCCGAGGACGGCCATCAGGAAGACCGCCACCCCGAGGACAGCCATCAGGAAGGCGCCCCCTCCGGGGGAACACCCTCCGGGGGAACGCCCTCCGAAGAAGGCGCGTTCGCTGACAACACCTCTGAAGAGGGCACTCTCGAAAACAGCCCCCCTGGGGAGGCGACTTCCAAGGCTTCCGAGGCTTCCGAGATTTCCGAGGCCTCCGACGCCCCGAAGGCCTCCGACGCCCCGAAGGCCTCCGACACCCCCGAGGCTTCCGAGGCCCCCGAGATTTCCAAGGACGCGCCCCAAGGGCGCGCCAGGGACAGCGTGACCTCCGAAAAGGGCCTTCCTGGAGGACCCGGCAACAGGCACGCACGCGTGCCTGAGAAGGACAGAGCCGACGACACATCCGCGCGCCCGGACGGCAACCCCGTCTGGGACGACGGACTCATCGCACGCCGCGTCTCCGAGACCGCCCTCCCGCACGAGCCACCGGTGGTGCAGCCCAAGCCCCCCGTACAAGGCCCACCGGCCCCGCTCGCCTACGACGGACCGCTGCGCTCACGTCTGGACGCGCTCCGCGAACTGGTGGGCCTCTCGCGCACCCGGCTCGACAGCAGGACACTCTCCGAGGCGGGCCGCGTCCTCGACGAAGCGGCGGCGCGCCGCAAGCTCTCCGGTGAGCACACGGTCGTCGCCATCGCCGGGGCCACGGGGAGCGGCAAGTCGCAGCTCTTCAACGCGCTCGCCGGGGTGGCCATTTCGGAGACCGGTGTCCGTCGGCCGACCACCGCGGCGCCCATCGCGTGCAGTTGGAGCGACGGCGCGGCGACGCTCATCGACCGGCTCGGCATCCCCGGACGGCTGCGCAGGCGTCCGCTGCAGAGCCCGGAGGCCGAGGCGCAACTGCGCGGCCTCGTCCTGGTCGACCTGCCCGACCACGACTCCGCGGCCGTCCAGCACCGCGAACAGGTGGACCGCATCCTGGCGCTCGTCGACGCGGTCATCTGGGTCGTGGACCCCGAGAAGTACGCCGACGCCGTCCTCCACGAGCGCTATCTGCGGCCCATGGCCGGGCACGCGGAGGTCACCTTCGTCGTGCTCAATCAGGTGGACCGGCTGCCCGGGGAGGCCGCCGACCAGGTCCTCGACGATCTGCGGCGGCTGCTCGACGAGGACGGGATCGCCCTCGGCGAGTACGGCGAACCGGGCGCGACCGTGCTCGCGCTGTCCGCGCTGACCGGCGACGGCGTCGGTGAACTGCGCGAGTCGCTCGGCCAGTTCGTGGCCGAACGCGGTGCCGCCGCACGTCGAATTTCGGCCGACTTGGACGCGGCCGCCGCGCGCCTGTGGCCCGTGTACGCGACCGGACGGCGCGTCGGGCTCAGCGAGGAGGCGCGCGACGAGTTCGCGGGCCGCCTCGCGGACGCGGTGGGCGCGGTCGCGGCCGGCGAGGCGGCCGAGCGGGCGTGGCGCCGCAACGCCAACCGCGCGTGCGGGACGCCCTGGCTGCGGCTGTGGCGCTGGTACCAGGATCGGCGCGAACCCTCGACCGGCCGCCTGGCCGTAAGGGCCCCCGCGGACGAGGAGGCCACCGCGCGCCAGCGCGTCGAGCAGGCCGTACGGACGGTCGCGGACCGGGCGGTGTACGGACTTCCCGCGCCCTGGGCCCAGGCGGTGCGCGAGGCGGCCGTACGGGGGGCGCAGGGGCTGCCCGAGGCGCTGGACGAGATGGCGGCGCGCGCCACGAGTCCGGTGGGGCGTCCGCCGCGGCCGGGCTGGTGGCCGGTCGCCGTGCTGGCACAGGCCTCGATGACGATCCTGCAAGTCGTCGGCGGACTCTGGCTGCTGGGACAGATCATCGGCATCAGCTCGCCGAATCTCGGGGTGCCGGTGCTGCTGATGGTGGCGGGCATCATCGGCGGTCCGGCCGTCGAGGGAAGCAGCAGAATGGCGGCACGCGGACCGGCCCGGCGCTACGGACTCGAAGCGGAGCGACGGCTGCGTGAGGCCGCCGCCGGTTGCGGCAGGGCCCGCGTCCTGGATCCGGTGGCAGCGGAGCTGCTGCGCTACCGGGAGGTGCGCGAGCAGTACGGGCGGGTGACGGGGGCGGCGGCGCCTGTCGGGTGACCCCCGGGCGTCGCTCGTCGGTAGCCCCGGCGGGTGACGCGGTTTTCCACAACCGGCCGGTAGCCCACAGCGCTCAGCGGGCTCGGCCCGGCGAAGGCAGTCTGAACTCGCGGCGATCGCAGCGCATGCGATCGCAGCGACAGACGCATTCGTACGGGAGAGGGGTCCGGGATGAACGAGACGATGGTGTGCACGGTGGGCAACGTGGCGACACGGCCGGTGTACCGGGAATTGGCGAACGGGGCGTCGGCGAGGTTCCGGCTCGCGGTGACCTCGCGGTACTGGGACCGCGAGAAGAGCGCGTGGACGGACGGACACACCAACTTCTTCACGGTGTGGGCCAATCGTGCGCTCGCCACGAACGTGGGGGCATCGGTGTCGGTGGGCGATCCCGTCATCGTGCAGGGCAGGTTGAAGGTCCGCACCGAACAACGCGACGGGCAGAGCTGGACGTCGGCGGACATCGACGCGGTGGCGATCGGCCACGACCTCTCGCGGGGTACGTCGGCCTTCAGGCGCCCGTCCAAGGAGGGGGACGCGACGGCGGCTGCCCGAGCCGAGCCCTCTTGGGAGACCGAGCCGGACAGCCAGCCGGAGACCGCGTCCCAACAGCGTCCGGAACCCGCGGGGGTGACGTGATGTTAGGGATTCACACATCCTGACCGAAGTGCGGCTTATCGACAAATCCATTGCGAACGGTCCCCATGGATTTGTCGATAAGCGCAGCTCACAGCTGTGCGAGCGATAACGATTCCGAGTCGGATCGGTTATCGGATGACATGCCTGGGGAGCGTGGTGCGCCGCGTCCTTAGGATGCCGGGCATAGCTCTCGTGGCTTCTGATTCTGCTGGCGGGACCGTCCCCCCATGTCAACGGGTCCTGCACGAAGGGGAATTCTGTGCTTTCTTCGCTGTCTGCGTTGTCCGCGCGCAGGCGAGGGGCCGCCGCCCGCCTCGCCGCCGCGACGTTGGTGTCCGGGCTCTTCGCCGCGGCGGCGATCGCCACCGCCGGTACGGCCGTCGCCGACGAGACTCCGCAGAACCAGGGCGGCGCGACGGCCACCATAGGCGACCTGAAGACGTACGGGTCCGCGGTCATTCATGACGGCGGCGAGGACTCGTGGGTGTCCGCGGGGCTCTTCGAGATGTCCGTGGACAACGGCGGCATGCTGCAGACCTACTGCATCGACATCCACAACCCGACGCAGCGGGACGCCAAGTACCAGGAGACCTCCTGGAGCGGTACGTCGCTGAGCGGCAACAAGGACGCCGGCAAGATCCGCTGGATCCTGCAGAACTCCTACCCGCAGGTGAACGACCTGGCGGCGCTCGCCAAGCAGGCCGGCGTCAGCGGCCTCACCGAGAAGGACGCGGCGGCCGGCACCCAGGTGGCCATCTGGCGGTACTCGGACGGCGCCGACGTGGACGCGGTGGACCCGCCGGCGGAAAAACTCGCGGACTATCTGCAGAAGAGCGCGCGGAACCTGGCGGAGCCCAAGGCGTCCCTCACACTCGCCCCGGCCGCGGTCTCGGGTCACGCCGGTGAGCGGCTCGGTCCGGTCACGGTGCACACCAACGCGGACAGCGTGACGGTGACCCCGCCCACGGACGCCGCCGCCAGCGGGGTGAGGATCGTCGACAAGAACGGCAAGGCGATCACCTCCGCGGCCGACGGCAGCCGGCTCTACTTCGACGTGCCGAAGGACAGCGCGGACGGTTCGGCCTCGCTGACCGTGCAGGCGTCCACGACCGTGCCGGTCGGTCGCGCCTTCACCTCGGAGACCCACTCCCAGACCCAGATACTCGCGGGCTCCAGCGAGTCGACGGTCTCCGCGACGGCGACCGCGAACTGGGCGGAGAGGGGCGCGATACCGGCCCTGTCCGCCGAGAAGAACTGCGCCAAGGGTGGCGTGGACATCACGGCGGCCAACAAGGGCGACGAGGCGTTCACCTTCGAGTTGATGGGGATCGAGCACACCATCGCGGCGGGCGCGACGCAGACGGTGACCATCCCGCTCCAGGAGGACCAGGCCTACGACTTCACGATCACCGGTCCGAACGGCTTCGCGAAGCGCTTCAAGGGCGTGCTCGACTGCGAGACCCAGGGCGGCGCGCACGACGTCACGACGCAGACGGTCAGTGAGCCGAGCCCGGCGACGGTGGGCGGCACCTCCACCGGGGGCACCGACCTCGCCGCGACCGGCGGCACCAGCGCGACGCCGCTCATCGCGGGCACAGCCATCGCCCTGGTGGTGATCGGCGGCGGGGCGGTCTTCCTCGTCCGCAAGAAGAAGGCACCGACGCAGGACTGAAGACCGGACCGGACAAGAGCGGAGGCGCAGGCCTCCAGCCTCAGCACCTTGGCAACTCGACAGTGAGCGACCGGAGCGGCTCAACCGCCGTCGGACGTGCGGTGTTCGTCGGACGAGCAGTGTTCGAGGAGTTCGGCGATCGGGCCGTCGGTCACCCGGTAGCGCACGACGCGCCCGTCCTTGTCGCCCTCGACCACCCCGGCGGTACGGAGCAGACGCAGGGCCTGGGACACGGCGGGGTCGTTCATGCCGGTCGCGATGGCGAGGTCGGAGACGGCAAGGGGCCCGGCTCGGTGCAGGGCCAGGAGCAGAGCGAGGCGGCGTGGGTCGGCCAGCAGGGAGAAGCGGTCGGCCCACGTGCGTACGTGCCCGGGCTCACCGATGGCGGCGACGGCGTCGCAGACCCGGTGGCCGTCGATGGTCCGGCGGTCGGCCCGCTCGGCGGGGACGAGGTGCATGGCGGCCATCTTCGCAGGCGGACACGGGACGCACGCCGCCGTCCCCGCGGCGGCCCGGGCGAGGTGCCCCATGTGATCTTCAATACCTGCGCAGCTGTGCAGCTTTGCAGGAGACCTCGGCCACCCCTACGGTGGGTGGGCCGTGGTGTTCGGGAAGACCGGTGACGACCCCTCAGGAGGTCCATACCGGAGCGGCCCTCGCCACTGTGATCGGGGAGTTCCCGTCCCGTGCCGCCTTCGGCGGCGCCACTGGCCGCGAGGCCGGGAAGGCAGGGTCGGGCGCGTGCACCCGTAAGCCAGGAGACCGGCCACGGCATCTCACGAAGTGATCCACGAGGTGCTGGAGCGTGACCGAATGACCCTGCCCACTCAGTCGTCCCCACCCGCCGCCGGGTTCCGCTGGCGCCGCGAGGACACCCTCCGAACCGCCGTACTCCTGGCCGTGATCGCGGCGTTGCACGTCGTCGCGTTCGGCATCCTGTTCCTGCTCGTGGTGCCGGAGCACTACGAGGTCGGCTCCAAGGCGTTCGGCATCGGCCTGGGCGTCACCGCGTACACCCTGGGCATGCGGCACGCCTTCGACGCGGACCACATCGCCGCGATCGACAACACCACCCGCAAGCTGATGGCCGACGGCAAGCGGCCGGTGTCGGTGGGCTTCTGGTTCGCGCTCGGGCACTCCAGTGTGGTGGTCGTGCTCGCCGCACTGATCGCCGGCGGCACCCAGCTGGCCGGTCGGATCATGAACGAGGGGTCCAGCACCCACCAGGTGCTGGGCGTCATGGGCACCACGATCTCCGGGTCGTTCCTCTACCTCATCGCCGCCCTCAACCTCGTCGCGCTCGTCGGCATTCTGCGGGTCTTCCGCGCGATGCGCGCCGGCGCCTATGACGAGGCCGAACTCGAACAGCACCTGGATTCCCGGGGTTTCATGAACCGGATCCTCGGCCGCTTCACGAAGTCCATCACGCGGCCCGGGCAGATGTTCCCGCTGGGCTTTCTCTTCGGGCTCGGCTTCGACACCGCCACCGAGGTCACCTTGATGGTGATGGCGGGCAGCGGCGCGGCGGCCGGACTGCCCTGGTACGCGATCCTGTGCCTGCCGCTGCTGTTCGCGGCGGGGATGAGCCTGTTCGACACGCTGGACGGCACGTTCATGAACTTCGCCTACCAGTGGGCCTTCTCCAACCCGGTGCGCAAGGTCTTCTACAACCTCACCATCACCGGACTGTCCATCGCGGTGGCCTTCTTCATCGGCACGATCGAGCTGGTGGGCGTCCTGCACGACAAGCTCGACCTGCGCGACGACGTGACCGGCTGGATCGCGGGACTCGACCTGGACAACGTCGGGTACATCATCGTCGGCCTGTTCGTGGTCGTCTGGGCGGCGGCCGTGGCGTACTGGCGGCTGGCCAAGGTCGAGCAGCGGTGGGCGGTCCGCCCCGCCGACGGGAGTTGACACCGGCGGGGCGGTAGCCGCGTCAGCAGCCAGGCGTACCGGCTAGGAGCGGGCGCTCCGGCCGCGCGCGAGGGCGAATCCGGCCGCGGCCAGACCGAGGACGCCGACGACCAAACCCGCGATGCCCAGACCACGAGCGGTCGAGTCACTGGACTTGCCGTTCGCGGTCGAGGTCTTGGGGGTCGAGGCGGACGGCGAGGCCGCGTCGGACGACTCGCCCGACGAGCCCTCCCCGGCGCCCTTGGCGGTGAGCTTGAGGACCGGCGCCGGGTTCTCAGGCTCCGCGCCGCCCTGCTGCGTCTCCTCGATCCAGCGGACGACATTGCCGTCCGAGTAGGTCTGCAGCGTCTTGAAGCTCAGCTGGTCGGTGTTGTCCGGAAGTTGGCCGAAGGCGACATCGAAGTCCTGGTACTCGCCGTGGCGGATCCTGCCGCCGGTCCAGGTGATCTCGGAGACGGCGTCGGTGATCGTGCCGTCGTCCGTCTTGATGGGCGTCTTGAGCTTGGTGGTGGTCACCTTCGCGGTCCAGCCCGCCTGCGGGGTGACCAGGACGCCCAGGACCGGATGGTCGGTGGGCAGGAAGACCTGCACCTTCGTGGTGCTGGCGGTGTCCTCCTCGTTGGGGACCCGGAAGGTCAGCACGCCGTCCGTGGCGCCCTGGGCGTAGCTCTCGGGGTGGACCGTCACATGCGCGAAGGCGGCGCCCGCGGCGGTCAGGACGCCGGCCGTGGTGAGGGCGGCGACAAGGCCGGCCCGGCGCAGGGTGGTACGAATCGGGGACATCAGGGCAACTCCGTACTGGTGTGGGTGCGATCAGGGCGTGTACGCGAGCCCTGCCGGCGGTCCCCGTCGGCAGACCGCATGCCGCAGCAGCGCCTGCCCGAGCGGGGAAGGCGCAAAGGCATTCCGGCGTACGACGTCCCGGCGCGCCGGTGCGTGAGACGGTCCCGTCCGCACCCGCCACCAAGCCGCGAGCCCGGGCACGAGCGCCACGGCCCACCGCAGCGAGGACCACAGAGCCGCCTCACCGCGCCGCAGCCACCAGGTCGCGAGCAGGGCGGCGGCCACATGCGCCACCGTGGCGTGGGGCGTCATGGCGTGGGCGTGCGCGGGCATCATGTGCGCCCCGTGCATGTGCATCGCCATACGTGGCCGGGCGGCCTCGAAGCCGAGGTGGAGTCCGGCCTGCGTGGCCAGCATCCCGCCGCCGATCCCGAGCAGGGACCGTTCCCGGCCGCCGAGCAGACAGCCGACCGCGAAGACGGCGAGGAACCCGACGCCGTCCGCCCACAGCGGCGGCGCCTCCCCGGTCGCCAGCCCGTGGCCCCCGGCGGCCAGCAGCACGCACAGCACGGCGAACACCGCCGCGCGCAAGCTCCGTACTGCCAGGGACGCACTCATGAAGCCCAGATACTGCCATGGGGAGCGAGCGGCCGTCGTGGCTTCCGGCGCAGCGCCTCCACCCGGGCCGCCCCGGGGGCCCCGCCGTCGGTCGGGTAGGGTCCGGTTGAGCCTGGGGAGGGACCTGACATGCGACTTCGCTGCGCCGTGCTGGACGACTTCCAGGGTGTCGCGACCGCCATCGCCGACTGGTCGCCGATCGCGGACGAGGTGGAGGTGGTCAGCTTTGCTCGGCACCACCCCGACGAGGACGCGCTGGCCGCAGACCTCGCGGACTTCGACATCGTCGTCACCCTGCGCGAGCGGGTGCCCTTCCCCGCCTCGCTGTTCGCCCGGCTGCCGCGGCTGAAGCTGCTGATCGCCTCCGGTATGCGCAACTCGGTGATCGACTACGCGGCCGCCGAGGCACACGGCGTGACGGTGTGCGGCACCCCGAGCTCCTCGACGCCTCCGGTCGAACTGACCTGGGCGCTGCTGCTCGGCCTGGCGCGGGGCATCGTCACGGAGAACAACGCGCTGCGGGCTGACGGCCCCTGGCAGAGCACCGTCGGCGCCGATCTGCACGGCCGCCGGCTCGGTCTGCTCGGGCTCGGGAAGATCGGCGGCCGGGTGGCCCAGGTCGGCCTCGCCTTCGGCATGCGGGTCAGCGCGTGGAGCCGGCACCTGACCAAGGAGCGCACCGCCGAGGTGGGGGCGGAACTGGCCGCCTCCAAGGAGGAGTTGCTCGCGAGCAGCGACTTCGTCTCCGTCCACCTCGCGCTCGGCGACCGCACCCGGGGCCTGATCGGCGCCGCCGAGCTGGCCCTCCTCAAGCCGACGGCCTACCTCGTCAACACCTCACGGGCGGCGATCGTCGACCAGGACGCGCTGCTCGCCGCGTTGCACGAGGGCCGGATCGCCGGGGCGGGCGTGGACGTGTTCGACATCGAGCCGCTTCCCGCCGACCACCCGATGCGTTCGGCCCCCCGCCTGCTGGCCACCCCGCACCTGGGCTATGTGTCGCGGGCCAACTACGAGACGTACTACGGCGCGGCGGTCGAGAACATCCAGGCGTTCCTGGCAGGCACACCGGTACGTCGCCTCGGCTGAGCCGGGCAGACCACCGGTACACCGTCCCGACTGAGACGCACCCCCGTACGCCCGCCCGCCTCGGCTGAGCCGAGCACACTACAGGGGATCTCCCGATGTACGGCCTGACCAGCCGTGGGTGGCCGGGCCGGCCGCTGATCAAGAGCCCCGGCGCCTCGAGCGCCGGGGCAATTCCCGTACACGCAGCCGGTCAGGCGTACCGATAGATCCGGCTCACGTCTTCCATCTCGTCCGGCGTCACGCCCCAGGGCGGCATCTTCTCGTACCGGGCGATGATCCGGCCGCGCTGCTCACTGCCCGGGTCGGGCGGGTCGGCGGGCAGGTACCGGGCGCCCTTGTGCTGTCCCTGCCAGCGGGTCCACTGCAGGTCGATGAAGGCGTGGTGCACCCAGAAGACGGGGTCGTTGACGGAGGCGCCGCCGAGCATGGCACCGCCGACCCAGCGGTGGACGAGGTTGTGGTTGCGCCAGGCGACACTGTCCCCCCCGGTCCCCCACCCCTCCAGCTTGTTGCGGAGCCCCTTGGTGCACGTGGAGTCCCAGGGCGAGGTGTCGTAGACCGGGTCGGCGAGCGCGGACTCCAGCTCGGCCTTCGTCGGCAGTGCGAGCGGGGCGCGGGCGCGCCCGAGGTCCCGGGTGAGGAACTCCCCGTTGGTGACGCCCTCCCTGATGGTCCACTTCCCCTGCGCGTAGGCGAACGGCCCGGTGATGACCTGGTGGTCCGGGCTGCGCCCGTTGCCGCCGAGGAGGTCCTCGGTCCAGGGCACGGCCGTCGTCGAACGGTCCCGCGTCCAGTCCCAGTACGGCACCGTCACCGACGAGTCGAC
The DNA here is from genome assembly GCF_042881985.1 of Streptomyces sp. NPDC058246. Taxonomy (NCBI): domain Bacteria; kingdom Bacillati; phylum Actinomycetota; class Actinomycetes; order Kitasatosporales; family Streptomycetaceae; genus Streptomyces; species Streptomyces sp. NPDC058246. The sequence continues at coordinate 337,335 of NZ_JBHVWZ010000006.1, read as the reverse complement.
CCGGCGCAGCGCCCGCTCCAGGTCCAGCAGGAAGCGGCGGTGCCAGGGCAGGAAGGAGGGCGCCATGTGGGCCGCACGCAGGCCGTTCTCGCCGTCGGAGGTGTAGTACGCGATGTGCATCCGCACGAACTCGTCGTACTCGCCCCGCCGTTTGACCTCGAGCAGCGCGTTGACGAACCGCAACCGCTCGGTGCGCGTCAGCGTGCTCACGTCCTTACGCACGTACACCATGCTGGTCCCCCATGTGCAGATACCTCCCGCCGGTCGGGCCCGAAGCCAGGTCGCGCAGCCGCTGCCCGGGGCCGAGTTCGTCGACGGCCGCCCGGGTGGCCTCCAGCGAGGTCCGGTACGAGCTGTAGTGGTCGACCATGGTCAGCCAGGTGCCGTCGGCGCGGCGCATCAGGTGCAGCGGGCGGCCGTCCACGGTGACCTGCCACTCGCAGCCGTCGGCGCCGCATCCGGTGGCGGGGAGGAGGGTGCCCTGGATGCGACGGCCGTGGTAGATCTCGTCGAAGGCCGTGTCCGCCGCGTCCACGGGGCCGTCCGCGGGCCGCCAGGCGCGCGAGGCGGCCACGACGGGAGCGAGCGCCAAGGCGGCGACGGCGGCGAGCAGCCCGCGCCCTATGTCCCGCCGCGTCCGTCGCTGCGGTCCGCTTCTCGCCGGGCTCCCGGTCCCCTGCTCCGCACCCATCGGTACTCCGCCGGCACCGACGACCATGGCTCGCTCCCTCGTACTGGTTTCGGATGTCCGTAGCGGTAACCGCCAGGCGGGCCGTACGGTCACCACCGGTACGGCCATACGGTGCTGTCCGCACCCGGAACGCCGGCGGGCCCGACGCGCTCCCCGGCTCCCGGGCCCGTCCGTGTCTCTCCTCGCACCGGCCGGAGAATCGAGGTCCGTACCGCGGAACGAGCGCGAAGACGCCATCAGTTCAAGAATCCCCCGGCCGCAGCACGGGTCAGCTCGTCCAGAAGTCCCACCAACGGGTCAGGATCAGCATTGCGACGACTCCGATGTGCAGCAGCGGCAGCACCCAGGAGAATTCCGCGAAGAAGGCCTTCAGCAGGCCCGGCGCGGGCAGGAAGCCGTTGCGCACGTTGAAGGACGTCACGTACCAGAACAGCAGGATCGTCGCGAGCCAGGCCAGACAGCACCACAGGCACAGCGCGCCGATCCGGTACAGCGACTCGAACTGCAGCCAGGACACGAACCCGATCCCGAACAGGCAGCCCCCCTCGAAGGTCAGCCAGTACCAGCGGGGGAACGCCGCACCGGCCAGCAGGCTCACCCCGACGCAGATCACGATGCCGTAGGCCACCAGGCCCAGCATCGGGTTGGGGAATCCGAAGGCCGAAGCCTGGTCGCTCTTCATCACGCTGCCGCAGGACACCACCGGGTTCAGGCTGCACCCCGGGACGAAGTGGGGGTCCTCCAGCAGCTTGAACTTGTCGAGGGTGATGACCCAGGAGGCCAGTAGCCCGGCCGCGCCCGTGAGCACCAGCAGCAGGGCGAACGCGGAGCCGCCCGCGGCCCGCCGCATCAGCCGCGCAGACCGAGGGCCGGCAGGTACTGCATGTCGGTTCCGTCGGGGGCCTCGCCGCTCCAGCGCGGCGCGACGAACGTGCCGGGCTCGGCGCTGCGAAGGGAGCGCGTTTCGCTTGGGGTTGAGGTCACCACGTGACCTTATCGACGGGCTGGAGAACGGCCCGGCGCCTGCTCACCCGACCGGCCGATGCCACCGGGGCCGTCCACACGGACGAGGGACGCCCCTCCATGAGATCTCTGAAGGATCGCGGCCGTACAACACCTCCGCCGTTGGGACGGCCACAACGACCGGCCCAACGGCGGAGAACGCGGTCCGCTTCAGATCATCGCAAGGTCACCAGAGGCTCACCCGAGGATCACTTGACCGGCAACGGCACCGGCAGGGGCAACGGCACCGGCAGGCCCGGCAGGCTCGGCAGCGGGGGCAGGCCCGGCAGGTTGGCCGCGGGCAGTCCGCCGCCGAGCAGCTTCGCGACGAGGAAGTTGACCAGGCCGGTCACCACGCCGGTGACCGCCGGGAGGACCTGGGCGACGTTGCCGGAGGTGACGGCCGCGAGCAGGGTGTCGACCGCCTTCTGCAGGCCGGCGAGCGCGTCACTCGCGAGGTCCTTGGCCGCAGGCGCCTTGCTGTCGCCACCGTGCTTCGCGAGCGAGGACAGTGAGGACGGCGAGGCCGGCGAAGACAGTGAGGACACCTCGGACGCCGAGGTCCCAGTCGGCGCCGCGGCGGTCTTCGGCGTGGCCGGAGCCGCCGGGGCGCCCGCGGTCGAGGCCACCGCGGTGATCTTGGCGATGGCGTCCTTCACGGCGCTGACGAGCTTCTGCGCCGCCTCGGGGGAGAGTTGGCCGTTGTCGGCCTTGAGCACTTCGTTGAGCAGGTCGGTGACCGGAGTGAGCACGCTGCCAAGATCGCCGAGACCCTTGACCTGGGCGATCAGCGCGTCCGCGCCGGGGACGGGTGCATGGGACGCCGCGTGGGTGCGCTCTCGGGCCGAGTCGGCCGCGACGGCGGCCGGACCGGCGATGCCGACCAGGAGGGTGGCGCAGAGAGCGGTGGACGCGATACGCCGTGCGGGCAGACCACGCATGGGTGTTCCTTTCGATGTTCATCGGATCTTGAGCCCACCGTGAAATCGCCCGTCGCCGTCTGCAACCGCTCACACCCGATCCGTCACCACCCGTTGCCCGCGGTGGCGGCATCGTGCCTGGTGAGGCCGCCTGTCAAGGGCGCCCCGCCGGGTTGCGGCGGTAACCCCCCGTTAGGGGTAACACGCACTAATAAACCGTTGAAGTACCCGCGCCCCCGGCCGGTGCGGACAGGGCGCGCCGTGGAGCGGCCGGCCCCGCCAAGGTGCCGGCCGCCATACTGAGATTCCTCTTTCGTATTACCGAGTGGCCGAAACCGGACGCACCATACGATCAATCGATTCACCGACCAGATGTGAATCCCTCTGACGGCACCATACGCACGGCATTGTTCACTCCTTTGACCTTCATACGTATGGAGTAACGCGTCGCTTTTGCAGAGGGCATGGACTGCTATGTTCTCCAGCCGTCGGATCAGAGGTAACTTTCAAACGAGGTGAATCATGAAGAAGGCAGTTTTCACCACTGCGGCGTTGGCCATCGGCGCGAGTCTCGTGGGCGGCTCCGCCGTCGCGGCCTCCGCCGCCCCGGCACCCGTCCCCTCGACCGGTCCGCTCGGTCTCATGTCCCCCACCAAGGTGTCTCCGGCGGTCCTGCCCGCGGTCGACACCGTGACGCGGCTGGCCCGCAACGGCAAGCTCGCCAACGGGAGCGCGTTCGACGAGAAGAGGCCGGAGGGGGTCTCTGGCGTGTACCTGGACGGTATGGACCCGCACGCCGCCAAGAAGCCCACGATTCCGGTGAAGAACCCGGCCGGCAAGGGCTCCGTTCAGGTCCACCCGCTGCAGGCGCCGACCGCCATCGGGCTCGGCACCCTGCTCGGCAAGTGACCTCACGGAAACCGTAAGAGTCGGCCGTACCGGCGAAAGTCCTCACTTCTCGGCGATGCTTTCGCTGCCTCATGGTCCCGTCGGTTCGCGGGACTCCGGCGGGCCCGGAATTCTGAGGCTCTGATCCGGTTCGCGACAACCGGAGACCGACACCGCAGGTGCCGCGGGCGGTTCGGCCCGCTGTCGGCCCTGGTTCCCCACACGTCCGTCACCTCGGAGCCGCAAGGCCGGGCGCTGGATCCGGACCGGCGGCTCCACATCCTGACTCGGCGGAACCGAACACCGCCGGGACCCGCGAACCATCTGTCCGGCCCACCGGCCCTCTCCCTTCCGGTGGGCCGGACACACGTCGACGCTCGTTCCGTACGCGGCCCGGTGCAGCCCGACGGACGGGGTATTTCTCCAAGCTGCCGTCGGCCGCGGCCTTTCGGGTTGTCGTGCACCCTGATGAGCCGCACGGAATTTCCCCCTCTATTCCAGCTCGGCCTGCCGGGACACCCGGCATTGCGCCATCCGATGGAATCAGCCCCCGTTAGGCCCTCTTCCCGTGACTTATGTGCGCATATCAAGGTTTCCTGGTATGTAAGCGTGCGCAACGGTGAATTCAGGAAGGAACCGAGTTGCCCAGGAAGTTCGCGGTCATCACTGCCCTCGCCCTCGGCGCTGTCGTCAGCAGCGTCGGCGGTGCCTCGGCCAGCGACAACAGCACCCAGGTCCAGGGTGGTGGCGGCTTTTCGTCGTCCCCGGTCGTCGTGAACGCCCCTCAGCAGGGTGTTCTCATCGTCAACGGCACGCTCGTTGACGGTCGCTGCATCGCGCCGTGGTCCAACGGAGCCGTCCTCGCCGGCGTTCTCGCGCCGAACTCGCACTACGCCGCCTGCAACACGGCGCAGATCAACCAGTCGCAGAACGCCCCGTCCGCGGGCGGCCTGCTCCTCTGACCCCTGTCCCGAACAATTCGGCGCAGGTGAATCCCCAAACGCAGCCCGGAAAGGCGCATCTCATGCGTAACAAGGTTACGGCCATTTCCGCCCTCGCCGCGGGCATGGTCCTCGCGGCGGCCGGCGCCGCCGCGGCCGACAACTGCACCACCGTCAAGGGTGGTGGCGGCTTCTCGTCGTCCCCGGTCGTCGTGAACGCCCCCCAGCAGGGAATTGCCGTCATCAACGGCACGGGCGTCGACCTCCGTTGCGTCGCGCCGTGGTCCAACGGCGCTGTCCTCGGTGGCGTGGCCGCGCCGAACTCGCACTACGCAGCGTGCAACACGGCGCAGATCGACCAGTCGCAGAACGCCCAGTACGAAGGCGGCCTGCTCCTCTGACCTGCTCCGAGCAATTCGGAGCACGGAAAACCCCAACCGCCCCACCGAAAGGCGCATCTCATGCGTAACAAGGTTACGGCCATTTCCGCCCTCGCCGCGGGCATCGTCCTCGCGGCCGGCGGCGCCGCCGCGGCCGACGACAACAACACCACCGTCACCGGCGGTGGCGGCTTCTCGTCGTCCCCGGTCGTCGTGAACGCCCCCCAGCAGGGCGTTGCCGTCGTCAACGGCACGCTCGTCGACGGCCGCTGCATCGCGCCGTGGTCCAACGGCGCCGTCCTCGGCGTCATCCTGGCCCCGAACTCGCACTACGCCGCGTGCAACACGGCGCAGATCAACCAGTCGCAGAACGCCCCGACCACGGGCGGCCTGCTCCTCTGAACCGTGCTTCACCCGATGGCGGGCCGCCGGAGTTCCGGCGGGCCGCCATCGGCTTTTCCGCGCCGTTCGTTCCGGCGACGGAGCGCCGAGGTCTGCTGAGTTCCACAGAAGCCCGCGGGGCCTGTCCGCATCAGACGCAGACAGGCCCCGCGGTCGGGAGGCGGCCGACGAAGGCCGGCAGGCACGTCGCCGGTCGAGGAGGGCGCGCCAACAAGGAGGAAAGGCGCCCTTCCGCCTACGGCATTCCTGCCGGCGCGCCACAAAGCGGCCGACGCCGACGGATGCGCCACCTCACGAGATGGCCGCCTCCGCAGCGGAAGACCCCGATGCATGAATCGAGGACATTCCAATAGAACCAACGACGCACCGCCACTCGGGGCATCCTGAATCGTTCGTTCGGCCTAGCGCGCAGAGCGATCGCAGTCCCCTCTCAAAGGCGGTCGCACTCCCCCGTACATGCCGAAGGGCCGGCTCCGAGGAATGCGGAGCCGACCCGAATCGTCGAACAATAGGGATTGCCTACTTGCCGACCGGAAGCCCACCGAGCAGTCGGCCGCCGTCGGCGAGGTTCGGCAGAGCGGGCTTCGGCAGCGTACCGCCGACCACGGGAGTCTTCACGACTCCCGACTGCTTCACACCGTCCTTCACATCCTGCGCCACCTGCTCGACATTGTTGCCCACGTAGCCCGTCGACACCTTGGCTGCCGTGGGAACGTTGTCCGCGACCGTCATTCCGCTGTCCACGAGCCCCTGCGCCGGCATGTCCGCCGCGATGGCGGGCACGGCGACACCGGCGATGGCAAGGGAGCCAGCAACGACGGCGGCAGCCTTCAGAGTCTTCATCGTGTGCCTTTCTTTGGTAACTCGTCTTCCGTAACCCGCGGTCGCCAGAGAGTGCTTCTTTCTTCAGACGTCGCGAGAGACTCGTTCTCACTTCTCCTGGCCTAACGAGAGTGGAGCTTTCTGGAAACCCTGTCGCCGGCACTTCCAGGAACTCATGCACAAGGGCCCGTTGCGCCGAACTGCGCCGGGCAGATCCGCTGCGGCAGGCCGCCTGCGGAGAGGGCCGAAGCGGCGATACGCCGTGTGGACCGTGCACGCACGGGTGAGCCTGCGAGCGCGTTTCAGATGATGTGACCGCTCTCGGACCGGCATACCGAGTCCGGAACCGATCGCGCTGATGACAGGCCCCTTTTAGCCGGTCACCCCGAATGGAGCACGGCTCCGCCATTCGGACGACCGCCAGGGATCACACCCCACCACGACTCCAAAAGGGTGATCCCACGCGAGAAATAGCCGCGGAGGAAGGACGCCATTCCGAAACAGTTGACGGCTTCGCAGATAAGTACGGATAAGCGGCTACTGTTGCGTCCCGAATCCGGCGCATTCTATATCGGGCGTGCGACCGCACATCTTGTGCTGGGTTCGGAGTCTTTCTTCGGAAGGGAAGCCTCGGTCATGCGCAGTCCCCTGGGACCCGTCCCGCACCATGCGACGCCGTCCGCTGCACGTGGGCCACACGTCCTGCACGTCACTCAACCGGTCGAGGGCGGTGTCGCCCGGCTCCTGACGGACCTGGCGGCGGCACAGCTTTCCGCAGGGCTGCGCGTCACCGTGGCCTGCCCGCGAGGCGGTTCACTGCCGGACGCACTGCGCGCGGTGGGCTGCGAGGTGCTCCCCTGGGACGCGACCCGCGCACCGGGGCGTCAGCTCCCGGGCGAGGTACGGCGGCTGGCGCGGCTGCTGCGCGACGTGCGGCCCGACGTCGTGCACGCGCACAGTGCCAAGGCGGGGCTCGCGGCGCGGCTCGCGGTACGCGGCCGACTCCCGACCGTCTTCCAGCCGCACGCGTGGTCGTTCGAGGCCGTGGACGGAGTCATGGCCCAGGCGGCTCTGCGGTGGGAGCGGTTCGGGGCGCGATGGGCGACGCGTGTCCTGTGCGTGAGCGAGGCGGAACGGCGTACCGGGGAGCAGCGTGGCATCACCGCCCCATGGCAGGTGATCCCCAACGGCGTCGACACGTACAGGTTCCGGCCGGAGGGGAACAGCGCTCGGTCCGGAGCGGGTCCGCTCGTCGTGTGCGTGGGACGGCTGTGCCGCCAGAAGGGCCAGGACGTGCTCCTGGAGGCCTGGGCCGCTGTCGCGCGGCAGGTGCCCGCCGCCCGGCTGGTGCTGGTCGGCGACGGTCCGGACGCGGACCGACTGCGCTCTGGTGCGCCCGCTTCGGTGGAGTTCGCCGGCGCGGCACCCGACGCCGCCCCCTGGTACCGGGCCGCCGATGTCGTGGTCCTGCCGTCCCGCTGGGAGGGCATGGCGCTCGTCCCCCTGGAGGCCATGGCGTGCGCCCGGCCGGTCCTCGTCACGGACGTGGACGGGGCGCGCGAGAGCCTGCCCCCCGGCCATCTGCCGTACTGCCTGGTACCGCCGGAGGACCCCGACGCGCTGGCGCGGGCCCTGACGACGCTGCTGCGCCGCGCGCCGCTGCGCGCGGCGCTGGGCGCACAGGGCCGCTCCCACGTGCTCACCGCCCACGACGTACAGCACGCCACGGATGCGGTGATCGACGTGTACCGCGAACTGCTCGGCGCTGTCACCACGCCGGTCGTCGTACCCAACCAGAGCAGGGAGTCCATCAACACATGACTGCGGAAAGCACCGTTCCCTCTCCTGGCCGGCAGCCTCGGGCGGCGGAGCGCGCCGTCTCCGTCCTCGAACCGACCGGCACCGCCCGGCGCGGGCTGCCCTCCGGACGGGGATCCCGTCCGCGGCGGACCTCCTGGACGCCCTTGCTGATCGTCGACGGCAGCGGCACCCTGCTGGGCGCCCTGGTCGTGCCCGGGGCTCAGCGGTACCCGTTGCTCATCGCCTTCCTGGGTCTGTGCGTGATCGGTCTGAACCGACAGGCCTCGTTGTACGACACCTCGGTCGTTCCCGGCGTGCTCGACGAACTGCCCGCCGTCTGCGGGCGGGTCGCCGTCGGCTGGGCGGTCGTCGCGGCGCTCTCCCCGCTGCGGCCGCTGCCGATGACCGTCCTCGTCACCGCGTGCGCCGTGCACTGCCTGGTGGCCTGCACGGGTCGCGGAGCGGTGCACGGGCGTCGCCGCAGGGCGCTGCAGCACCGGCCCCGTCCCGCTCTGTTGGTGGGTCCGGTCCCGGCGGCCATGCGTGTCGCGGCCGCCTTGCAGCGCTGCCCGGGCAGCGGAGTGCGGCCGGTGGGTATCGTCGCCGACGCCCCGGACTCCGTCCCCGATTCCGGCGACGGGCCCGCGCTGCCGGTCCTCACCACGGGTGAGGAGGCGCATCGCGCGCTGATCCAGAACGGTGTGGAGACGGTGCTCGTCGTGGGGCCCGCGACCCGGGTGCGGAAGTCCTCCTTGCTGGGGGAGCTTGCCGCGTTCGGATGCGAGCTGTGGGAGCTCGACGTGGACTCGCCGTCGTACGACCCGCGTGGGCAGCGTGCGCGGACGGGGCACCTCGCGGGGTTCTCCCGCAGGTTGCTGTGTTCCGGCGCCGGGCAGCGCGACAGCGTGGGCAAGCGGGTCCTCGACGTGGTCCTCTCCGGCCTTCTCCTGCTGCTCGCCAGCCCGGTGCTGCTGGTGTGCGCGAGCGTGCTGAGGGTCGTCGAGGGGCCGGACGTGGTGTTCCGGCAGGAGCGGATCGGCAAGGACGGGCGGCCGTTCACGATGCTGAAGTTCCGCACCCACCGGCCCGCCAGCGCGCACGAGGCCGCGACCCGCTGGAGTGTGGCGGACGAGCAGCACATGAGCCGCTTCTGCCATTTCCTCCGCCGCACCTCGCTGGACGAGCTGCTCCAGCTGTGGAACGTCTTCCGCGGCGACATGAGCCTGGTCGGACCGAGACCCGAACGGCCTTACTTCGTCACCAAGTTCGGCCAGACCTATCCGGGTTATCCGGCGCGCCACCGGATGCGGACCGGGATCACCGGACTCGCCCAGATCCAAGGGCTGCGCGGCGACACCTCGATCGAGGATCGGTGCCGCTTCGACAACGCCTACATCGACAACTGGTCGCTGTGGCAGGACGTCTGCATCCTGGTGCGCACGGCGGCCCTGTTCGTACGGCCGACGGGAAGCTGAGCACCGGTGAGCACTCCCTCGGCAGCCTCGCCCGCGCTGGTGCTGCCGCAGCCGGCGCTGCGCCGGGCCGGCTCCGTCCTGTCCGTACTGCCCGTGGTGGCGGTCATCGTCCTGCTGGGGCTGCCGGTCGCACCGGACAGCAACGCCACACCCGCCGACGCGGCCTCGGGGCTGGTCGTGCTGTGGGCCGTCGTACGCACCGCGCGGCAGGCGCGGCGCCCGCTGACGCGGACTGCGGCGGTCGTACTCGGGCTGCCGGTGGTGGGCATCGCGGTGGCCGCGAGCGGGGCGGCGACGCCCGGCGACGCCCTCACGGGACTGGCCCGCTATCTGCAGGTGTTCGTGCTCGTCCCGGTCGCGGTGGTGCTGCTGGTGCGGGACCGGCGCGACGCCCGGGTGGTGCTGTGGTCGCTGGTCGGCCTCGCGCTGTGGCAGGGCTCGGTCGGGGTGCACCAGTACCTCACCGGAACCGGGGCCTCGTATCAGGGCGCCTATATCCGGGCGGTGGGCACCTTCGGGCCGACCGACGTGATGGGGATGGCGACGGTCGTCGCGTTCGGACTGGTGGTGGCGACGGGTCTCGCCCTCGGGGCCCGCGGGCGGCAGCAGCGGGCCGTGGCGGTGGTATGCGCGCTCGCGCTCCTCGTGCCCCTCGCGCTGTCCTTCAGCCGGGGTGCCTGGATCGCCACGGCCGCGGCGTGCGGGGCGCAGCTGCTGATGGCCGGTCTGCGGCGGGCGGTGAAGTTGTTCGCGGCGGCGGTCGCGGCGGCGGTGGTGCTGGTGGGCGGGCTCGGCATCGGTACGGCGGTGCTGCAGGAGCGGCTGACCAGCATCACGCAGGTCACCGCCGCACCGGACCAGTCGGTCGTCGACCGTTACACCCTGTGGGCGGCGGCGGCCGGCATGTGGCACGAACACCCCGCGACGGGCGTGGGGTTGAAGGCCTTCCCCCAGCACCGGGACGGGCACGCCTCGCTCGCGCTGTCGTCGGGCAGCGACACCGAGGGAGCGGGCCGGGCCTTCCGGCGCCAGCCGCTGCTCTCGCCGCACAACATGTACCTGCTGGTCCTCAGCGAGCAGGGCCTGCTGGGCGTGCTCACAGTGGCGGGCAGCTGGCTGGCCCTGCTGGTCTGCGCCCTGCGGCGGCTGCGGCGGGCGGGACGCGCCCGGGACTGTGCCATCGCGGCCTGCGGGCTGCTGCTGTGGCAGCTCGTTGACTTCCTCTACGCCGACATCGGCGGGCCCTCCACCGTCCTGACGGCCGTGAGCTTCGGCCTCTGCGCCTGGTGGGCACTGGCACGTGACGCGGCGACGGCCACCGCCCCGGAGGCGGGTACGCGATGAGTCCCACATCCGCCACGCCGGGACCCGCATCCGCCACGGCAAGGGGCGCGTCCGCCACGACCGGGGATACGTCCGGCCGGGCGACCGGTGCGGACGGCCTCGGTCCGGTCGACGGCCGCCCGGGCCCGGCGGCCGTCGACCGGACCGACACATCCTCCGGCGGCTTCGTCGCGAGGGCGACGCTTCTCTCCGCTCTGCTGTCCGTGGCCGGGTCGCTGCTCGGACTCGGACGGGACCAGGCGCTCGCGCATCTCTTCGGCGCCGGCGAGGGCACCGACGCGTTCCTGGTGGCCTGGACCGTGCCGGAAATGGCATCGACGCTGCTGATCGAGGACGGGATGGCGTTCGTGCTCGTGCCCGCGTTCAGCGTGGCGCTGGCGCGGCGGGCAGCCGGGAGCGCTTCCCCCGACCCGGTGCGCGCGCTGGTCGCCGCCTCGCTGCCGCGGCTGTGCCTCGCCTTCGCCGCCGCGGCGGCCGTGCTCGCGGCCGGGGCGCCGCTCCTGGTCCGCGTGCTCGCGCCCGGCCTGCCCGACCCGTCCCTCGCCGTGGCCTGCACCCGGCTGACCGCGACCTGCGTGCTGAGCTTCGGGCTGGCCGGGTACTGCAGTGCCGCGCTGCGGGCCCACCGCGCGTATCTCGCTCCGGGGGCGATCTACGTCGCGTACAACGCCGCGATCATCGCCACGATGTTCGTCCTCAGCGGGCGCTGGGGCGTGCGGTCCGCTGCCCTCGGTGTCGCCCTCGGGGGGTGCCTGATGGTCGCCGTGCAGGCGCCGTCCCTGTGGCGCCGGATCGCCGAGCGGGCCGACCGGCCCGCCGCCGCGAGCGGCGGGGACGGCGACCGGCGGCTCACGCTCGCCCTCGTCTCCACGGTCCTGCTCTTCGCCCTGTGCCGCCAGTCGCAGGTGCTCATCGAGCGCCGCTTCGCCTCCGGGCTGCCGGCCGGCGCCATCTCGCACCTCAACTACGCCCAGAAGGTAGGGCAGTTGCCGATGTCCCTGGCGTTGATGCTGTGCGTCGTCACCTTCCCGGTGCTGGCACGGGCCATCGCCGAGGGCGACACACAGCGGGCCCGGGACCGTATCGAGCGGGATCTGGTGATGGTGGCCGGCATCGCGCTGCTGGGCGGCGCCGCGATCATGGCGTGCGCCCCGCAGATGGTCCAACTCCTTTTCCAGCGCGGCGCCTTCACGGCCGAGGACACCGCCGCGACCGCCGCGGTCATGCGGGTGTACACGCTCGGGTTGCTCGGCCACACGCTGGTGGGCGCGCTGGTGCGGTCGTATTTCTCTGCGGGCCGCGCCACCTGGTACCCGACGGGTGTGATGGCCGTGGGCATGGTCGCCACCGCTGTCATCGGCGCCTGGGCCGTGGGGCCCTGGGGCGCGTGCGGTATCGCCGCGGCCAACACGGTCGGCATCACTCTCACCGCACTGCTCCTGCTGCGCGGGCTGGGCAGGCGCAGCCTCGCCGTGCGCGTCCGCCGCGTCGCCGCCGAACTGGCCAAGCCGGTGGGCGCGGCCGTGGGCGCCGCCGGAGCCGGCTACGTCTTTGCACAACTGTTCACCTCGCCGCCGGCCGCCCTCACCGCGGGCTGTCTGAGCGTCACCGCCGTCTACCTGCTGCTGGCCTGGGTCCTGGACGCCGCAGGCGCCAGGTCGCTGGCCCTCCTCGCTTCCCTCACCATCCGTTGCTCCCTCACACGAAAGCTGCGCCATGGTCGTTGACGCCTTCGAAGCTCCCCGTACGGCTGAACCGGCCCCTGGGCCGGTCGTACGGGGACGTCCCCGGCGGAGCCCCGCCTGGGTGGCCATGTACCACTCCGTCTCGGACTGCACGGAAGACCCGTTCAACGTCACCGTCTCCCCCGCCCGCCTCGACCGCCAGCTCGCCTGGCTGCGTGGCCGCGGCCTGCGCGGGGTGAGCGTGCGGGCGCTGCTCGACGCCCGCGCCCGGCGGGAGGAGCGGGGGCTGGTCGGGCTCACCTTCGACGACGGGTACGCCGACTTCCTCACCACCGCGCTGCCCGTGCTGAGCCGCTGGGAGTGCGGTGCCACCGTGTTCCCGGTGGTCGGGCGACTCGGCGAGGAGAACGACTGGGAGGTGTCCGGGCCACGCAAGCGGCTGCTCGACGCGGACGACCTCCGCCACCTCGCGGCCGCGGGCTTCGAGGTCGCCTCGCACGGCCTCACTCACATCGACCTGACTCGGGTCCCGGACGACGTGCTGAACGCCGAAGTCCATGGCAGCCGCGCCCTGCTCGCCGAGCTCACCGGCCATGAGATCCAGGGTTTCTGCTACCCGTACGGCACGGTCGACGCACGGGTCAGAGCCGCCGTGCAGAGCGCCGGCTACCGCTACGCCTGCGCCATCGCGCCCGGCTCCGAGAACGTCGGTGACCTGGCGCTGCCCCGTATCCACATCGGGCAGTCCGACACCGCGCCGCGTCTGGAAGTGAAGCGGCGGCTGGCTCGTGCCTGGGGACGCGCGGTGGAGGCGTCATGAGGGTGCTGCACATCATCACCGGTCTCGGCGTGGGCGGAGCCGAGCAACAACTGCGCCTGCTGGTACGCCATCTGCCCGCCAAGTGCGAGGTGATCACCCTGACCAATCCCGGTCAGGTCGCCGACGGCCTGGCAGCCGACGGCGTCCGCGTCATCAACCTGGGCATGCGCGGCAACCGAGACCTCGGTGCCCTCTTCCGCCTGGCCGGGCAGATTCGCGCCGGCCGCTACGACGTGGTGCACACGCACCTGTACCGGGCGTGCGTGTACGGCCGGATCGCGGCGCGCCTCGCGGGTGTCCGGGCCGTGGTGGCCACCGAGCACTCGCTGTGCGCGACGCGGTTGGAAGGCAGGACCCTCAACGCGGGTATCCGGGCCCTGTACCTGGCCACCGAACGCCTTGGCCGTGTCACGGCCGCCGTCTCACCGACGGTCGCCGGACTGCTGCGCCGCTGGGGCGTGCCCGATGAGCGCATCCACGTCGTCCCGAACGGCATCGACGCGGCCCGCTTCCAGTTCGACGAGGTGCGCCGCAAGGAGGCCCGCGCGTTCTACGGACTGCCCGAGGACGCGTACGTGGTGGGCTGCATCGGCCGCCTCGTCCCCGCCAAGCGCTTCGACGTGGCCGTGCGCACGATGGCCCTGCTGCCCGGCGACGTACGGCTGCTGTTGGCCGGCGCCGGGCCCGAGCGGGAGGAACTGCGGCGCACCGCGCGAGAGCTGGGGATCGCGGACCGGGTGGTACTGACCGGCGAGCTCCCCTACTTGCCGGATCCGCGCAGCGATGTGCCCGAGCTCCCCGCGCTGCTGTCCGCGATGGACGTGCTCGCCGCGCCCGGCACGGACGAGACGTTCGGCCTGGCCGTGCTGGAGGCGCTCGCGGCCGGGCTCCCCGTGCTGTACACGACCGCCCCTGCCCTCGCGGATCTGCCACCCGACGCGGCGCCGGGCGCCAAGTGCCTCACGGGCGGTGCCGAGACGTATGCGCGGGAACTGCTGCGGCTGCGTGCGGCCGGCCCCGGTGAGCGAGCCGTCCCGGACGCCGTGCGGCATTACAGCATCGAGCGCACCGCCCAGCAGCTGATGGACGTGTACACGGCAGTCCTGTCCGGCTCAACCTGGAAGTGAGTCCCTGATGACCGACAACCCCAGCCAGCCCGTGCGACCGCCTCGCCGGATTCTCGCGCGCGTGTCGCGGCTGCTTCTGCGGTGCCTGATCCCGATCGGCGCACTGCTCGGCGCCACGGCCGGCGGCGCGTACGGAGTGATGAAGCCACCTCAGTACACGGCCACGAGCTACGTCATCGCCGTACCGGCAGGGGAGAAGAAGGCCGATCCTGCGGCGGCACTCGGCTTCGCACAGGCGTACGGCCGTGTCGTGACACAACTCGCCGTGCTGGGGGACGCGCAGGTGTGGGCGGGCGTGCCGGTGAAGACGCTGCGCAAGAGCGTGCAGGCCGCGACGTCGCCCGACGCGCCGATGGTCGCGATCACGGCGACCTCCGGGCGCCCCGACCAGGCGACCGACATGGCCGACGCCGTATCCCGCGCGCTGACCGAGCAAGTCAACCGGACCAAGAACGACACCGGCGTCGGGCTCGTGCGCCTGTCCCGTGCCCTGAAGCCCACCGAGCCGTCGTCCCTTTCCCCGACGCTGACCTCGATCGTGGGAGCGAGCGCCGGAGGTCTGTTGGGCGGCCTCGCACTGCTGGCGCGGCCGCGGCGGGTGGCGGACGGCGAGCGGGAGCGGGCACAGGTGCCCGGCCCGGCCCTCGCGGCCGACGCCCACGGGACGCTGTGATGACCACGTCCGGCAGCACGCTGTCGGTGGAGGTGTGCACCGACGAGCCCGCGTTCGCGGAGCTGGCCGGGGAGTGGGGGCGCCTGCACCGGTCCTGCCGGTCGGCCACGCCGTTCCAGAGCCACGCCTGGCTGCACTCGTGGTGGCTGTCCTACGGAACGCCGGGCGGGCTTCGGCTCGTCCTGGTGCGTGGCGGCGGTGAACTGCTGGCTGCCGCACCGCTGATGCGGGTGCGCCGCCCGTGGCCGGCGCTGGTGCCGATCGGCGGCGCCATCTCCGACTTCAACGATGTGCTCCTCGACGATACGGCGGCTGCTGAGGTCGCCACGGCGCTGGCGGACGCCCTGGCCGAGCTGGCCCGCACCGCCCTGATCGACTTCCGCGAGGTGCGGCCGGGCGGCGCGGTGGAGCGGGTCTACCTCTGCTGGCGCGGTCCGCGTCACCGAGTGGCCGACTCCGAGTGCCTGGAGTTGCCCGTCCTCCCCATGGACCAGCTGATCGGCCGGCTGCCGTCGGCGCGCGCCCAGCGGATCCGCAACAAGATCAACAAGCTCACCCGGCTCGGCGTCGAGTCACGTGTCGTGCGTGACGACGAGACAGAGGGTGCGCTGCGTCGGCTCCTTGAGCTGCACATGCTGCAGTGGCAGGGCAGGAAGGTGACGTCGGAGCACGTGCGGCCGCGGTTCCTGGAGCATCTGGTCCGGTCGGTGCGCCCGATGGTCCGGTCCGGCGAGGCGGCCGTGCGGGAGTTCGTGCTCGACGGCGCCGTGGTGGCGGTCGATCTGACGCTGCTGTCGAAGAGCTTGGCGGGCCTGTATCTGTACGGCGTGGACCCGCAGCTGCGGGAGCGCAAGGCGGACGTGGCGACGATGCTGCTGCGCGCCTCCACCGAGGATCTCGTGGCCGGTGACCGGAGCCGGGTCCTGAGTCTGTTGCGCGGCAACGAGCCGTACAAGCACCGCTGGGGCCCGGAGGTGATCGTCAACCAACGTCTTCTGCTGGCCCGTCGCCGCACCGCGCCGCTGCTGGCGGCCGCTGCCTGCGAGGCCGCCGCGCGGGCCTGGGGCAAGAGGATCCTGCGCCGGACGGCCACCACCGGATCCCCGGGTCCCCAGTAGCGCTCCCGACCGGCGCTCTCGACCGCGCTCCCGACCAGCGTTCCCAAGTAGCGTTCCCACCGCCCGCGACAGAGGAGGGGCGAGCCTGCCGCCGGGCAAGTGGCCCGCCTAGTCCAGGGACTCTGTCGGCCTGCACGGGCAGTGGGGCGCCTGGGGAGGCGTGGCCGTCGCCGTCGGTGTCGAATTCGGCGTCGGATGCGGCTCGAGGGGAACCGTGGGCGTCGACGGGGTGGGGACCGACGGCGCCGGTGTCGCGACAGGCGGGTGCTGACCGGCCAGCACCGCCCGGTAGATGGCGGACGCCCGGGGATTGGCGGAGCACTGCCACACGCCGTGCGGGCAGTAGTCGGTGATCGTGTTGTACAGCGGCTTGTGCTCGTCCATCCAGGCGAGCATGCGCAGCATGTACGACGCGTTGTCGCCGTTGCGGAACAGGCCCCACTCCGGATACGAGATCGGTTTGCCGTGAGCCTTCGCGAACGTCACCTGTGCCTGGAGCCCATAGGGCTCGGACACCTGCTTGTCGAACGAGATTCCCGCTGGCTGGTCGTACGAGTCCATGCCCATGATGTCGACGACGTCATCACCGGGATAGCACTCCGTCCACGGAACCGCGTCCACACCCCGGCTCGGGGCGAAGTCGAACGTGAACTTCTGTCCGGGCACCGAGCGCATGACGGTGACGATGCGCCGCCAGTACGTCTTCCAGTCCGCCGGATCAGGGCCGCAGCGGTGGGTGTACGTGATGCCGTTCATCTCCCAGCCGAGCACGAGGATCGTGTCCGGCACCCCCAGGTCGACGAGGTGCCGGGCCAGCGCCCGGAAGTGCTGGTCGAACGCGCCGGCGGCGGCGCGCCGCAGCAGCCGTCTGACCTCCGTGTCGGGGACGCGTCCCTCGTTGCGTTCCATCATCGGGACGTTGAGCACGAAGAGCCGGTCGTCCTTGGCCCGCCGCCAGTCGGCCCAGCTGTCGAGGAAGCCCGGCGCGCCCTCGATGTTGCTCCACAGGTCCCCCGGCAGGTACGTGTGCCCCACGCGCACCTCGGATCCGTCGAGCCATTTGCTGAGCTCGTTCATGCGCTTCACCCCGCTGGGCCCGTAGTTGAGGTACGCACCGAACGCGGGCGGGCGCGCTGCCGTTCCCGAGGAGGCATCCGCCCCGTACGCGGGGCACACGGAAGGGCTGGGACGACCGGCGGCCGGCGCCGCCGGGGAAGCGGTCGGTGCCGCGGCCCCCGCAACCGGCACGCAGTGCTGCGAACCGGGCCGTCCTGCGAAGTCGGCCTCCAGGGCAGGATTCGGAACAACTGCCGCTGACGCGAACACTCCGGCGGTGATGAACGCCAGTCGCCTGAGGGTGGACCGGCGACGCTTGGACGTCATTCCCACTCCTTTGGTGCGGCTAGCCTCAAAACTGAGGCATAGCCATATATACGCTAAATGCACCAATTGAGTCGGGCGGCTCGGCGCTGATCGCCCGCAAGGATGACCGCACGAGACGCCTTTCCGTGTCCGCCGCCCGCCCGGCCCCGGGCGGCGCAGCGGACGCGGGAGGGGTGGCGGGTGCCGGGCGCGAGGCGTCCGGCACCCGGTGCACTACCGACGGGACGCGGCCCGGCCTCGCCGGTACAGGACGGTTCCGGCGGCCATCAGCGCCGCACTGGCGGCCGTGCCCACGAGGACGCTCTCGGCGCCGGTTTCGGCCATCTTCGGAGGCGCCGGCGGTGTCACAGGCGGTGTCTTCGACGGGGTGGGCGTGGGCGACGGGGGCGCCGGCGGGGTGCTCTTCGTCGGAGGTGGCGTGACCGTCTTGGTGGGTGTGGGTGTAGGCGTGGGCGACTTGGAGCACCCGCAGGAGGGGTGGTCACTCGGCTCCTCGGCGCCGTATCCGGGCGTGTCGCCTCCGTATCCGGAAGTGCCGTCTCCGTAACCCGACGTGCCGTCCCCGTCTCCGGACGTGCCGTCCCCGTCTCCGGACGTGCCGTCCTCGTACGCGGACGTGCCCTCTGCGTATGCGGTCTCCCGGGCATCCGGCTCACCCGGGGTGTCCCGCGGAGTCGTATTGCCCGACAGCACAGCGGGTGACTCCGCCGCGGTCCCGAGCATGCGGGGGGCCGCGGATGCCCATGTGCCGTACAGAGACAGGGCGCTTGTCGCGGCGGCGGCCACGACCAATCCCTTGCTCAGGGTCTGTCGCACTCTCGTTGTCTTCCTCTCAGGCGGGAATGGGAAGCCGGCGTCGGTCGTGATGCGATCTCGCCGATCGCCGGTTCCGCAGGGTCGTCGCAGGGACCGTGATGCCGCACGTTCGCACTTGCCACGACCTGCAGACTGTGAACGAGATATGGAGGCCCGAAGAAACCGGTACGCGTCAAATGCAGGGTAATTCACCCGAACGCCCGCCTATGCCCGAGGGGCTCACTCGCCGTACAGCGCCTCGATCTGCTCCCTGTACGCGGCCATCACCGCGTGCCGCTTGACCTTCAGGGACGGGGTGAGCAGCCCGTTCTCCTCGCTGAACTCGCCCTCGACCAGCGCGAAGACGCGGATCGACTCGGCACGTGAGACGGCCTCGTTGGCGTAGTCCACGGCCCGCTGCACGTCGGCGCGCATCCGCGGGTCCCGGACGACCTCCGACATCGGCGTGCCGGAGGGCAGCCCGCGGACCGACATCCAGTGGGCGACCGCCTCGGGGTCGAGGGTGATCAGGGCGGCGATGCAGGGCCGGTTGTCGCCGACGACGAGGCACTGGCCGACCGGCGAACGGCTGCGCAGCCGGTCCTCCAGCACGGCGGGCGAGACGTTCTTGCCGCCGGAGGTGATCAGGATGTCCTTCTTGCGCCCGGTGATGGTGAGATAGCCGTCCTCGTCCAGGGCGCCGAGGTCGCCGGTGGCGAACCAGTCGTCCCGCAACACCGCGTCCGTCGCGGCCGGGTTGTTCCAGTAGGCGCCGAAGACGACGCCGCCCTTGATGAGGACCTCGCCGTCGTCGGCGATACGGACGGCGGTGCCGGGGACCGGCAGGCCGACCGTGCCGGGGCGGGGTTTCAGCGGCGGGACGATGGTGGCGGCGGCGGTGGTCTCGGTCAGGCCGTAGCCCTCGTAGACGATGATTCCGGCCGCGTAGAAGAAGAGGTTGAGGTTGCGGTCGAGCGGGGAGCCGCCGCTGATGGCGTAGCGCGCCCGGCCGCCGAGTTCCTTGCGGATACGGCGGTAGACCAGCAGGTCGTACAGGGCCCACGCGGCGTACAGACCGAGCCCGGGCCCCTTGCCCACGCCGAGGAACTTGTCCAGGTAGGCCTGCCCGAAGCGGACTCCGACGCGGTCGGCGCGGTCGAAGGAGGCGCCCCGGCCGATCTTCTCGGCGGTGGCGCGCCCGGTGTCGTGGATCTTCTCGAAGAGGTAGGGGACGCCGACCAGGAAGGTGGGGCGGAACTCCTTGAGCGCCGGGCGCAGTTCGTCGAGCTTGATGCTCGGGCAGTGGCCGATCTCGATGCGGGCCATCAGGCAGGCGATCTGGAGACAGCGGCCCAGAATGTGGGCGAGCGGGAGGAAGAGAAGGGTCGAGGCGGTCTGGCCGGTGACCTCCTTGAAGAGGGGGTGCAGCAGCTCCACCGTGTTGGCGGCCTCGGCGTGCAGGTTGGCGTGGGTGAGGACACAGCCCTTGGGTCTGCCCGTGGTTCCCGAGGTGTAGCAGACCGTCGCGATCGCGTCGGGGGTCAGGGCGGCACGGCGCTTGGTGACCTCCTCCTCGGCGATGTCCCGTCCCAGGAGCGTGAGTTCGCCGAGTCCGCCGCCGTCCAGCTGCCACACGCGCGGCGGTTCGGGGTGGCGGGCGGTGCCGGTGGCCACGGTGCCGGCGTTCTCGGCGGTCTCGACGATCATCAAGCGCGCTCCGGAGTCCCGTACGATCCACTCCACCTGCTCGGCGGACGAGGTCGCGTAGACGGGGACGGTCTGGCCGCCGGCCGCCCAGATCGCGAAGTCGAGGACCGTCCACTCGTAGCGGGTACGGGACATCACCGCGACCCGGCCGCCCGGTTCGAGCCCTGCCGCGATCAACCCCCGCGCGGCGTCGGCCACTTCGCGGGCGAAGGCAGACGCGGTCACCGGCCGCCAGGCGCCGTGTTCGCTGCGGCGCAGGACGACGGCGTCGGGGGCCTCGGCCGCGTTGGTGAAGGGCAGGTCGGCGGTGCTGCCGGTGGTGGGGGGCGCCGCCAAGCGGGCGGCGCGTGCCTCGCGGACCGTGCCGGTCGCGTCCCTGATCAGCTCCACCTTGCCGCGACTGGCCAGGCCGGTGCGCTGCCCGGCCCGTTTCAGATCCTTGCGTACGCCCATGGCGGCTCCTGGTCGCAGGGTTCTTACTCGTGAGTCAACTTACTCAGGCGTAAGGAGAACGCAATGGACGGGACACGTGTCGGCTACCCGGAGCAGCCTCCCTCGCAGTCGTTCACCCGGCTCGCCTGCTCGACCGCGGTCGCGAGGCCGCGTACCGCGGTGTCCTGCGAGGAGTCGGCCAGCTTGGCGGCCCGGGTGGCGAGTTCGTCCAGGGGCAGCGCGCCGGGCAGGGAGCTGCTCCAGCGGGCGTCGTCCGCGCGCAGGGCGTCGGCGAAGTAGCCGGCCACGGCAGCGACCTGGAAGGACCGCGGCGAGGTCCACACGCCGTCGTGGAGGGCGCCGGTCTCCAGCTGACCGGACTCCTCGTGCGGGGCGCGGGAGTCGGGGTCGAGCCAGCGGACGCTCGCGGTGGCGAGGTGGCCCCAGGCGCCGGGCCTGGTGCGCACGGCGTAGAGGGCGGTCACCGTGTGGCCGGGTCCCACCTCGCCGCCGTCCACCCGGTCGTCGCGGAAGTCCTGGTCGGCGACCTTGCGGTTGTCGTAGCCGATCAGCCGGAACTTCTCGACCGTCTGCGGATCGAAGGCGACCTGCGCCTTGGCGTCGCGGGCCGCGAGGTCGATGTTCTGCGGGAGCTGCTCGCAGAAGACCGTACGGGCGTCGTCCTCGTTCGAGACGTACGTGGTGTGGCCGTCGCCCTTGTCGGCGAGGCGTTCCATGAGGGCGTCGCCGTACTCGCTGCCCACGCCGACGCCGAAGAGGGTGATGCCGTGTTCGCGGCGGGCGGTGGAGATCCGCTCCAGGATGGAGTCCGCGTCGGTGTCGCCGGTGTTGGCGAGCGCGTCGGAGATCAGGACGACCCGGTTGGTGGCGCCCTCGCGCAGACCCTCGACGGCCGTGTCGTACCCGGTGTCCACGCCCGCGCCGAGGTTGGTCGAATCCTGGGGCTCCAGGCCGTCGATCGCGTCGTGGACGCGGCCGCGGTGGTCGCCGAGGCGTGTCATGGGCAGCACGGTCTTCGCCTCGTCGCTGAAGGTGACCAGCGCGACCGAGTCGTCGTCGCGCAGCCGGTCGGTCATCACGTCGAGGGAGTCCTTGGCCAGGTCGAGACGGCCCGGCTCCTCCATGGAGCCGGAGACGTCGATGACGAACGTGAGGGCGGCGGGCGGGCGTTCCCGGTCGCTCTCGGCCGCGCGGGTGGCGAGGCCGACCCGGACCAGCGACCAGCGGTCGTCATCCGTGCGGGCGCCGTCGACGGAGACCGAGAAACCGTTGCCGTCGGGGCGCGCGTAGTCCTGGCGGAAGCTGTTGACGAACTCCTCGGGGCGGATGGTGGACGGGTCGGGGATCCGCCCGTTCGCCAGAGTGCGGCGGGCGTAGCCGTACGAGGCGGTGTCGACGTCGAGCGCGAAGGTGGAGAGGTAGTCGGGCGACGGAGCGATCTCGCGGTCGGGAGCGCCGGTCTGTTCCCCCTGGGCGCTGTCGGAGCCCGACGTCTGGGCGGGCGCGGGCAGGGGAAGGTTGCGGCCCCCCGATTTGTCGGCGCCGTCCGCGGAGTTGCTGCCGTCACCGCTCGCGCTGCATCCGGTCAGCAGGACGGCGCCCGCCGTCGTCAGGGCGAGCAGGGCGCCGCGCAGTCGACGACCGCCCATGGCCCGCGTCCGTATGTGGTCCATCCCCATGTGTGCCCCCTCGGTGAGCGGCCGTGTGTGGGCCGACGTCTGTGACTGTGACGTCCGAGGGGGCCGGACTGTGCGCTCCGGAGCATTGCGGATGGATCTCGAAGCGGCCACGACGGGGGGCCGTCGAGACCGGTGGGTGATCTTCCGGAGACCTAGGACACGATGTCCTTGCGCCGGAAACCCCGGAAGGCCAGGGCGAACAGCACGAGCGCGTACGTTATGGAAATCGCCGCGCCCTGGATCATGCCGCTCCACTCCGGGGTGGGCTGCACCGCGTCGGCCCAGGCGAACTGCCAGTGCGCGGGCAGGAAGTCGCGCCAGTGGCCGAGGGCGGTGACGGCGTCCAGCACATTGCCGACGATGGTGAGGCCGACCGCGCCACCGACCGCGCCCAGCGGGGCGTCCGTCTTGGTCGACAGCCAGAACGCGAGCCCGGCGGTGACCAGTTGGGACACGAAGATGTACGCGATCACCACGAGGAGCCGCTGGGACGCGGTGCCCGCGGAGAGCGCACCGCCGGTGGGAATCTCCAGCGGACCCCAGCCGTAGGCCGCGGTGCCCACCGCGATCGCGACGACCGGCAGCAGCACCATCGCGGCGAGGCTGAGGCCGAGGGCGACGGTGAGCTTGGACCACAGCAGCCGCGCCCGCGGCACGGGGGCCGCCAGCAGATAGCGCAGCGACGACCAGCTCGCCTCGGAGGCGATGGTGTCACCGCAGAACAGCGCGACCGGGATCACCAGCAGGAAGCCCGCCGAGACGAACAGGTTCACCGCGGCGAAGTTCGCGCCCGACGCGGTGGCCGTGTCCATCAGGGTGACCTGGCCGTTGCGCGCGCCCGGCCGGCCGCCGATCGCGAAGGCGACGACGAGGACGAACGGCAGTGCCGCGAGGATCGCGCCCATGACCAGGGTGCGGCGCCGCTTCAACTGCCGGATCAGCTCCACGCGCAACGGAAGCGTGTGCCGCGCCCGGTACCCGTCGGCCGTCTCGGTGCGCTCGACGAGCGTGCTCATGCTGAGCCTCCGATCAGGGTGAGGAACGCGTCTTCCAGGCGACGGTGGGGGCCCACCGACGTCACGGGCACTTCGAGCCGCACGAGCTCCACGACCAGGCCTTGTGCGCTTCCGGCGGGGTCGAGGCGGACCAGCAGCCCGCCGTCGGCGGTGACGGCCGAGGCCACGCCCGGCAGCGCGCCGACCTTCTCGACGACCGGTTCGTCCACGGGGGACGCGGTGCCGACGAGCAGGGTGTCGCCGGACCCGACGATCTCACTCACCGGGCCCGCCTGGACCAGTCGGCCGCGGTCCATGACCACCAGGTGCGTGCAGGTCTGCTCGACCTCGGCCAGGAGATGGCTGGAGACGATGACCGTGCGGCCCGCGGCGGCGTAACGGATCATCACCTCGCGCATCTCGCGGATCTGTGGCGGGTCGAGGCCGTTGGTGGGTTCGTCGAGGATCAGCAGGTCCGGGAGGCCGAGCATCGCCTGGGCGATGGCGAGGCGCTGGCGCATGCCCTGGGAGTAGGTGCGGACCGCGCGGGCCAGCGCGTCGCCCAGGCCCGCGATCTCCAGGGCCTCCTCCAGATGGGCGTCCTGCGGCGGGCGGCCCGTCGCCCGCCAGTACAGCTCCAGGTTCTCGCGGCCCGAGAGGTGTGGCAGGAAGCCCGCGCCCTCGACGAACGCCCCGACCCGGGAGAGCACCGGCGCGCCGGGCTTGATCTGGTGCCCGAAGACATGGATCTCGCCGCCGTCGGGCTTGATGAGGCCCATGAGCATGCGCAGGGTGGTCGTCTTGCCCGCGCCGTTCGGCCCGAGCAGGCCGAGGACCTGGCCCTTCTCGACACGGAAGGACAGCTCCCGTACCGCGTACCGGTCCGCAGATTTCGCGTACCGCTTGCTCAAGTCCGTGATCTGGAGCGGCACTTCGGCGAGCTCCGGATCGGGCGCCCCCGGTGTCGTACGGCGGCGGCCCGTCAGCAGCAGCGCCAGCGCGACCAGCGCGCCCGCGAGCGGCAGCCACCACACCCAGGCGGGCAGCGGGGCGGCGGCCGTCGTCACACCGGATGCCGTGGGGACCTGGAGGTCGCTCTTCAGGGACACGGTGTACGTCGCCGGGGCCGCCGGTGACGCGTACCCGAGGTCCGTCGAGGCGAGGACCAGCTTGAGCCGGTGGCCCTTCTGCACCTCGTGGTCGATGGCGGGCAGGGTGATGGTGACGTCCTTGCCGGCCTTCGCGCCCGGGACGCGCACGGGGGTGACCAGCTGCGAGGGCAGCACCTGTTGGGTGCCGCCCGGCCCGACGTCGTAGACCTTGCCGAACAGGACCGCGTCGTCGGTGCTCGACGTGACGTGCACCGTCACCTTCGGCGATCCGGTGATCCGCAGGTCATGGGCGAACGGCGTGGACTCGAAGCGCGCGTACTGGCCCGGGAAGTCGAGGGAGACGCCGACGCCGAGGGAGGAGAGCTGGGCGAGGCCGCCCGAGCCGCCGAGTCCGGGGAGCGCCGAGATGGCGGGCGGGTTCGCCCCCGCCGGGTTCTCGAAGCTCTGCTCGCGGCCGCTCAGCGAGACGGCGTGCGGCCCGCTCTCCAGTCCGGGATAGGTGTCCGCGCTCGCGCCTCTCAGCAGGGCGGCGCCGTCGGTGGAGTCGATGCCGCCGGTTCGGGTGACGCGGAAGGCGGGGCCCGTGTCGGCGTTCTTGTCGTTCTTCAGATAGCGGTCGAACCAGGAGCCGACGCGGGATTCGACGCGGGCCGTCTCCATGTCGCCGCCGTCGTGGCCGCCGGAGATCCAGTCGACGTCGACGGGCGCGCCGTTGGCCCGGATCGCCTTGGCCATCGCGTCGGCCTGACCGAGCGGGAAGAGGGAGTCGGACTGGCCCTGCACGATGAGCGTGGGCACCTTGATGCGGTCGCCGACGGCGGCCGGGGAGCGCTCTTCCAGCAGGGCGCGCGCGGCGGCGTCCGGCTTGCCGGACTCCGCGACCCGGTTGTACATCGCGCACAGCTCGGCCTCGAACCGGTCGCAGCCGCCGCCGGAGTTGAAGAAGATGCCGGTCCAGAGCTTCTTGAACACCCCGTTCGGGAAGAGGGAGTCCGCGAGGTTCCAGTACGTGATCGACGGGGCGATCGCGTCGACCCGCTGGTCGTAGCCCGCTGCCAGCAGGGAGATCGCCCCGCCGTACGAGCCGCCGGTGACGCCCACGCGCGGGTCGCCGCTCTTGTCGAGCTGGACCTCGGGCCGCTCGGCCAGCCAGTCGATGAGCTTCGAGACGTCGGCGACCTCGCCCTGGGGATCGTTCAGCCCGATCTTCCCCGTCGACTTGCCGAAGCCGCGCGCCGACCAGGTCAGCACCGCGTATCCGTCGCTGGCGAGTTTCTCCGCCTCGGCCCGGACGTCCTCCTTGCTGCCGCCGAAGCCGTGCGCCAGGAGGACGGCGGGGCGGCGGGCCGAGGAGGAGCCCGCTGTGAAGTACGAGGTGTCGAGCCGCACCCCGCCGCCCATGGCCATGACGCGGTCGGCGCGGTGCACGGGCGGGGTGTCGCCCGAGGCGACAGCCGTCCACGTGCCCGCGCCGGCGAGCACGACGACGGCGGCAGCCGCGGCCGCCGCCGTCCTCCGAGCCCTCAACTTCGTTCGAGCAGGGAGGGACCCCCACCGGAGCCCGCGCAGTCGGGGCAGTCGAAGATCCATGCGTCAACGGTACGGGCCGCCACCGACAACCGATGCAGCCACCGGGCTGAACCCTCGCCCCTCCCACGGGAGTACGGTCACCGCCCGGCATACCGCGACCGTGGTACGACCGCCGCGACCGTGGTACGACGGCCGCGACCGTACGCCCGCCGCGCCCGCCGCGGCCGCCGCGCCCGCCCGCGAACGCGGCCGCTCCGGGGCGGGGGTCGGCGTCGGCACCGGAAACGACGTCGCCCCTGCCACCTGCCGCAGCGCGGGTGGCAAGGACGACGGGTCGTGCCCGGTGGTGACGAAGGACTTCGGCCAGGCGCTCAGGCCTGCGCGTCCTCGGGGATCGACACCAGCCAGCGGGTCTCGCGGCGCGGGCGCAGGTAGAAGGCCCAGTAGAGGGTGGCGACGGCGGTGATGCCGCCGGTCCACAGCAGGTAGGTCACGTCCTGCTGGCTCAGGATGTACGCGAGGACCGCGATCAGCAGGACCGGCATCGCGGGCCACAGCGGCATCCGCCAGGCGGTCGTGCCGGCGTGCTTGCCGCGTCGGGCGAGCAGCGCGGCGACCGCGACCAGCAGGTACATGCCCGTCACGGACACGCCGGTCACGCCGTACAGGGTGTCCAGGTTGACGAAGCAGAGCAGGGCGCCGGGGACACCGACGAGGAGCGTGGCGACCCAGGGGGAGCCGAAGCGGCCGAGCCGCGAGAGCCCCTTGTTGACCGGCTCGGGCCACGCCTTGTCGCGGGCGGAGGCGAACAGGACCCGCGAGTTCTGGATGACCATGACGATGCCCGCGTTGATGATCGCGAGGGCCACGCAGAGGCTGACGAAGGTGCCGACGGCGGAGTTCGACCAGGCGGTGACCATGGCGCTGATGTCACCGCCGGTCAGCGTCGACAGGTCCGAGGCGCCCATGGTGATCGCGACGACCGGGACCAGGATGATCACCGTGGAGATGGCGAGGGTGGCGAGGACCGTACGGGCGACGTTGCGGCGCGGGTTCTCCAGTTCCTCGGAGAGGTAGACCGCGGTCGAGAAGCCCTGGGTGACGAAGAGGGCGATGGCGAGCCCGGAGACGACCAGCATGGCCGTCACGGTGTCCGTGTGGCCGCCGGAGCCCGCCACCTGCATCGAGACCAGGCTGCCGGCGCCGCGCTCGCTGTGCGTGAAGCCCAGGACCGCCACGACGGCCGCCGCGATGACTTCGAGGACCAGGAAGACGCCGGTGATCCAGGCGTTGGCCCGCAGGTCGAGCAGACCGGCGAGGGTGGCGAGCAGCATGACCGCGGCGCCCGCGTAGGAGGGGTCGAGGTGCACGATCGGGGCGAGGTAGTCCGCCGTGCCCATCGCGATCACCGGCGGCACGATCATGACGACCAGGAGCGAGAGGACGAAGACCAGCCAGCCCGCGAGGCGTCCGGCCATCGTGGAGACCATGGCGTACTCGCCGCCCGCGCTGGGGATGAGGGTGCCCAGCTCGGAGTAACAGAACGCCACGGCTATACAGAGCAGCGAGCCGATCGCGATGGTGAGCGCGGTCGCCGTGCCGAGGGACGAGAACAGGTCGGGCACGACCACGAAGAGCGTGGAAGCGGGCGTCACGCAGGAGAGCGTCAGCAGGGTGCCGCCGACGATGCCGATGGAGCGCTTGAGCTTTTGGGGACTGCCGGAGGCCGTGGGGACGGCGTCCGGGAGGGCCGGCTCGACAGGGCGGAGCGTGTCGGTCATTGAAGCGGTTCCGATCGACTCGTGCGTCAGATGATTCGGGCGGGAGCGTTATCGCCTCCGGCGGCTCGCGTCGTTCATCTCTTCGTCCGCTCCCGACGCTGATGGAACCTTGACGGAAACCGTTGCGTCAATGGCCGTTTACCTACGGAATCCGCAACAGCGGAGCGACCCATGTCACATAACTTTCCCAGGCTGTAACGCCTCTATGTTGCAATCATCAAGACCTACTCAAGTCTGACCTTGCTTTCGAAGGTCAATCATGAAGAGCGCCTGGGTCACCCCTTTCGTCCCGCCTGAACGGGAATCGTTGCGGGAGTGTCAAAAAAACATGAAGCCGTCCGCATCGCGGACGGCTTCACGGCCTTGCTGGATCGCGCTCAGTGGTTGCGCGGGAAGCCCAGGTCGACGCCGATGGGGGCCTCCGACGGGTCCGGCCAGCGGGTGGTGACGACCTTGCCGCGGGTGTAGAAGTGCGTGCCGTCGTTGCCGTAGATGTGGTGGTCCCCGAAGAGGGAGTCCTTCCAGCCGCCGAAGGAGTGGTAGCCGACGGGCACCGGGATCGGCACGTTCACGCCGACCATGCCCGCCTCGATCTCCAGCTGGAAGCGGCGGGCGGCGCCGCCGTCCCGGGTGAAGATCGCGGTGCCGTTGCCGAACGGGGACGCGTTGATGAGGGCCACGCCCTCCTCGTAGGTGTCGACGCGCAGCACGCACAGCACCGGGCCGAAGATCTCGTCCTTGTACGCGTCAGCCGTCAGCGGCACGCGGTCCAGCAGCGAGAGGCCGATCCAGTGGCCGCCCTCGAAGCCCTCCACCGTGTGGCCCGTGCCGTCGAGGACGACCTCGGAGCCCTGGTCGGCCGCACCCTTCACATAGGACGCCACCTTGTCGCGGTGCGCGGCCGTGATCAGCGGGCCCATCTCGGAGGCCGGGTCGTTGCCGGGGCCGATCTTGATCTTCTCCGCGCGCTCGCGGATCTTCTGCACCAGCTCGTCGCCGATCGCGCCGACGGCGACGACGGCCGAGATGGCCATGCAGCGCTCGCCTGCCGAGCCGTAGGCGGCCGAGACGGCGGCGTCGGCCGCCGCGTCCAGGTCCGCGTCCGGCAGAACCAGCATGTGGTTCTTGGCGCCGCCCAGGGCCTGGACCCGCTTGCCGTTCGCCGAGGCCGTGGTGTGGATGTAGCGGGCGATCGGGGTCGAGCCGACGAAGGAGACGGCGGCGACGTCCGGGTGCTCCAGGAGGCGGTCGACGGCGACCTTGTCACCGTGGACGACGTTGAAGACGCCGTCGGGCAGACCGGCCTCCGCCAGCAGCTCGGCGATCTTCATCGACGCCGACGGGTCCTTCTCCGACGGCTTCAGTACGAAAGTGTTGCCGCACGCGATGGCCAGCGGGAACATCCACATCGGGACCATGGCCGGGAAGTTGAACGGCGTGATGCCCGCGACGACACCGAGCGGCTGGCGGATCGAGGACACGTCGACCCGGGAGGCCACCTCGGTCGACAGCTCGCCCTTCAGCTGCACGGTGATCCCGCACGCCAGGTCGACGATCTCCAGGCCGCGCGCGACCTCGCCGAGCGCGTCCGAGTGCACCTTGCCGTGCTCGGCGGTGATCAGCTCGGCGATCTCGTCGCGATGGGCGTCGAGCAGCGCGCGGAACTTGAAGAGGATCGTGGTCCGCTTGGCCAGCGAGGACTGGCCCCAGGTCGCGTAGGCGTCCTTCGCGGCGGCGACCGCCGCGTCCACCTCGTCGACGGTCGCGAAGGCGACCAGCGTCGTCACGGCGCCGGTCGCCGGGTCGGTGACCGGCCCGTACGTACCCGACGCACCTTCGACAGTCTTGCCACCGATCCAGTGGTTGACGGTCTTCGTCATGGCCAAAAACTCCTTCACAGATGGCGGCGTCGGGCGGCGACGTGCCGGTCGTACTCCTCACGCGCCTTGACCGCCGACGATCGGGTCGCGGTCTCGGCCACAGGTACATCCCACCAGGCTTGGGCCGGAGGCGCGCCCGACACTCTGTCTGCCGTTTCGGTCTCCACGTAGACACATGTGGGAGTGTCCGAGGCGCGCGCCTCGGCCAGGGCGGCCCGCAGGTCACGGACGGTCTTCGCGCGTAGGACCCGCATGCCCAGGCTGGCCGCGTTGGCGGCGAGATCGACCGGCAGCGGCGCCCCCGTGTACGTGCGCTCCTCCGACCGGTAGCGGTACGCCGTGCCGAACCGCTCGCCTCCCACGGACTCGGAGAGCCCGCCGATGGACGCGTACCCGTGGTTCTGCAGGATCAGCACCTTGATCGCGATGCCTTCCTGCACGGCGGTGACGATCTCCGTCGGCATCATCAGATACGTGCCGTCGCCGACCAGCGCCCAGACGGGACGGCCGGGGGCCGCCATCCGGACGCCGATCGCGGCCGGGATCTCATAGCCCATGCACGAGTAGCCGTACTCGACGTGGTACTGGTCCCGCGACCGCGGCCGCCACAGTTTGTGCAGGTCACCGGGGAGCGAACCGGCCGCGTTGATCAGGATGTCCTGCTCGTCGACCAGCTCGTCGAGTATGCCGAGGACCTGCGGCTGGGTCGGCCGGATGTCCGGGTCCTCGGCCTCGTAGGCCGCGTCGACCCGGTACTCCCAGCGCTCCTTGTCGTCCGTGTACTCGGTGACATACGCCGGCTCGGCGCGGTGCTTGTGCAGCAGCAGCGCCTCGGTGAGCTCCTCGAGGCCCACGCGCGCGTCCGCGATCAGCGTCTGCCCGGAGAGCTTGTGGCCGTCGTAGGGCGCGATGTTGAGGTTGAGGAAGCGGACGCCCGAGGCGGCGAAGAGGGTGCCGGAGGCGGTGGTGAAGTCGGTGTAGCGGGTGCCGACGCCGATCACCAGGTCGGCGGTGCGGGCGAGTTCGTCTGCGGTCGCCGTGCCGGTGTGCCCGATGCCGCCGACGTCCTGCGGATGGTCCCAGCGCAGGGAACCCTTGCCCGCCTGGGTGGAGGCGACGGGGATGCGGGTGGCGGCGGCGAGTTCGGCGAGCGCCGCCTCGGCACGGCCGTGATGGACTCCGCCACCCGCGACGATCAGGGGGCGGCGGGCCTCACGGATCGCCGTGACGGCGGCGGCCAGTTCGCTCTGGTCCGGCGCCGGACGGCGTACCGTCCAGGTCCGCTCGGCGAAGAACTCCTCCGGCCAGTCGTACGCCTCCGCCTGCACGTCCTGCGGCAGCGCGAGTGTGACGGCGCCGGTCTCGACGGGATCGCTGAGCACGCGCATGGCCTGCAGGGCGGCCGGGATCAGGGCTTCCGGGCGGGTGACCCGGTCGAAGTACTTCGACACCGGGCGCAGACAGTCGTTGACCGACACATCGCCCGCGTACGGCACTTCGAGCTGCTGGAGCACCGGGTCGGCGGGGCGGGACGCGAAGATGTCGCCGGGCAGGAGCAGGACGGGGAGATGGTTGATCGTCGCGAGGGCGGCGCCGGTGACGAGATTCGTGGCGCCGGGGCCGATGGAGGTGGTCACGGCGTGCGTGGAGAGCCGGTTGGACTGGCGCGCGTACCCGACGGCCGCGTGCACCATCGCCTGTTCGTTACGGCCCTGGTGGTACGGCATCTCGTCGCCGTACTCGATGAGTGCCTGGCCGATCCCGGCGACGTTTCCGTGGCCGAAGATGCCCCAGGTGGCGCCGATCAGCCGCTGCCGCTCACCGTCCCGTTCCGTGTACTGGGCGGCCAGGAACCGCACCAGCGCCTGCGCGACCGTCAGCCTCGTCGTTGAGGTCATCGGTATCCCTCTGTGCTTGCAGTGTCGTCTACGTGTTCCGGGTGGAAGCAGATCCGCCACTCCCTGTCCTCCCCCGGCCCGGCCATCACGTTCAGGTAGTACATCGGGTGGCCGGGCTGGGCGATGGACGGGCCGTGCCATCCGTCGGGGACGAGGACGGCGTCGCCGGTGCGGACCTCGGCGAGGACGTCGGATCCGCCCTCGTGTGAAGGGAATACGCGCTGATAGCCGAATCCGTTCGGGCCGTCGATCTCGAAGTAGTAGATCTCCTCGAGTTCGCTCTCCTCACCCGGCCGGTGCTCGTCGTGCTTGTGCGGCGGATACGAGGACCAGTTGCCGCCGGGGGTGACGACCTCGACGGCGATGAGCCTGTCGCAGTCGAAGGCGTCGGCGGAGGCGAAATTGCGTACTTCGCGGGCGCAGTTGCCGCTGCCGCGGTCTTCGACGGGAACCTCCGGCGCGGGGCCGTAGCGGGCGGGGAGTCGGCGCTCGCACTTCGCTCCTGCCAGGGCGAAGCGGCCTCCCACGCCGGAGGCGATCAGGGCCCGGGCGTCACGGGGCACGTACGCGAAGTCGGAGACTTTGGCGAACACGCTCTCCCTGCCCAGGAGTGAGAACTCGTCGTCGTCCACCCGCACGGTGCAGCCGCCGCTGAGCGGGAGGATGATCCACTCGCTGTCACCGGTGGTGAAGGTGTGCGTGCCGCCGGGCCCCAGCTCCACGATCCGCAGGCTGCTGTGGGTCCAGCCGGCGCGCTTGGGGTCGATGTCGAGCACGTAGTTCGCGTCGGCGGTGGTGCCCTTCGGGACGTACAGCCCGTTGGCCTGCCGGCTGGTCCGCTGCTCGTTGGTCATGGGGCCCTCACAGGAGTCCTACGGCGGTGTCCACGGCCGCGGCCACATCGCCGTCCGCCGGGTAGAGCAGCGAGCGGCCGACCACCAGCCCCCGCACGGTGGGGAGTTGGAGCGCACCCCGCCACTTCTCGTACGCGCCCTCCTGGTCCTCGCCCACATCGCCCCCGAGGAGGACGGCTGGCAGGGTGGAGGTCTCCATGACGCGGGCCATGTCGTCGGGGTTCTCGGTGACGGGGACCTTCAGCCAGGTGTACGCCGAACTGCCGCCCAGGCCGCTCGCGATGGCGATGGACTTGGTGACGGCCTCGGCGCTCAGGTCGTTGCGCAGTGTCCCGTCGTCGCGGCGGCGGCACAGGAACGGCTCGACGAAGACCGGGAGTCGGCGCTCCGCCATCTCGTCGACGACCCGGGCGGTGGCCTCCAGGGTGCGCAGCGAGCCCGGGTCGTCGTAGTCGATGCGCAGCAGCAGCTTGCCCGCGTCGAAGCCGAGCCGTTCGATGTCCCGCGGGCGGTGCCCGGTGAACCGGTCGTCCAGTTCGAAGGAGGCGCCCGCGAGTCCGCCCCGGTTCATCGAGCCGATGATCACCTTGCCGTCGAGCGCGCCGAGCAGCAGCAGGTCGTCGAGGATGTCGGCGGTGGCGAGCACCCCGTCGACGCCGGGCCGGGACAGGGCGAGGCAGAGCCGCTCCAGGAGGTCGGCGCGGCCGGCCATGGCGAACTTGCGGTCGCCGACGGCCAGGGCGCCCCGGGCCGGATGGTCCGCGGCGACGATCATCAGCCGGCCCGAGTCGTCGACGAGCGGGCGGCGCGGCCGGCGCGCGGCGGCCTCGGCGATCGCCTCGGGGTGGTGGGTGCGGGTACGGACGAGTTCGGCGACGTCGACGCGCTGGTGAGGGGAGCGGAGTCGCTCGTAGGCGAGCGGGGCGCCGGTGGGCGCGTCTCCCCCTTGCTCGTGCCGCGCTCCCCCGACGTGGCCCGCCCTCATCACCGCACCGCTCCCGCCGTGAGCGCGTCCTCGACCTCTTCGGGGGTCGGCATCGCGGAGGAGCACTCCAGGCGCGAGGCGACGATGGCGCCGGCGGCGTTCGCGTACCGCATGACGCGCTCCAAGTCCCAGTCGGCGAGCAGGCCGTGACACAGGGAGCCGCCGAAGGCGTCGCCGGCGCCGAGGCCGTTGAGGACCGTCACCGGCAGGGGCGGCACCTCGGCGCAGGTGCCTTCGCGGTGCACGGCGAGGACGCCCTTGGGTCCCTGCTTCACGACGGCGAGTTCGACGCCGGCTTCGAGGAGGGCCCGGGCCGCCGCGTGCGGGTCGCGCTCCCCCGTGGCGATCTCGACCTCGTCGACATTGCCGACGGCGACGGTGGTGTGGCGCAGGGCCTCGGCGTAGAAGGGGCGCGCCGATTCCGGGTCCCGCCAGAACATGGGCCGCCAGTCGAGGTCGAAAACCGTCGCAGCGGACTTGGCGCGGTGGGCCAGCGCCGCGAGGGTCGCCGTGCGGCTGGGCTCCTCGCTCAGGCCCGTGCCGGTCACCCAGAAGACGCGGGCCTCGCGGATGGCCTCCAGGTCGAGGTCGTGCGCGTCGATCTCCAGGTCGGGAGCCTTGGGCCGCCGGTAGAAGTAGAGCGGGAAGTCGTCGGGCGGGAAGACCTCGCAGAAGGTGACGGGGGTCGGCAGGCCGGGGACCGGCGTGACCCAGCGATCGTCGACGCCGAAGTCGCGCAGCGCCTCGTGCAGGTAGGTGCCGAAGGGGTCGTCGCCCGTCCGGGTGATCACCGCCGTACGCCGTCCGAGTCGGGCCGCGGCCACCGCGACGTTCGTCGCCGAGCCGCCGAGGAACTTCCCGAAGGACGTCACCTGCGCCAGCGGGACCCCCGTCTGCAGCGGGTACAGGTCCACACCGATCCGCCCCATGGTGATCAGGTCGTACGCCATCGACTTCCCTTCGCTGCGGCTGCCCCCAGGTCTAGTCCCGCGCGGGGAGCCCTGTCAACGTTTTGTCCAGACATTCGGACCAGGCCTTGACACCTCTCCGGGGCCACCGGAAGCTGACGCCCATGACGTCGTTGTCACCGCAGTCATCGCCTCAGCCGCTGCCCGAGCCGTCGCCACGGTCGTCGCCTCCCTCCTCACTGTCGCGCATCCGGATCGGTTCGGCTCCCGACTCCTGGGGCGTCTGGTTCCCCGACGATCCCCAGCAGGTGCCCTGGCAGCGCTTCCTCGACGAGGTCTCTGAGTCCGGGTACGCATGGATCGAGCTGGGCCCGTACGGCTATCTGCCCACCGATCCGGTCGTCCTCGAGGAGGAGACCGCCCGGCGCGGGCTCACCGTCTCGGCCGGCACGGTCTTCACCGGACTGCACCGGGGCCCGGACGTGTGGGAGTCCACCTGGGCGCACGTCTCGGACATCGCGGCGCTCACCCAGGCGATGGGCGCCGAGCACCTCGTCGTCATCCCGGCCTTCTGGCGCGACGACAAGACGGGCGAGGTGCTGGAGGACAGCACACTGACGCCGACGCAGTGGCGCAATCTGACCGCCCAGACCGAGCGGCTCGCCCATGAGGTGCGCGAGCGCTACGGACTGCGGATCGTCGTCCACCCGCACGCGGACACCCACATCGACAGCGAGGAGAACGTCACGCGGTTCCTCGACGCGACGGACTCCTCACTGGTGTCGCTGTGCCTCGACACCGGGCACTACGCCTACTGCGGCGGCGACAGCGTCAAGCTCATCGAGACCTACGGCGAGCGCATCGGCTACCTCCACCTCAAGCAGGTGGACCCGCTGATCCTGGCCGAGGTACGCGCGAACGAGATCCCCTTCGGGCCCGCGGTGGCCCGTGGCGTGATGTGCGAACCGCCGTCCGGAGTACCGGCCCTCGAACCCGTCCTCGCCGCCGCGCAGCAGCTCGGCGTCGACCTCTTCGCGATCGTCGAGCAGGACATGTACCCCTGCCCGCCGGACAAGCCGCTGCCGATCGCCCGGCGGACGCGGGCGTTCCTGAGGTCCTGCGGGGCGTAAGCCGTACGCCACTTCGACATCCGTACGCCACATCGACGGCCGTGGCCGTGGAGGCCCGCCGGGAGCCGGGGACTCGGCGGGCCTTCCGGCCTTTCCGGGCCGTGTGCACCACCTCCGGCCTCTCCGGGCCGCGTGCACCACTTCCGGCCTCTCCGGGCCGCGTGCACCGTGAGGGTTCCCAGGTGCGGGCGGCGACGGGAGGGGCGTGACCGATGGCGACAGGGCAGCGAAGGCAGGACGACGTCGTCTCGCGCGCGGGACACGGGCCGGGGGGCTCCTGGGAGACCGTGCTCGCGCCGCCCCACCCGCGACTGCGCCCCGGGGTGATCAGCTACCGCGGTATCCGGCTCGACCTCGACGGCGCCGCGACCTCGGTGTGCCCCGACCTCGTTCGCGGGGCGTCCGGGGTGCCGGCTGTGCCCACCGCCTGCGGCGCCCTGTGGGACGACTGCCCACGGCGGCGGCCGCAGCGGTAGCGCATCGGCGCCCGTCGGCGGCGCCCCACGGGGATGGCAGTCACGCCTCGTCCTGAATGCGTCACTCGTGTCACAAAGAACCGCCTTCTGTCACACATGTCGCGTGTACGCGAGTCTTGGGTCACACCCGATCCACAGGGGCTTCCCTGCTCTCACGCTGTGTCGTTCACGGGGCACAGGCTTTGTGATCGCCAGCGCAGCGCCCGGCTCCCCCGACGGCCGCCCCCGGCCGCCGCCGCGGTGCGCGCAGGGAGGTGCCCTCATGACCGACCGTAGGCTCTGGTCGTACAAGGAGATCGCCGCGCACATCAAGGTGCAGCCGGACACCGTGCGGTCGTACCGCAAGCACGGGCTGCTCCCCCCGCCCGACCATGTGGAGGGCGGAAAGCCCTACTGGTACGCGGATACCGTCCGGGCCTGGGTCGCGTCCCGGCCGGGAAACCGCGGTCGCAGATTCGACTGAACGCCGCTTCAGTCACCCGCTCCTGTGCCCCACCCGACCGGTGGGGTTCAGCCACCCACCCCTGTGCCCCACCGACCGGTGGGGCACAGCCGTCCGTACGGCCTTCGCCGGCGAGGTCGTCCGCTACGAGGGGACCCGGCGAGCCGCGGCTCACGCCGAGGTCATCCCCGGACCGGGGTCAGCTCCACGGCTCGATGACCGTCACCCCCGACCCCGGTGCCGTCCCCATCGCCGCCAGGGCGGCGGGCACCGCGTCCAGCGGGACGGTGGACGTCACCAGGAGGTCGGGCCGGACTACGCCCGCGGAGACCAGTTCCAGCATCCCCGGATAGGCGTGCGCCGCCATCCCGTGGCTGCCCAGCACTTCGAGTTCGAGGCCGATCACGCGGGACATCGGGACCGGGGTGGCACCCGTCGGCGAGGGCAGCAGGCCGACCTGGACATGGCGGCCCCGGCGACGCAGACCGTTCACCGAGTTCACGCAGGTGACGGGCGAGCCCAAGGCGTCCAGCGACAAGTGAGCGCCGCCGCCCGTCAGTTCGCGGACCGCCTCCGCCGTGTCCGCGGCCCGGGACGCGTCCACGCACTCCGCCGCCCCGAACTTCCGTGCCAGGTCCAGCGCCTGGGGAGATACGTCGACCGCCACGACCCGCGCCCCCGACGCCGCGGCGATCATCACGGCCGAGAGACCCACGCCTCCGCAGCCGTGCACCGCGACCCACTCTCCCGCGGCGACCCGCCCCTGCGCGACGACCGCGCGGTACGCCGTGGCGAACCGGCAGCCGAGCGAGGCCGCCGTCGCGAAGGACAACTCCTCCGGCACCGCGACCAGGTTCACATCGGCGTGGTCCAGTGCCACGTACTGCGCGAAGGATCCCCAGTGGGTGAACCCCGGCTGGGTCTGCCGTTCGCACACCTGCTGGTCGCCCGCCGCGCACGAGGGACAGCTGCCGCAGGCACAGACGAACGGGACGGTGACCCGGTCGCCGGGATGCCAGCCGGCGACGCGGGCACCCACCGCCTCGACGACCCCGGCGAGTTCGTGCCCCGGAACATGCGGCAGCGTGATGTCCGGGTCGTGCCCCATCCAGCCGTGCCAGTCGCTGCGGCACAGCCCGGTGGCTTCGACCCGCACCACGACGCCGTGCTCCGCGGGGGTCGGGTCCGCCACCTCACGTACCTCGGCCGGTTCCCCGTACCGCTCGAACACCACTGCCCGCATCCGTCTCGCCCTCCACCCGGAGCTCACCTTCCGGAGGGAACGCTAACTCCGCACCTCGGCCTTGTCCCGGTCCTGGTTCTGGTCCCGGTCCCGGTTCTGGTGCTGGTCCCGGTCCTGGTGCTGGTCCCGGTCCTGGTTCTCGGCACCCTCCTCCGGTATCTCCGGGGCAATCGCCGCCGGCGCCTCGCCCTCGCTGAGTCCGAACCTGTTGTGGAAGCGTCGCAGCGGACCCGGCGCCCACCAGGTGGCGCGGCCCGTGAGACGCATGACCGCCGGGACCAGCAGACTGCGGACGACCATCGCGTCCATCAGCACGGCGAGCGCGATGCCCAGGCCGAGCATCTTGGTGTTGGTCACGCGCGAGGTACCGATCGCGACCATCACCACCGCGAGGATGACCGCGGCCGCGGTGATCAGTCCGCCGGTGCGCTGGAGGCCGAAGCGGACCGCTTCCCGGTGGTCGCCGGTGTGGTCGTACTCCTCCTTCATCCGGGAGAGGAGGAAGACGCCGTAGTCCATGGAGAGGCCGAACGCGACGCAGAACATGAGGACCGGGAGGGTCGTCTCGATCGAGCCCGGGCTGGTGAAGTCGAGCAGGCCGGACAGATGACCGTCCTGGAAGACCCAGACCACCGCGCCGAACATCGCCGTCAGGCTGAGCGCGTTGAGCAGCACCGCCTGGATCGGGATCAGCACACTGCCGGTCAGCAGGAACACCAGGAGAAGGGTGACGATCGCGATGAACGCCGCCGCCCAGGGCAGCCGGTCGCCTATGGCGTGCTTGGAGTCGACCAGAACGGCGGCCGTGCCGGTCACCGCCGTGTCGAACGGGGCGTGCGTGGCGCGGAGTTCGCCCACCAGATGCTGGGCCCCCTCGTCGACGGCCTCGCCCTTCGGCAGCACCGTGAAGTACGCCGAGTCGCCCTTCACCAGGGGCCCGTCCACCCGCAGCACTCCGGGTAGGGCGGAGATCCGGTCCTTGTACCGCGCGTACTCGGTCTCGGCGGCCCGTCCCTCGGCGAGTACTTCCAGGCTGCCGCCGGGGTTGCCCGGGAAGCCGTCCCGTATGTGCTGCTGGACCACATGGGACTCGGCGCCGGAGGGCAGTTGACGGTCGTCCGCGGTGCCGAACTTCACGCCCAGGAAGGGCAGTCCGAGGACGACCAGGCCGAGCGTGGTGGCCACCGCGAAGACCGGCGCCCTGCGCATCACCAGGGAGGCCATGCGTCCCCAGCCCGCTCCGCCGCCGGTCGCCGGCGGCTCGCCGCGCCTGAACAGGCGCCGCAGATCGAAGGAGTTCACCCGGTGGCCGAGCAGCACCAGCGTCGCCGGGAGCAGGATCAGCGCGGCGCCCGCGGCCAGCAGCACCACGGCGATGCCCGCGTAGGCGAAGGAGCGCAGGAAGTACTGCGGGAAGAGCAGCATCGCGGCCAGGGACACGGCGACCGTGAGGGACGAGAAGAGGACCGTGCGGCCCGCGGTGCGCAGGGTGGTGCCCACGGCGGTCAACGGCTCGGCGCCCGTGCCCAGTTCCTCGCGGAACCTGCGGACGATGAACAGCGCGTAGTCGATGGCGAGGCCGAGGCCCAGGGCCGTGGTGAGGTTCATCGCGAAGACCGAGACGTCGGTGAACTCGGTGAGGCCGCGCAGTACCGCGTTCGTGCCCAGGATCGCGATGACGCCCACCGCGAGGGGCAGCAGGGCGGCGATCGCGCTGCCGAAGACCATCACCAGCAGCACCAGGGTCACCGGCAGGGCGATCATCTCGGCCCGGGTCAGGTCCTCGCGGATGGTCGTCTGCATCTCGTGCTGTACGGCGACCGGTCCGCCGACCTTCACCTGAACCGGGCCGTGCGTCCCCCGATAGGAAGGCGCGAGCCGGTCCAGGGTCTCGCCTGCGGTCTTCTCGTCGCCGGTCAGCCGCGCGGCGATCAGCGCCTGGTGCCCGTCCTCGGCCTTCAGCGCCGGTGAGCCGGACTGCCAGTACGACCCGACGCCCGTGACGCCTCGCTCACCGGCGAGCCGCGCCGTGATCCGCTTCGCCTCCGCGGCGATCGCCGGATCGTCGACCGAGGCACCACCCGAGTCGACGAGGAGCAGCAGATTGGGCTGCGAGGCGGGGAACTCGCGCTCCAGCGCCTTGGTCGCGTACGTGGACTGGGCGGTCGGGTCCTGCCAGCCGCCGCTGCCCAGCCGGTCGGCGACCCCGCTGCCGGCGACCACGGCGAGCGCGGTCAGCAACAGCGCGACCAGCAGGGAGAGTCTCGGCCGCGCGGTCACGAAACGGGTCCAGCCGCCCACGCGCGCATCACCCACGCGCGCGTCGCCCACCCGTGCTCCGCCTCGCGTACCGCTGTCGTGACCGCCGCCGTGACCGCCGCCGGAGCCCTCCCGGACCTGCTCGCCCTCCGGGCTCGCCCCGTGGTCGTCGCCCCCGCCCCTCTCACTGCCGTCATCTGCGCTGCTGACGTCGGTCATCGTGCGGCGTCCCCTTCACCGTGACCCTGCACCCTGCCCATCCGTTCAGGCAGCATGGGTCGCCTCTTGCCATAGACTGGCAAACGCGAGAGTCCGCTCGCGTTTCACCAGAATGCGAGCGACCGCTCGTATTTGTCAATCTCGTTCGGAGAACTGGGGACAACTCGTGCCGGAAACGCCGGAGATGCCGAAGGTGCCGGAGGAGGCGCCCGGGAAGCGGCAGGACACCGAGGAGCGGCCCCGCCGTCGGCAGGCCCGCGGCGAGCGCCGTATCGCCCAGCTGCTGGAGGCCGCCGCCTCCGTCTTCTGCACGACCGGGTACACCGCCGCCAGCACGAACGCCATCGCCCGCGAGGCGGGCGTCTCACCCGGCACGCTGTACCAGTTCTTCCCGAACAAGGAGGCCATCGCGATCGAGCTGGGCGACCGGCTCATGCACGAGATGCGCACGGCGTACGGCGAGGCGCTCGCGCCGGTCGACCCCGCGACCCCGCTGGAGGAGGCCGTCGGCGGCGCCATCGACCGCTTCATCGCCTTCAACTGCGATC
The DNA here is from genome assembly GCF_042881985.1 of Streptomyces sp. NPDC058246. Taxonomy (NCBI): domain Bacteria; kingdom Bacillati; phylum Actinomycetota; class Actinomycetes; order Kitasatosporales; family Streptomycetaceae; genus Streptomyces; species Streptomyces sp. NPDC058246. The sequence continues at coordinate 296,970 of NZ_JBHVWZ010000006.1, read as the reverse complement.
ACCCCGTGTTCTTCGCGCTGATGCACGGTCCGGACATCCCGGGCCGGATCGCCGAGGAGCACGACGCGCTGCACGCGACCCTGGTCTCCCGGATCGAGGGGCTGCTCTCCTCGCTCCTGCCGGGCGCGGCCGCCGCCGACGTCGCGCGCACCGCGCATGTCTGCCTGGGCATATACAAGGCCGGCCTGGAGCTGGTGCTCGCGCACGCGGGAGCGGAGCGTGAGGCGTACGTCCGGGAGCTGAAGAACGTCCTCTTCCGCTACCTCCAGCCCATGCTCGGCGACCCCGCCGTCACACCGGCGGGCCACACCCCGCCCCCGGCCGCGTCGGGCTACACCCCGCCTCCAGCCGCGCCGGGCCTCACCACGGCTCCGCCCCACTGACGGGTGTCTTGGGGGATCTTTTTTCGCCCCCTCCGCCCCTGCCCTTCCCGCACCCGGGGGCGCCGCCCCCGGACCCCCGCTCCTCAAACGCCGGAGGGGCTGGAACTTAAACGCCGGACGGCTGGAATCAAACGCCGGAGGGCTGGGACTGAACGTCGGAGAGGCCAGGCGGACGCCGGAGGGCTGGGACTGAACGTCGGAGGGGTGGCGTGGACGCCGGTGGGGCTGGGCCTTCGCCCGGTGGAGCAGCACCGTGCCGATGCGCCGGGGCCGGACGCGACAGGATGGGCGTCCCGGACTGGGGCATAGCTGGCATTTAACCTAAGGTTCGGACAAAGTCGCCTGTCCGAGTCCGAGGGGTGAGCCGTGACCCAGAATCAGCCGCCCGGTGCGCGCCGGGCCCGCATTCCCGGACCCCAGCAACCCCCGCCGTCGTATCCCCAGATCCGGGCCGGACTCTGGAGGCGCTGTCTGGGGATCGGGCTCGCGCTCTGGGCGCTGACCGCGGTCGTCACGTACGCCACGAAGAACACCACGCTGCTGCCGACACTGATCCTGCTCGGCAGCTTCCTGGTCCCCGTCACCTTCGTGCTCTGGGCGTACGAGCGGCACGGCCGGGACCTGGGCGTGAACCTGATCCTCGGCTGCTTCCTGACGGGCGGCGTCCTCGGTGTGCTCGGCGCGTCGGTGATGGAGTACTACCTGCTCCACCCCTCGCTGTGGATGTACATCGGCGTGGGGCTGATCGAGGAGGCGGTGAAGCTCGCGGCGCTGATGTTCGTGCTGCGCCGACAGACCCGTGTCCGCGGGCTGCGGGCCGGGCTGGTGCTCGGCGCGAGCGTCGGGTTCGGCTTCGCGGCCCTGGAGAGCGCGGGCTACGCGTTCAACGCGGCCGTCTCGATGCGGGGCGTGGATCTGCGCGCGCTCCTTGAGACAGAGATCCTGCGCGGGGTACTCGCCCCCTTCGGGCACGGCCTGTGGACGGCGATCGCGGGTGCGGTGCTCCTGGCGTACCGCCGCCCGAACGGGCGCTTCCGGTTCCCCGCGCCGGTACTCGGCACCTACCTCGGCGTCTCGCTGCTGCACACCTTCTGGGACTCGACACACGGCATCGCGCTCTGGCTGGTGGCGCGGCTGACCAGCGGCGGACTCGACAGGACGCTCTTCGGGCAGGGCTACCTGCCGCAGCCCACGGACGCGCAGAAGCATCTCTTCACGCTGTTCTCCGTCGGCGGTCTGGTCCTCGTGTCACTCGCCGGGATCGCCTGGGTGCGGTCGCTGGCGCGCCGCGACGCCTCTTGGAAAAATACCCCCTAGGGGTATAGTGTGGTGAGCATCGAGGGGAAACCTGGGACCCCCAGGGGCCCCTTCCCCCCTACGTACGGCACACGCACACGCCTCACTGAGGAGCAACGACATGACCGCCCAGACCGAAACCCCGGGTTCCGTCACCGCCGTCTACAAGGTGAGCGGGATGAGCTGCGGGCACTGCGAAGGCTCGGTCAGCAGCGAAATCGCTGAGATCGCCGGCGTCAGCTCGGTGAAGGCCGTGGCCTCGACGGGCGAGGTCACCGTCGTCTCCGAAGCCCCGCTCGACGAGGCCGCGCTCCGCGCCGCGGTGGACGAGGTGGGCTTCGAGCTCGTCGGCAAGGCCTGAGCAGCCTTCAGGAACCCCTCTCCGCCACACCGGGCCGTACCGACCAGCTGATACTGGCTCCGTACGGCCCGGTTCCTTCACTGGAGCCCGACCATGACCACCGCAGCACCCGAGACAGTCATAGCCGAGACGTCCCAGACGTCCCCGCCCTCCACCCCGTCGGAAGTGGAACTCTCCATCGGCGGAATGACCTGTGCCTCCTGCGCGGCCCGCGTCGAGAAGAAGCTCAACCGCATGGACGGCGTCACCGCCACGGTCAACTTCGCGACGGAGAAGGCGAAGGTGTCCTACCCCGAGGGGGTACAGGTCGCCGACCTGATCGCCACCGTGGTGAAGACGGGCTACACGGCCGAGGAGCCCCCGCCGCCCCGCCTCCAGCCGGCCGAAGACCCGGTGGAGGAGCGCGACCCCGAACTCGCCTCCCTTCGCGCGCGGCTCGTCGTCTCCGTCCTCCTCACCCTCCCCGTCGTCCTGCTGTCGATGGTCCCGGCCCTCCAGTTCGACAACTGGCAGTGGCTCTCGCTGACCCTCGCCGCGCCCGTCGTGATCTGGGGCGGACTCCCCTTCCACCGGGCCGCGGCGACGAACGCGCGGCACGGCGCGGCCACCATGGACACCCTGGTCTCGGTCGGCACGCTCGCCGCGTTCGGCTGGTCCCTGTGGGCGCTGTTCTTCGGGGACGCGGGGATGCCGGGCATGCGGCACGGTTTCGCCCTTCTCACCGTTCCGAGCAGCACCGCCTCGCGTACGGACGGGGCGTCGACGATCTATCTCGAAGTCGCCGCCGGTGTCGTCGCGTTCATCCTGCTCGGCCGCTACCTGGAGGCCCGCTCCAAGCGGCGCGCCGGGGCGGCACTGCGGGCGCTGATGGAGCTGGGCGCCAAGGACGTCGCGGTGCTGCGGGACGGCCGTGAGGTCCGTGTCCCCGTCGCGCGGCTCACCCCGGGCGACCGCTTCGTCGTACGGCCCGGCGAGAAGATCGCCACCGACGGGACGGTGGTCGAGGGGTACTCCGCCGTCGACGCCGCCCTGCTGACGGGCGAGTCGGTGCCGGTGGACGTGACCGTCGGCGACGCGGTGACCGGCGCGACCGTGAACGCCGGAGGCCGGCTGGTCGTGGAGGCCACCCGGGTCGGCGCCGACACCCAACTCGCACGGATGGCGCGGCTCGTCGAGGACGCGCAGAACGGCAAGGCCGAGGTGCAGCGCCTCGCCGACCGGATCTCCGGGATCTTCGTGCCGGTGGTGCTGCTGATCGCGCTCGGCACGTTCGGGGTCTGGCTCGCCGTCACGGGCGACACGGTGGCCGCCTTCACCGCGGCCGTCGCGGTGCTGATCATCGCCTGCCCGTGCGCCCTCGGACTCGCCACACCGACCGCCCTGATGGTCGGCACCGGACGCGGCGCCCAGCTCGGCATCCTCATCAAGGGCCCCGAGGTCCTGGAGTCCACGCGCCGCGTCGACACCGTCGTCCTGGACAAGACCGGGACGGTGACGACGGGGCGGATGAAACTTCAAGAGGTCTACGTCGTCGACGGCGCCGCCGAGAACGACGTCCTGCGGCTCGCAGGCGCCCTGGAACACGCCTCGGAGCATCCGATTGCCCAGGCGATCGCGACAGGCGCCCAGGAGCGCGCGGGCGACCTTCCCGCGCCGGAGCGCTTCGAGAACGTGCCCGGGCGTGGCGTACGCGGGCGCGTGGACGGTCACGAGGTCACGGTGGGCCGGTTCCCGGAGGAACTCCCGCAGGAGCTCGCGCGCGCGAAGAACGCGGCCGAGGCGGAGGGGCGTACGGCCGTCGTGGTCGCCCGGGACGGCGCGGCACTCGGTGTCCTGACCGTCGCCGACGCCGTCAAGGAGACCAGCGCCGAGGCCGTGCGCGCGCTGCGCGCGCTGGGGCTGACGCCGGTGCTGCTCACCGGCGACAACCGAGCGGTCGCCGAGGCCGTCGCACGGGCCGTCGGCATCGACTCCGGCGATGTGTTCGCGGAGGTGCTGCCCGAGGACAAGGTCGACGTGGTCAAGCGGCTCCAGGGCGAGGGGCGGACCGTCGCGATGGTCGGCGACGGGGTCAACGACGCGGCGGCGCTGGCCACCGCCGATCTGGGCCTGGCGATGGGCACCGGCACGGACGCGGCGATCGAGGCGAGCGATCTGACGCTGGTGCGCGGGGATCTGCGGGTGGCCGCGGACGCGATCCGGCTGTCGCGGCGGACCCTGACCACCATCAAGGGCAACCTCGTGTGGGCCTTCGGATACAACGTGGCGGCGCTGCCGCTGGCCGCCGCCGGTCTGCTGAACCCGATGATCGCGGGGGCGGCGATGGCCTTCTCGTCGGTGTTCGTGGTGACGAACAGCCTTCGGCTCCGGACATTCTCATGACGACGGGTTAAGAGTCCCCCTAGAGTCCAACGGCAGCCTCACATAAGCTCTTCACAAGGCTCGCGCATCTTCCTTACGCTTGGGCCCGCATTGCCGTATCGGTGCTCTTGCGTATCTTCAGGACATACGCAAGAGACACAGATCACAGTGATGCGAACGTAACCATCGAAGGGGTTCGTGAGTCTAAGTTGGCGATGTCAGAAGCGTCTTGGGGGGCGTGACTGACATCTGGGGATGTCTTGGGGGACGTTCCCGGAAATTGCGTTGCCGGGACGCGTACACCGGGGAGCTTTGAGCGGCCCTCCCGGCGGTACGGGTCCCGGCAGATCGCACCGCAGTACCGAGAGTTTTGCTCGTTTTGCTCGCAGCGGTTCAGGCGCTGTCCACAGACGCCCGGCCGGATCCCGTGGGGGGAATCCGCACCGGGACAAGGAAAGCGCCCCGACTGCCGGCCCGTGGGGGGACCGGTAGCGGGGCGCTTTCCGTTTTGTACGGCTGTGCAGCGACTTCATGGTCGCGGAGGTGCCGAAGCGCCGTGCCGGCGCCGCGCACACGGTGGCACACCGACGTCTCCGTACGGCTGGACACGCACAGCGACATCTCCGTACGGCCGCACACCCACAGCGACATCTCCGTGCGGCCGCACACCCACAGCGACATCTCCGTACGGCCGCACACGCACAGCGACGTCTCCGTACGGCTACACGCGCACGGAGACGTCAGTGAACTCGGGGGCTCAGCGCGCCTCGACCGGCACGAAGTCGCGCAGGACCTCGCCCGTGTAGATCTGGCGCGGGCGGCCGATGCGGGAGCCGGGCTCCTTGATCATCTCGTGCCACTGGGCGATCCAGCCCGGGAGGCGGCCGAGGGCGAACAGGACCGTGAACATCTCGGTCGGGAAGCCCATGGCGCGGTAGATCAGGCCGGTGTAGAAGTCCACGTTCGGGTAGAGGCTGCGCGAGACGAAGTAGTCGTCGGAGAGCGCGTGCTCCTCCAGCTTGAGCGCGATGTCCAGCAGCTCGTCGGACTTGCCGAGGGCCGAGAGGACGTCGTGCGCCGCCGCCTTGATGATCTTCGCGCGGGGGTCGAAGTTCTTGTAGACGCGGTGGCCGAAGCCCATCAGGCGGACGCCGTCCTCCTTGTTCTTCACCTTGCGGATGAAGGAGTCGACGTCGCCACCGGAGGCCTGGATGCCCTCCAGCATCTCCAGCACGGACTGGTTGGCGCCACCGTGCAGCGGGCCCCAGAGGGCGGAGATGCCGGCGGAGATCGAGGCGAACATGTTCGCCTGCGAGGAGCCCACCAGACGCACGGTGGAGGTCGAACAGTTCTGCTCGTGGTCGGCGTGCAGGATCAGCAGCTTGTCGAGCGCGGAGACGACGACCGGGTCGAGCTCGTACTCCTGGGCGGGGACCGAGAAGGTCATGCGCAGGAAGTTCTCGACGTACCCGAGGTCGTTGCGCGGGTAGACGAAGGGGTGGCCGATCGACTTCTTGTAGGCGTACGCCGCGATCGTCGGAAGCTTGGCGAGCAGTCGGATCGTCGAGAGGTGACGCTGCTTCTCGTCGAACGGGTTGTGGCTGTCCTGGTAGAACGTCGACAGGGCGCTGACCACGGACGACAGCATCGCCATCGGGTGGGCGTCACGCGGGAAGCCCTGGAAGAAGCGCTTGACGTCCTCGTGCAGCAGGGTGTGCTGGGTGATCTCGTTCTTGAAGGTGGAGAGCTCGTCGACGTTCGGCAGCTCGCCGTTGATCAGCAGCGAGGCCACCTCGAGGAAGGTGGAGCGCTCGGCCAGCTGCTCGATCGGGTAGCCGCGATACCGGAGGATGCCCTCCTCGCCGTCGAGGTAGGTGATGGCGGATTTATAGGCGGCCGTGTTCCCGTAACCGCTGTCCAGGGTGACCAGACCGGTCTGGGCGCGGAGCTTCCCGATGTCGAAGCCCTTGTCGCCGACGGTGCTGTCGATCACCGGGTAGGTGTACTCGCCATCGCCGTACCGCAGTACTACAGAGTTGTCGCTCACGTCATCCCTCACCGACGTTGTGCCTCTTCTTCGAGGTGCCCTGACTGTCTCTACCATCCCCCATTTGGCCCTGGAGAGTGCACTCGGGGTCGACCATTGGGCCTATTGGCGGCACTCAGTGCCGCCAACCTGCTCATCCTGCCCCTCTTCGCCCTGGTTCCGGAAGTGCTGTGTGACCTTTGCGACTCGTTTGATCGATCATTTTTTGTGATGGGTGTCGCCAGGGGGCACTCAGGGACGGGAGAGGCGGAAGTCCAGGGCCGTGCAGCGCCTCCCGGCGGACACCGTGCGGACCGCTTGCCCTATCGCCTTGCGCGAGCCCACGAGGACGACCAGCTTCTTGGCGCGAGTGACCGCCGTATAGAGCAGATTGCGCTGAAGCATCATCCATGCGCCGGTGGTGACGGGGATCACCACCGCCGGATACTCGCTGCCCTGGGAGCGGTGGATGGTCACGGCGTACGCGTGGGCCAGCTCGTCGAGTTCGTCGAATTCGTACGGCACCTCCTCGTCCTCGTCCGTCAGCACCGTCAGACGCTGTTCGACCGGATCTAGCGAGGTGACGACGCCCACGGTGCCGTTGAAGACTCCGTTCTCGCCCTTCTCGTAGTTGTTGCGAATCTGGGTGACCTTGTCGCCGACCCGGAAGACCCGGCCGCCGAAGCGCTTCTCGTCGAGGTCCGGACGGCCGGGGGTGATGGCCTGCTGGAGCAGCCCGTTGAGGTTGCCCGCGCCCGCCGGGCCACGGTGCATGGGCGCGAGGACCTGCACATCCCGGCGCGGGTCGAGGCCGAACTTGGCCGGAATTCGTCGCGCCGCCACGTCCACGGTGAGCCGGCCCGCCTCCTCGGTGTCGTCCTCGACGAAGAGGAAGAAGTCCTTCATGCCGTCGGTGACGGGGTGCTGCCCGGAGTTGATCCGGTGCGCGTTCGTCACCACCCCGGACTGCTGGGCCTGCCGGAAGACCTGGGTCAGACGGACCGAGGGGATCGGACTGCCGTCGGCGAGCAGGTCGCGCAGCACTTCGCCGGCGCCGACGCTGGGCAGCTGGTCGACGTCCCCCACGAACAGCACATGGGCGCCCGGAGCCACCGCCTTGACCAGCTTGTTGGCGAGCAGGAGGTCGAGCATGGAGGCCTCGTCCACGACCACCAGGTCGGCGTCCAGCGGCCGGTCCTTGTCGTACGCCGCGTCGCCACCCGGCTTGAGCTCCAGGAGCCGGTGGACGGTGGAGGCCTCGGCGCCGGTCAGCTCGGCGAGCCGCTTGGCGGCGCGGCCGGTGGGCGCGGCCAGGACGACCTTCGCCCGCTTCGCCCGCGCCAGCTCCACGATCGAGCGGACCGTGAACGACTTGCCGCAGCCGGGCCCGCCGGTGAGCACGGCGACCTTCTTGGTGAGCGCGAGGCGGACGGCCTGCTCCTGTCCGGGCGCCAACTCCGCTCCCGTACGCCCCTTCAGCCAGGTCAGCGCCTTGTCCCAGGCCACGTCGTGGAAGCCGGGCATCCGGTCCTGGTCGGTGCGCAGGAGGCGCAACAGCTGGGCGGAGAGGGAGAGTTCGGCGCGGTGGAAGGGGACCAGGTAGACGGCCGTCACCTGCTCGGCGCCGTCGGGGCCCGGGACCTTCTCGCGGACGACACCGGGGTCCTCGCCGTCCTCGGCGGGCGCCGCCAGCTCGGCCAGGCACTCGATGACCAGGCCCGTGTCCACCTGGAGCAACTTCACGGCGTCCGTGATCAGTTGCTCCTCGGGGAGATAGCAGTGGCCCTGGTCGGTGGACTGCGAAAGCGCGTACTGAAGGCCGGCTTTGACGCGCTCCGGGCTGTCGTGCGGGATGCCGACCGACTGGGCGATCTTGTCGGCGGTGAGGAAGCCGATGCCCCAGACGTCGGCCGCGAGGCGGTAGGGCTGGTTCTTGACGACCGAGATCGACGCGTCGCCGTACTTCTTGTAGATGCGGACCGCGATGGACGTGGACACCTCGACGGTCTGGAGGAAGAGCATGACCTCCTTGATCGCCTTCTGTTCCTCCCAGGCGTCGGCGATCTTCTTGGTGCGCTTGGGGCCGAGGCCCGGGACCTCGATGAGGCGCTTCGGCTCCTCCTCGATGATCTGCAGGGTGTCCAGGCCGAAGTGCTGGGTGATGCGGTCGGCGAAGACCGGGCCGATGCCCTTGACCAGGCCGGATCCGAGATAGCGGCGGATGCCCTGGACGGTGGCCGGCAGGACCGTCGTGTAGTTCTCCACCGTGAACTGCTTGCCGTACTGGGGATGGGAGCCCCAGCGGCCCTCCATGCGCAGGGACTCGCCGACCTGGGCGCCGAGAAGTGAGCCCACGACCGTGAGCAGGTCGGCGGCGCCTCGGCCGGTGTCCACCCGGGCGACCGTGTACCCATTCTCCTCGTTGGCGTACGTGATGCGCTCCAGTACGCCCTCGACCACCGCCATCTGTACCTGACGGCTCCCCGCCTGATTGGACATGATCCGACGCTACCGCCCGCCGCTGACAGCGCGCGGACGCTGTGGACAACTTCACCGCGCGGGCGCCGAGCCTGGGGACAACCGCATCCCGTGTGCGCGAAACATCGAGGGCCGCGACCCCGGGGGCGCGCTGAACGCCGTGAGCCACGGCACCACACGTGCGCGAACACCGCAGGCCGCGGCAGCACGCGTGCGTGAACGCCGTCGGCCACGGCACCACGCGTGCGCGAACGCCATCGGCCACGACACCACGAGGGCGTGAGCAAGGAGGACGGCTTCATCACGATCCGGTCTCGGGGTCTTGTTAACGGCCGTGTAATCGATTCCAATCCTCCGTGTAATCGATTCCACGAGGAGGTGGAGCGGCGATGGCGAGCATCAAGGACGTTGCCGCCGAGGCCGGCGTATCCGTCGCCACGGTCTCGCGCGTCCTGAACGACCATCCGTCGGTCAGCGCGGACGCACGCACCCGCGTGCTGGCCGCCGTACAGACCCTGGGCTACCGCCCGAACGCCGTCGCCCGCTCCCTGCGCACCGACCAGACCCGCACCCTCGGCCTGGTCATCAGCGACGTACTCAACCCGTACTTCACCGAGTTGGCCCGCTCCGTCGAGGAGGAGGCCCGCGCCCTCGGCTACAGCGTCATCATCGGCAACGCCGACGAGCGGCCCGACCTTCAGGACCACCACGTACGGACCCTGCTGGACCGGCGCATCGACGGGCTGCTCGTCTCCCCCACCGACGGCGGCTCCCCCGGGATGCTGGACGCCGCGCGCGAGGGGACGCCGATGGTCTTCGTGGACCGCTGGATCGCGGGCGTGGACGTGCCTGTCGTCCGGGCGGACGGACGCGCGGCCGTCCGCGATCTCGTCGCCCATCTGCACGGTCTCGGCCACCGCAGGCTCGCCATCATCGCGGGCCCGGCGGCGACCACGACCGGCAGCGAGCGCGTGGAGGCGTTCCGGGAGGCGCTGGCCGAGTACGGCATCGCCCTGCCAGGCGACTACATCGGGCAGGGCGACTTCCAGGCCGAGAGCGGGCGCCGGGCCACCGAACGCTTCCTCGACCTGGCCGAACCGCCCGAGGTCGTCTTCGCCGCCGACAACCTGATGGCCCTCGGCGCGCTGGACGCCGTCCGCGCGCGCGGGATGCGGGTCCCCGAGGACATCGCGCTCGCCGCGTTCGACGACATCCCGTGGTTCGTGCACACCGATCCGCCGATCACCGCGATCGCCCAGCCGACGGGCGAGCTGGGCCGGGCGGCCGTACGCGCCCTGGTCGACCGCATCGAAGGGCGGCCCCCGCAGTCCGTCACCCTGCCCGCCCGTCTCGTCGTACGCCGCTCGTGCGGCGAGCCGGCCCTCCCAGAGCCATCGGCGTCTTCAGAGCCGTCCCCCGTAACGAACAGGAGCACGTCGTGAGCGACCAGGACGAGTTGCTGCGCATCGAAGGCATCCGCAAGACCTTCCCCGGTGTGGTCGCGCTCGACAGCGTCGACTTCGACCTGCGCCGGGGCGAGGTGCATGTGCTGCTCGGTGAGAACGGCGCGGGCAAGAGCACCCTCATCAAGATGCTCTCCGGCGCCTACCGTCCCGACGCGGGGCGGATCCTGGTCGGTGGCGAGGAGGTGCGCATCCACGGCGCACAGGACTCCGAGCGCCTCGGGATCGCGACCATCTACCAGGAGTTCAACCTGGTTCCCGATCTGACGGTCGCCGAGAACATCTTCCTGGGCCGCCAGCCGCGCCGGTTCGGGCTGATCGACCGGAAGACGATGGAGGCCGACGCCGCCGAGCTGCTCGAGCGCGTCGGCGTGAACGTGTCCCCCCGCGCGCGGGTGCGTGAACTCGGCATCGCACGCCTCCAGATGATCGAGATCGCGAAGGCGCTCAGCCTCGACACGCGCGCGCTGATCATGGACGAGCCCACGGCCGTCCTCACCTCCGAAGAGGTCGAAAAACTCTTCGCGATCGTGCGCCGGCTGCGCGAGGACGGCGTCGGCGTCGTCTTCATCACGCACCACCTGGAGGAGATCGCCGCCCTGGGAGACCGCGTCACGGTCATCCGGGACGGCAAGAGCGTCGGCCAGGTGCCCGCGTCCACGCCCGAGGACGCACTCGTACGCCTCATGGTGGGCCGGTCCATCGAGCAGCAGTACCCGCGTGTACGCCCCGACTCCGGGACCGGCTCCGGGACCGGCTCCGAGGGCGACTCCCGGGCCGGCTCCGAGGGCGACTCCGGGGGCGCGCTGCTGAGCGTCGAGGGGCTGACGCGGGACGGCGTCTTCCACGACGTGTCCTTCGACGTGCGGGCCGGTGAGGTCGTCGGCATCGCGGGGTTGGTGGGCGCGGGACGTACAGAGGTCGTCCGGGCGGTCTTCGGCGCCGATCCGTACGACAAGGGCGCCGTGAAGGTGGCGGGCTCGGCGCTGCGCCGGCACGACGTCAACGCGGCGATGGAGGCCGGTATCGGGCTCATCCCCGAGGACCGCAAGGGCCAGGGACTTCTCCTCGACGCCTCCGTCGAGGAGAACCTCGGCCTGGTCACCATGCGGGCGGCGACCCACGGCGGGCTCGTCGACCTCAAGGGCCAGCGGGAGGCAGCGGGGCGCATCGCCCAGCAGCTCGGCGTGCGGATGACGGGCCTCGGCCAGCAGGTGCGCACGCTCTCCGGCGGCAACCAGCAGAAGGTCGTCATCGGCAAATGGCTGCTCGCCGACACCAAGGTGCTGATCCTCGACGAGCCGACCCGCGGCATCGACGTCGGCGCCAAGGTCGAGATCTACCAGCTGATCAACGAACTCACGGCCGCGGGTGCCGCCGTCCTGATGATCTCCAGCGATCTGCCCGAGGTGCTCGGCATGAGCGACCGGGTCCTGGTGATGGCCCAGGGCCGGATCGCGGGCGAACTCTCCGCCGACGAGGCGACGCAGGACTCGGTGATGGCCCTCGCCGTCAGCACGAACACTGAAAGGGAGGCCCCCCGTGGCCACTGACACGCATCTGAGCACATCGGGCGCGAGTGGCGCCTCGGCGGTCCGCCGCCTCCTGCTCGACAACGGCGCGCTCACCGCGCTGATCGCCCTCGTCATCGCGATGTCGGCGCTCTCCGGCGACTTCCTGACGACGGACAACCTGCTCAACATCGGCGTCCAGGCGGCCGTCACCGCCATCCTCGCCTTCGGTGTCACCTTCGTGATCGTCTCGGCGGGCATCGACCTGTCGGTCGGCTCGGTCGCCGCGCTGTCGGCCACCGTGCTTGCCTGGATGGCGACGTCGGAGGGCGTCCCGGTCTGGATCGCGGTGATCCTCGCGGTCGCCACCGGCATCGCGTGCGGCCTGGTCAACGGCGTGCTGATCTCGTACGGGAAACTGCCGCCGTTCATCGCGACGCTCGCCATGCTCTCGGTGGGCCGCGGCCTGTCCCTGGTGATCTCGCAGGGCTCCCCGATCGCCTTCCCCGACTCGGTCTCGCACCTCGGTGACACGCTGGGCGGCTGGTTGCCGGTGCCGGTCCTGGTGATGGTCGTGATGGGCCTGATCACGGCCCTGATCCTGGGCCGTACGTACATCGGCCGCTCCATGTACGCGATCGGCGGCAACGAGGAGGCCGCGCGCCTGTCCGGGCTGCGTGTGAAGAGGCAGAAGCTCGCGATCTACGCCCTGTCCGGTCTGTTCGCGGCCGCCGCGGGCATCGTGCTCGCCTCCCGGCTCTCCTCCGCGCAGCCGCAGGCCGCGCAGGGGTACGAGCTCGACGCGATCGCCGCGGTCGTCATCGGCGGTGCCTCGCTCGCGGGCGGCACCGGCAAGGCGTCCGGCACGCTGATCGGCGCGCTGATCCTCGCGGTGCTCCGCAACGGCCTCAACCTCCTTTCCGTGTCGGCCTTCTGGCAGCAGGTCGTCATCGGTGTCGTCATCGCGCTGGCGGTGCTGCTGGACACGGTGCGGCGCAAGGCCGGGGCGACCCCGGTGGCCGCCGGTGCCGGCACTCCGGGCGGCAAGGGCAGGCAGGCGGCGACGTACATCATCGCGGCGGTGGTCGCCACGGCGGTCGTCGGTGCGATGTCCTTCCTGCACAACGGCTCGTCCACCTCGACGACGCAGAAGCTGGGGCTGTCCCTCTCCACCCTGAACAACCCCTTCTTCGTACAGATCAAGGCGGGTGCCCAGCAGGAGGCGAAGAAGCTCGGCGCGGACCTGACCGTCACGGACGCGCAGAACGACGCCTCGCAGCAGGCCAACCAGTTGCAGAACTTCACCAGTTCGGGCCTCGGCTCGATCATCGTCAACCCGGTGGACTCGGACGCGGCGGGTCCGGCGGTCCGCGCGGCCAACAAGGCCGGCATCCCCGTCGTCGGTGTCGACCGGGGAGTGAACAAGGCGGACACCGCCGCGCTCGTCGCCTCCGACAACATCGCGGGCGGCGAGCTGGGCGCCAAGGCGCTGGCCGAGAAGCTGGGCGGCAAGGGCAAGATCGTGATTCTGCAGGGCCTGGCCGGTACGTCCGCGAGCCGTGAGCGCGGCGCGGGCTTCGCCGAGGGTCTGAAGGCCTACCCCGGCATCCAGGTCGTCGCCCAGCAGCCCGCGGACTTCGACCGCACCAAGGGCCTCGACGTCATGACGAACCTGCTCCAGGCCCACCCCGACATCCAGGGCGTCTTCGCCGAGAACGACGAGATGGCGCTCGGCGCGATCAAGGCGCTCGGCTCCAAGGCGGGCAAGTCGGTCTCCGTCATCGGCTTCGACGGCACCCCCGACGGCCTGACCGCGGTCAAGGCAGGCACGCTGTACGCGTCCGTCGCCCAGCAGCCGAAGGAACTCGGCCGCATCGCGGTGGAGAACGCGCTGAAGGCGGCCGAGGGCAAGAAGGTAGAGAAGACGGTGAAGGTGCCGGTGAAGGTGGTCACGAAGGAGAACGTGGCCGGGTTCGGCGGCTGACACGGCCGAGCGGCCGGGCGGTCACGCGGGCGGCCGGGCAGCGGGTGCGGTCACGCAGGCGGCTGGGCAGCCGGACAGCCGGGCGGTCACGCAGGCGGTCGGGTGGTCGCACAGCCGGGCGGTCACGCAGGCGGTCGCGCAGCTGGACAGCCGGGCGGTCACGCAGGCGGTCGGGTGGTCGCACAGACTGCCCGGCCGCCTCGGCTCACGTCTCCGCCGCCTCAACTCAAGTAGCTGCCGCCTCAACTCATGTATCCGCCACCTCAACTCACCTTTCCGCCGACTCGACTCACCTATACAGGGAGACAGTTCATGTACGACTACGACCTTCTGGTCGTGGGATCGGCCAACGCCGACCTGGTGATCCGGGTCGAGCGGCGGCCCGCGGCCGGAGAGACGGTGCTCGGCTCCGACCTCGCCGTCCACCCCGGCGGCAAGGGCGCCAACCAGGCGGTCGCCGCCGGCCGCCTCGGCGCCCGTACGGCCCTGCTGGCCCGGGTCGGCGACGACGGGCACGGCCGGCTGCTGCTCGACTCGCAGCGGGCGGCCGGCGTCGACACCGTGGGCGTGCTGGTCGGCGGGGCGCCCACCGGGATCGCGCTGATCACGGTGGACCCGTCGGGGGACAACAGCATCGTGGTCTCGCCGGGAGCCAACGGCCGCCTCACGCCCGAGGACGTACGGGCCGCCGGGAGCCTCTTCCATGCCTCTCGGGTGGTCTCGGCGCAGCTGGAGATCCCGCTGGACACGGTCGTGGAGGTGGTCCGCAACCTCGCGGCCGACAGCCGTTTCGTACTGAACCCCTCGCCGCCGCGCCCGCTGCCCGCCGAGGTGCTCGCGGCCTGCGACCCGCTGATCGTGAACGAGCACGAGGCGCGGGTGATCGTCGGTACGGCGCTCGGGGACTCCCCCGAGGACTGGGCGGCGGCCCTGCTCGCGCTCGGCCCGCGCTCGGTGGTCATCACGCTGGGCGCGGACGGCGCGCTGGTGGCCGAACGCGCGGGCGCCCGGGTCCGGATCCCTTCGGTGAAGGTCGAGGCCGTGGACACGACCGGCGCGGGCGACGCGTTCACCGCGGCGCTGGCCTGGCGGCTGGGGCGCGGGGAGTCCCTGGCAGAGGCGGCGGCGTACGCGGCCCGGGTCGGGGCCGTCGCCGTCACCCGGCCCGGAGCGCAGGAGTCCTTCCCCACAGCCGAGGAGGTGGCCGCCCTGTCCGGTGTCCTCCCGGGGGACGACCCCGGGACCACCGGCCGGAAAGGCGGGTCGGAAGGGTTGGCCGGAGAGCCCTTGCGAGGTGAGTCCCGATGAAGAAGTCCGGAATCCTGAACCGCCATCTCGCGGGCGCGCTCGCCGAGTTGGGCCATGGGCACGGCGTCCTGGTGTGCGACGCGGGCATGCCGATCCCCGAGGGCCCACGAGTGGTGGACCTGGCCTTCCGCGCCGGCGTGCCGTCCTTCGCCGAGGTGCTCGACGGGCTGCTGGCGGAGCTGGTGGTGGAGGGCGCCACGGCCGCGCGGGAGATCCGCGCCGCGAACCCGGAGGCGACGGCGCTCCTGGAGGCCCGCTTCCCCGCCCTGGAACTGGTCCCGCACGAGGAGCTGAAGTCGCTGTCGGCGGGCGCGCGCCTGGTGGTCCGCACCGGGGAGGCGCGGCCGTACGCGAATGTGCTGCTGCGTTGCGGAGTGTTTTTCTGAGCCGCCGATTCGGCCACCGCATCGGCCGCCGAAGCAGCCACCGCATCGATCGCCGAAACGGCCGCCGCATCGGTCTGTGAAAACTTCGAGGGGCCCGGTCCGTCGACCGGGCCCCTCGGCATTCCCCTCCGTATCAGAACCCCCCCGCGATCCCCCCGGATCCCCCTCCAGAGAAGTCCTGATGGCAAGTACGACCCGCGAGGTGGGGGAAGGGTTGCACGGTGTTCCGAGAAATATTCTGAGATTCTTTTCGGCTCAGCGGCCCGCGCTGCGCGACCCCGTCCCCCCGGGCTTCCGCGGCGCCCAGCCCGGCCGGGCCGTGGCCTGCTCGAGGTCGGGTTCGTCGAGGTCGACACCCCAGGTGTCATCGTTCCCTTGCCCGCGAGGGTCAGGTCGGCCCTGACCGGCGTGCTCCAGGAACCGCTCCACCGTCTCCCTCAGCACCTCCCGGCCGTCCCGCGCCCACAACACCTCGTTGAACAGCTCGACCTCGATCGGACCGTCGTACCCCGCGCCCTCCACGTACGAGCGCCACTCGCGCAGGTCGATCGAGCCGTCGCCCAGCTGGCCGCGGCCGTTGAGGACGCCCTCGGGCAACGGGGTGGTCCAGTCGGCGAGTTGGAAGGCGTGGATGCGGCCGGCGGCGCCCGCGCGGGCGATCTGGGCGGGGGCCGTGTCGTCCCACCAGAGGTGGTACGTGTCGACGGCGACGCCGACCTGGTCCGCGGGGAAGCGTTCCGCGAGGTCGAGGGCCTGGGCCAGGGTCGACACGACGCAGCGGTCGGCGGCGTACATGGGGTGGAGGGGTTCGATCGCCAGGCGTACGCCACGGTCCGCCGCGTACGGGGCCAGTTCGCCCAGCGCGTCCGCGATGCGCTCGCGGGCGCCGCGCAGGTCCTTGGAGCCGGACGGCAGGCCGCCCGACACGAGCACCAGCGTGTCCGTGCCCAGGGTCGCCGCCTCGTCGATCGCCGTCCGGTTGTCGTCCAGGGCGCGGGCGCGCTCGGCCGGGTCGACGGCCGTGAAGAAGCCTCCGCGGCACAGGGTCGTCACCGCCAGACCCGCGTCGCGGACCAGCTTGGCCGTCGCCTCGACGCCGTACGAGCGGACGGGCTCGCGCCAGAGGCCGACGCCCGGCACGCCCAGCTCCAGGCAGGCGTCGGCCAGTTCGGGCAGCGACAGCTGTCTGACCGTCATCTGGTTGATGGCGAAGCGGGAGAGGTCACGGCCGCCGAGAGGGCTCATTGCGTCACTCCATAGAGGGCCAGCAGGGTCTTCATACGTGTCTCCGCCAGCTCCGGATCCGGGAACAGGCCGAGCCCGTCGGCCAGTTCGTAGGCGCGCGCGAAGTGCGGGAGCGAGCGGGCCGACTGGAGGCCGCCGACCATCGCGAAGTGGGCTTGGTGGCCCGCCAGCCAGGCCAGGAAGACGACGCCGGTCTTGTAGAAGCGGGTCGGCGTCCGGAAGAGGTGGCGGGACAACTCGACGGTGGGGTCGAGGAGTTCACGGAAGCCCTTGGCGTCGCCGGTGTCCAAGACGCGGACCGCCTGCGCCGCGAGCGGGCCCAGCGGGTCGAAGATGCCGAGCAGCGCGTGGCTGAAGCCCCGCTCGTCGCCCGCGATCAGCTCGGGGTAGTTGAAGTCGTCGCCCGTGTAGCAGCGCACGCCCCACGGGAGGCGGCGGCGCAGGTCGACCTCGCGCCGCGCGTCCAGCAGCGAGACCTTGATGCCGTCGACCTTGTCCGGGTGCGCGGCGATGACCTGCACCAACACCTCGGTCGCCGCGTCGAGGCCGGGCGAACCCCAGTAGCCCTCCAGGGCCGGGTCGAACATCGGGCCGAGCCAGTGCAGGATCACGGGCTCGGACGCCTGGCGCAGGAGGTGGCCGTACACCTCCAGGTAGTCCTCGGGGCCGGATGCCGTGGCGGCCAGCGCGCGGGACGCCATCAGGATCGCCTGGCCGCCCGACTCCTCGACCACGGCCAACTGTTCCTCGTATGCCGTGCGGATCTCCGCCAGGGAGGCCGGTGCGGTGAGCTGGTCCGTGCCCACACCGCACGCGATACGGCCGCCGACCGCCTTGGCCTCGGCGGCGGACCGGCGGATCAGCTCCGCCGCGCCCGCCCAGTCCAGGCCCATCCCGCGCTGCGCGGTGTCCATCGCCTCGGCGACACCGAGCCCGTGCGCCCACAGATGGCGGCGGAAGGCGAGCGTCGCGTCCCAGTCGACGGCGGCGGGCGAACCGGGCGAGACATCCGCGTAGGGGTCAGCGACGACATGCGCGGCCGCGAAGACCGTACGGGAGGTGAAGGGCGCGCCGGTGGTGCGGGCGAGGGGCTGAGCACGTGGCTGGTAGGCCCTCAACCCACCCGTTTCCGCAGGCAGTTGAATGGTCACAGTGCGATCTCCGGTACGTCGAGGCGGCGGCCCTCGGCCGAGGACTTCAGGCCCAGTTCGGCGAGCTGGACGCCGCGGGCGCCGGCCAGCAGATCCCAGTGGTACGGGGCACCGGTGTAGACGTGGCGCAGGAACAGCTCCCACTGGGCCTTGAAGCCGTTGTCGAAGTCGGCGTTGTCGGGGATCTCCTGCCACTGGTCGCGGAAGGAGTAGGTGGCCGGGATGTCGGGGTTCCAGACCGGCTTGGGGGTCGCTGAGCGGTGCTGGGCACGGCAGGTGCGCAGGCCGGCGACCGCCGAGCCCTCGGTGCCGTCGACCTGGAACTCGACCAGCTCGTCGCGGTTGACGCGCACGGCCCAGGAGGAGTTGATCTGGGCGATGGCGCCGCCTTCGAGTTCGAAGATGCCGTACGCGGCGTCGTCGGCCGTGGCGTCGTACGGCTTGTCCCGCTCGTCCCAGCGCTGCGGGATGTGGGTGGCGGTGAGCGCCTGGACGGAGGTGACCCGGCCGAACAGCTCGTGCAGCACGTACTCCCAGTGCGGGAACATGTCGACGACGATGCCGCCGCCGTCCTCGGCGCGGTAGTTCCAGGAGGGGCGCTGGGCCTCCTGCCAGTCGCCCTCGAAGACCCAGTAGCCGAACTCCCCGCGAATGGAGAGGATCCGGCCGAAGAAGCCGCCGTCGACGAGACGCTTGAGCTTGAGCAGGCCGGGGAGGAAGAGCTTGTCCTGCACGACGCCGTGCTTGATGCCTTTCCCGTGGGCGAGGCGGGCCAGTTCCAGGGCGCCGTCGAGGCCGGTGGCGGTGGGCTTCTCGGTGTAGACGTGCTTCCCGGCCGCGATCGCCGCCTTGATCGCCTCCTCACGGGCCGAGGTGACCTGCGCGTCGAAGTAGAGGTCGACGGTCGGGTCGGCGAGGACGGCGTCCAGGTCGGTGGACCAGTGCTCCAGGCCGTGTCGCTCGGCGAGTGCCTTCAGGGCGTGCTCGCGGCGGCCGACGAGGACCGGTTCGGGCCACAGCACGGTGCCGTCGCCCAGGTCGAGGCCGCCCTGATCGCGCAGGGCGAGGATCGAGCGGACGAGGTGCTGGCGGTAGCCCATCCGTCCCGTCACGCCGTTCATGGCGATACGCACCGTCTTGCGTGTCACGTCATTCCCTTCGTACGCGGGTTCCGCGCCGTGTACGCGCCACCAGTGAACGTGAGCCTCACTGGTAAACGTGACAGCAAGCGCTTTCTATCCAGAAAGAAGCTAGCCTCTGTCCGGCCGATCGGACAAGGCCATGTGCGCGACGAGATGTTCGACCCTCCGGACGTCTGGACGCGGAGGGCGCGAGCGGGGTCGGATGGACCCCGCGCCCTTGAGCACGAGGACCGGATGGATCTCGCACCCTTGAGCACGAGGTCGGATGGGACCCCGCGTCCTCGAGGACGACGACAACGAGCTGGCGCAACGAGGTTGCGTGACCGGAGGACGACGAGATGACCGTGACCCTGGCGGACGTGGCGGCGCGTGCGCAGGTCTCCCCCGCGACCGTGTCCCGCGTGCTGAACGGGAACTACCCCGTTGCCGCTTCCACCCGTGACCGGGTGCTGCGGGCGGTGGACGAGCTGGACTACGTACTGAACGGACCGGCGAGTTCGCTGGCCGCGGCGACGTCCGACCTCGTCGGGATCCTCGTCAACGACATCGCGGACCCCTTCTTCGGGATCATGGCAGCCGCGATCCAGTCGGAGATCGGCGGACCCGGGGGGCGCGCGGGCGGCGAACGGCTCGGCGTCGTCTGCAACACCGGCGGCTCCCCGGAGCGCGAACTCACCTACCTCACACTCCTTCAGCGCCAGCGCGCCGCCGCCGTCCTCCTGACCGGTGGCGCAGTCGAGGACACCGCGCACGCCGCCGCCGTCGCCGCGAAGCTGCGCAAGCTGGCCGAAGCGGGCACCCGGGTCGTCCTGTGCGGTCGGCCGCCCGCGTCCGAGACCCCCGAGACGATCGCGCTGACCTTCGACAACCGCGGGGGCGGCCGGCAGCTGACCGAACATCTGATCGGGCTCGGACACCGGCGGCTCGGCTACATCGCGGGCCCGGAGGAGCGGACCACGACCCGGCACCGGCTGGAGGGCCACCGCGAGGCGCTGGCCGCGCACGGGATCGAGGACGATCCGCGGTGGACGGTGCACGGGCGCTACGACCGCCGTTCCGGTTACGAGGCGACGCTCGAACTCCTGCGCCGGGACCCGTCGTTGACGGCCGTCGTCGCCGCCAACGACACCGTGGCGCTGGGCGCGTGCGCCGCGCTGCGGGACTCCGGCCTGCGCATCCCGGACGACGTGTCCGTCGCGGGCTTCGACGACCTGCCCTTCAGCATCGACGCGGTGCCTGCCCTCACCACCGTGCGGCTTCCTCTGTCCGAGGCGGGGGCCCGTGCGGGGCGGATCGCCATGGGGCGGGAGGAGCCGCCGCCGGGCGGGATCGCCACGGTGCGCGGGGAACTGATGGTGCGGGGGTCTACTGCGGGGCCGCGCGCCTGACCGCGCGTCCCCGGGCCGACGGCCCGAGCGGATTTCGCCCCTCCGCCGCGCCCTCGGCCCTGACCTCAGCTCTGCCCTGCGCCCTGTACTCCACCCTGCTCTGCGCCCTGTCCTCCGCTCTGCCCTCCGGCCGCCCTCTGCCCTCCGGCCGCCCTCTTCCCTCGGCCGCCCTCTGCCAAGCTCTCGGCTTCGCTCGAGCAGGGAGGAGACCCCCATCCCCCTGGGGGCTGCCTGGGGGCTGCCTTGGGGCTGCCTTGGGGGGTGATGACGGCGGCCCAAAAAGCCGACGGACGGACCGATGAGTTTTCAGTCGCGTGCCGGTCTCTCGTGGCGTAACCCACCGAACGACCAGACCCCCACCGGACGACACACAGGAGCGTCTCCCATGCGCATCGTGATCAGTGAGTTCATCAGCCTGGACGGCGTCGTGCAGGCGCCCGGTGGTCCCGACGAGGACACCGACGGAGGGTTCGGCCACGGCGGCTGGACGCACCCGTACTTCGATCCGGAGGTCGTGGGCGGTGCCTTCGCCGACGGTGTGGGCAGGGCCGATGCGCTGCTGTTCGGGCGGCGCACCTGGCGGTCGATGGCCGCGGCCTGGCCCGAGCGGGCGGGCGACCCGTTCGCCGACATGATGAACTCCCTCCCCAAGTACGTCGTCTCCACGACGCTCGGCGCGGACGATCTGGCGGCCTGGAACAACAGCACGCTCATCCCCGGCGACGAGGCCGTCGCCCGGATCCGGGAGCTGTGCGCGGCCGACGGCGGCGACCTGGCGATGATGGGCAGCCCCACACTCGTACGTACCCTCCTGCGCGAGGGCTTGGTCGACGAGCTTCAGCTCATCCGGATGCCGGTGATCCTCGGCGGCGGCAAGACGATCTTCCCCGACGACGGCGTGAAGCGCCCGCTCGAACTGGTCTCCACGGCCACCGGCAAGACCGGGGTGGAGGTGTGCGTCTACCGGCCCGCCGACGAGGCCTAGGTCCGGTCGGGAGAGGGGATGGAGGAGCGGAGCGGTCGAGGGGTAGGCGGGGTGCGGGTGTCCGTTCTATCCTCGGAGCGATATCTCTGACTGAGTCAGCCATCTGGGCCGGCCGGTCGGATCCGACGACCAGAGCCGAGCTTCCGGGGCCGATCATGACCGTCCAGGACATCCGCTCCTTCAACCGCTTCTACACGAACGTCATCGGCGCGCTCGACTACGGCCGCCACCTCTACGCCCCGTACACGCTGACGGAGTCCCGCGTCCTGTACGAACTCGCCCACTCCCCTCGTACGGACGCGGTGGACCTGCGTACCGAACTCTCCCTGGATTCCGGATACTTGAGCCGGATCCTGAACAAGTTCGAGCAGGACGGGCTGATCGAGCGGGCGCCGTCCGAGAAGGACCCGCGCCGGCGGCGCATCACGCTTACCGCGCGGGGCCGGGAAGCCGCCGGTCTGCTCGACGAGCGGGCGGGGGAGAGCGTCGGCTCGCTGCTCGCCTCCGTGGCCCCGGCCGACCGGGAGCGGCTCGCCGAGGCGATGCGCACGGTGCGGACGATCCTCGGCGACGGCCGTGCCCCGCGCCGCGAGGACGTCGTACTGCGCGAGCCGGGCCCTGGCGACCTCGGCTGGATCGTGCAGCGCAACGCCGCGCTGTACGCGGCGGAGTACGGCTGGAACGCCGACTACGAGGGCCTGGTGGCGAGGATCGTCGCCGACTTCGCCGAGGACCACGATCCGCATCTGGAGCGGGTGTGGATCGCCGAGCTCGACGGGCGGCCCGTGGGGTGCGTGATGTGCGTACGGGACGACGCCCCCGGCACCGCGCGGCTGCGCCTGCTCCTCGTCGAGCCGGACGCGCGCGGGCTGCGGATCGGGGACCGGCTCGCCGGGGCCGTCATCGACTTCGCGCGCGGCGTCGGCTACCGCGAACTCGTCCTGTGGACCAACGACGTCCTCACCGCCGCCCGCCGCATCTACCAGCGGCACGGTTTCGTCCTCGTCTCCGAGAAGCCGCACCGCTCCTTCGGCGCGGACCTCGTCGGCCAGGACTGGCGCCTGGACCTGCACGGCGCCTCCGAGTGACCACGGACCGGCGGCCACGCGTCCTGAAACAACACAGGCCCCGGGTGGGGCCAGGTGGGCGAACACGGCGTTTCTCCGGGAATCGTCACCCCGTAAGGTCCGCCCCATGAAGCTGGCCTTCTCCACCCTCGGGGTGCCCGGACTCCCGATCCCCGAGGTCGTACGGCTCGCCGCCACGCACGGCTATCACGGCGTGGAGCTGCGCGCGCACCCCGAGGAGCCCGTGCACCCGGGCATCGGTGCCGCCGAACGGGCCGATGTCGTCGCGGAGTTCAAGGCGGCTGGCGTCGAGATCCTCGGGCTCGCGGGGTACGCGAAGGTCGCCGCGCCCGGCGACGACGTGCCCGTACTCAGAGAGATCCACGACCTCCTCGTCCTGGCGGGCGACCTGGGCGCGCCCTTCATCCGCGTCTTCCCGGGCGCCGACCCCGGGCAGGACCCCGCCGAGGCCGACGCGACGGCGGCCCGACGCCTCGGCACGGCGGCGGAGTACGCCGCCGACCTGGACGTACGGATCCTCCTCGAGACCCACGACTCGCACCGCACCGGCGCGGACGCGATCCGTGTCCTGGGCCTGGTGGGCCATCGCCGGGTCGGCTCGCTCTGGGACGTGATGCACACCTGGCTGGGCGGCGAGCAGCCGCTGGCGACGTACGCGGCACTGTCGCCGTACCTGGGCTATGTCCAGGTCAAGGACATCGCCTCCATCGAGGACACGACCCCGCTCCCGCTCGGCGCGGGTGCCCTCCCGCTCGGCGAGTGCGTGGAGATCCTCTCCCGCAACGACTGGGACGGCTGGCTGTGCTGGGAGTACGAGAAGCGCTGGTACGAGCAGGCCGCGCCGCTTCCCGGACTACTGGGCGCCGGCCGCGACCACCTCGCCCGCCTGCTCGACGAGTCGGCCTAGCCGCCACCTGTCCGTGGAGTCCGCGACCGGGCCTCGGCTTTCCGGCGGCCGGGAGCCGAAAGGCGGACGGACAGGCAGGCGGACAGGGCGAGCGGACGAGGCACGCAGGCACGCGGACCGGCAGGCACGCGGACAAGCAGGCACGCGGACAAGCAGGCGGGGACGGAGACGTATGGCGGTGCTCGGAGTCGACATCGGGACGTCCAGCAGCAAAGGGGTGCTGGTCGACGAGGACGGGACGGTACTCGCGACGGCGGTGCGCCCGCACACGGTCAGCCGCCCTCTGCCCGGACACGTCGAAATGGATGCCCCGATCTGGTGGGACGAATTCGTTTCCCTGGCACGCGAGTTGACCGGAAGCTCGGTGACCGTCGGCGACCGGCCGACCGGAGACCGGGCCGCGGCCGGCGCGGTCAGCGCCGTCGAAGTCAGCGCCGTCGGGGTCAGCGGCATGGGCCCCTGCGTGGCCCTCGCCGACGAGAAGGGCACTCCCCTCCGTCCGGCGATCCTCTACGGCATCGACACCCGCGCCACCGCTCAGATCGCCCGTCTGGAGGCCGAGTTGGGTCGCGACGCCGTCCTGCGGCGCTGCGGCTCCCTGCTCTCCACCCAGGCGGTCGGCCCCAAGATCACCTGGCTGGCGGAGCACGAGCCGGAGGTCGTGGCCCGGGCGCGGCGGCTGTTCATGCCGAGTTCCTATCTGGCACACCGGCTGACCGGCGCCTATGTGCTCGACCACCACTCCGCCAGCCAGTCCGTACCGCTCTACGACAGCGTCACCCAGGACTGGTACGCCCCCTGGGCCCGGCACATCGCCCCGCACATCCAGCTGCCGCCCCTGCGCTGGCCTGGGGAGATCGCCGGACACGTCACCGCCGAGGCCGCCTCCGCCACCGGGCTGCCCGTCGGTGTTCCGGTCGTCACCGGCACGATCGACGCCTGGTCAGAGGCGCTGAGCGTGGGCGCTCAACACACCGGTGACCTGATGCTCATGTATGGCAGCACCATGTTCCTGATCAACACGGTCGACGAGCGCATCCTGGTGCCCGAACTGTGGAGCACGGTCGGGGCGTTGCCCGGAACCCGCAGTCTCGCGGGCGGTATGGCCACCTCCGGCATGATCACCGACTGGCTGCGGCAGCTGTTCGGCGCACCCGGGCACGCGACCCTGCTCGCCGAGGCGGAGGCGTCCGGCCCCGGTGCGCGAGGGCTGCTGATGCTGCCGTACTTCGCGGGCGAGCGGACGCCGGTCGCCGACCCGGACGCGCGCGGCGTGATCGCCGGACTGACGGTGGAACACTCGCGCGGCGACCTGTACCGCGCCGCCCTGGAGGCGACCGCCCTGGGGGTACGGCACAACGTCGAGGCGATGCGCGCGGCGGGCGCGGACATCCGCCGGGTCGTCGCCGTGGGCGGAGGGACCCGGGGTGGCCTGTGGACGCGGATCGTCTCCGACGTCACCGGACTGGAGCAGGAGGTGCGCACCGTCACGCTCGGAGCGAGCTACGGCGCCGCGTTCCTCGCCGCGAGCGCCGTGGGATCCCCGGACATCGACGCCTGGAACCCCGTACGCGAACGGATCGCGCCCGACACCCGTCCGCGGCCCCGCTACGACGAGTTGTACGACCTCTACCTGCGGCTCTATCCGGCGACACGCGACATCGGGCACGCGCTCGCCCGTCACCGGCGCACCGGAACCGGCACCGCAGAACCCAGCCCCGGGCGGTGAGCTTCGCGGAGCCGTCGAGGCACCGGTCCAGTACGGCGGCCAGGAGCCGCCACGGCCGCCGACTCGGTCAACTGAGCACCCGGACCCACAGCGTCTTGCCGAACTCGCGGGACCGGACCTCCCACGCGTCCGAGAGGGCCTCCACCAGGAGCAGACCCCGGCCCGAAGTGGCGTCCTCAGGATAGCCACGGAAGAACGCGGGCCGGTCACCTGACCATGCGGCGGTCCTGTTCGGCCGCCCCGTTGGACGGATTCCACAGCGTCTCGTCGCCGAGGTCGAAGTACTGGCTCATCCTGCGTCCAGGATCCCACCCACCCGCTCCTCCAGCCGCTTTCGGCACTCCGGCCACTCCGCCGCCGTAATCGAATAGATCGCGGAGTCGCGCAGGCGGCCGTCCTCGCCGGGGGCCCAGGAGCGGGACCAGTTCCTGAGCACGCCCTCGAAACGCGCACCCGTACGCTCGATGGCGGCGCGGGAACGACGGTTGCGGGCATCGGTCTTCAAATCCACGCGAGCGACACCCCACTCCTCGAAGGCGTGCTGGAAGAGGAGGAGCTTGGCCTCGGCGTTCACGCCCGTGCCCTGGGCCGAACGAGCGAGCCAGGTGAAGCCGACCTCGATGGCGTCGAGTCGGTCGTCCGTCCGCCAGAACCGCGGCTCCCAGTACGACGTGGCGCCGACCGCCCGCCCCGAGGCGAGGGACACCTGGGCGTACGGGGCGAGCCTGCCCGTCGCGGCGCGGGCGAGCTGCGCGTCGATGTAGGCCCCGACCTCGTCGGCCCGGGGCACCCAGGTGAACTCGTACGAGCCCCGGTCCTCCTCCGCCGCGACGGCAAGGTCGGCGGCATGGCGGCGACCCAGCGGCTCCAGCCGTACGAGCGCGCCTTCGAGGACGGGTCCCTCCAACGTGAAAGTCACGGCCGGAAGTGTGCCGTACGTGCCCCGGAGGGGTCGAACGAGATTCGCGGAACCGGGGCACCTGCTGGTGATCGTCGTGGCCACGCCGCTGCCGAGTCAGGCGGTCGGAAGCGGCGGGTGGGAACCGGGGAGGGGCAGTTGTGCGCCTCAGTGGTCCCGTCCGGCACCCCCGTCCCGACTTCCGGTGTTCCCGCGGAGCGGGGAACCCGGAGCCACCCCCCGCCGTCCAATGCGCATGCTGTCGGATGAGTCTCCGTGGTGCGGTGTCGGCCTCGCTGCTGGCTGCGATTGCTGACCACCCTCTCCGCCGCCTGCGGCCGGCAGCACGCCGTCACCGGCGCGCCCCCCTCCAACTGCGCCGGTGGCGGCCCCGCCCCGGGTTACTGTGCACACCCTTGACTGGAAGAAACTTCCCGGATATTCGTGGCTCCTCGGAAGTTTCCTTCATGAGGGAAGGAGCGCACGTGCGCGACTCCAGCACGGGAAGCACCGCAAGACCGGCCAGACCGGCCAGACCAGCCGAACCGGCCGCACCGTCCCGGCGCACCGTTCTCGCCGCCACGGCGGGCGCCGGCGCCGCCCTTGCCGCCGGCGGCAGCGCCTACGCCGCCCCCGCAGGCCCGTACGACGACAAGCGCCTGCGCGCCCTCATCTCCCGTATGACGCTGGAGGAGAAGGTCGGCCAGCTCTTCGTGATGCGGGTGTACGGGCACTCGGCCACCGCTCCCGACCAGGCCGACATCGACGCCAATCTCAAGGAGATCGGCGTCAGGACGGCCGCCGAACTGATCGCCAAGTACCGCGTCGGCGGGATCATCTACTTCGCCTGGGCGCACAACACCCGCGCTCCCCACCAGATCGCGGACCTTTCGAACGGGATCCAGCGGGCCTCCCTCGCACAGCCCCGCGGGCTGCCCGTCCTCATCTCCACCGACCAGGAGCACGGGATCGTGGCTCGCGTGGGCAAGCCGGCGACGCTGTTCCCCGGCGCCATGGCCATCGGCGCGGGAGGGGAGAGGGGAGACGCCCGTACGCTCGGCCGGATCGCCGGAGGCGAGTTGCACGCCCTCGGGATCCGGCAGGACTACTCCCCGGTCGCCGACGTGAACGTCAACCCGGCCAACCCGGTCATCGGCGTACGCTCCTTCGGCGCCGACCCGGACGCGGTGGCGGGCCTGGTGGAGGCCGAGGTGAAGGGGTATCAGAGCGCGGGCGTCGCGGCCACCGCCAAGCACTTCCCGGGCCACGGCGACACCGCCGTCGACAGCCACTTCGGCTTCCCTGTCATCACGCACAGCCGCGAACTCTGGTCGGCCCTCGACGCCGTGCCCTTCCGGGCCGCCATCCGCGCCGGCATCGACTCGATCATGACCGCGCACATCATGGTCCCCGCGCTCGACCCGGCCGGCGACCCGGCCACCCTCTCGCACCCGATCCTCACCGGCATCCTGCGCGAGGAACTCGGCTACGACGGGGTCGTGGTGACGGACTCGCTCCAGATGCAGGGCGTACGGACGAAGTACGGCGACGCCCGCGTCCCCGTGCTCGCACTGAAGGCCGGTGTCGACCAGCTCCTCGACCCGCCCTCCCTCGATCTCGCGTGGCACGCGGTGCTCGACGCCGTGCGCGGCGGTGAACTGACCGAGGCGCGGCTCGACGAGTCGATCCTGCGGGTGCTGCGCCTCAAGGCGAAGCTGGGGCTGCTGACCGACCCGTACGTCGGCGACGACGGGGTCGACCGTACGGTCGGCACCCCGGCGCACCTCCAGGCGGCCGACCGTATCGCCGACCGCACCACCACCCTGCTGGTCAACAAGGACGACCTGCTCCCGCTCTCCCGTCGGCGCACCCCGAAGGTGCTGGTCGTGGGCGCCGACCCGGCGTCGCCGTCGCTCTCCGACGGGCCGCCCACCACCGTGCTCGCCACCGCCCTCACCGAGCTGGGCTTCACCGCGACAGCCCTGTCCACCGGCACCGCACCCTCCGCGGCGACGATCGCCCGGGCGGTCGCGGCGGCACGGGACGCGGACGCGGTGGTCGTCGGGACGTACAACCTGACGGCGACCGGTTCCCAGAAGACTCTCGTGGAGCAGCTCGTCGCCACGGGCGTCCCGGTCGTCGCGATCGCCCTCCGCAACCCGTACGACGTGGCCCGACTCCCGGGCGTGGACGCCTGCTTGGCCGCCTACTCCTGGACCGACGTCGAACTGCGCGCGGCCGCCCGGGTGATCGCGGGCCGGCGGGACCCGCAGGGCACCCTGCCGGTGCCGGTGCAGCGGGCGGACGACCCGACTCAGGTGCTGTATCCGATCGGGTACGGCCTGACGTACTAGCCGTACGCCGCACACCCGGCGTACCACCCCCAAGTGGCCCAAAGGGCCCCACACGTCTGGCGTGTGCCCGCTGTCGCGGGTCACGCTGGGCGGGGGTATCGGGGGGAAGCCATGCGAGCCAGCGGGTTGTGTCGGCGTTCCGTGGCCGCCGTGTGCGCGCTGGTGCTGGCCGTGGGGGCGCTTACCGGCTGCCAGGGCTGGTCCGGCAAGGACTCCGCGGACGGCGCGGGCGGCGCGACGACGACGGCCACCCGGCCCTCCGGCTACGGCTCGGTGTTCCTCGCCGTCGACGAGTGCAGTTCCTTCGGGACGACCAGTTTCACGGAGGTGCCCTGCACCAGCGAACGGGCCGCCGCGCGGGTGATCGCCCGCTACGACGGCAAGGTGGCCGACGGGCCGTCCTGCCCCGCGACCACGGACTTCGTCCTGCACATCAGCCAGGCCGCGCCCGCCTCGGACGAGGACGGCGACGGCGCCGTCCCCCAGGGCTACGCCTGCATGCGCAAGCTCGAACCCCCGCACCCCGGCGACCCGGGCGGCGGCGGAGGCCCCCGCACCATGGTCGGCGACTGCGTCTACAGCGTGGGCCGCGGCCAGGTCCGCGAGACGGCGTGCGACGGCAAGGGCGGGAAACCCCCGGAGTACAAGGTGACGTCGGCGGTCACCGCCCGCTCCCGGTGCCCATCCTCCACGGCCCTCTACGTCGAGCTGGGCGGCGGCATGCCGGTGGGCTGCGCCCGCCCGGTGTGACCAACGGGCGGGCGCGGTACGTGCGTTACGGGCGCAGCACGTGCGTTACGGGCGCAGCGCGGGCTCGCGCTCCAGGTCGCGCTTGTCCAGCTTCGCGTCGTACTTCGCCAGCGGCTTCGCGACCGACGGGTCAGCCTGGACCGCGGAGGAGGCCACACCGGCCCACTCCAGGATGCGGGCGGTGGCGAGGGTCTTCTCGTCGGGGACGAGACCGGCGACGTTGGCGCCGTGGTTCAGACCCGGTGCCGTGAAGACGTACGAGTCACGCGCGCCCGACCCGAGGCGGAAGCGCTCGGCGCCCCACGGGTCGTTCTGGCCGTAGACGAACAGCATGTGGTCCGCGTGGTGACGGACCCACGCGTCCACGTCGGGCATGGCCCACGGCTGGAACTTCATCGGGATGGAGCGCGGCACGAAGTTCCGCGGCGGCTGGTAGCCGTACTTGATGTACTTCTTCTCGATGTACGGGAAGTGGATCGTGGGCGCGCCGAGCTGGGTGCCCGCCTGGTAGTAGTACGGCGTGTACGTCTCCAGGCCCTGGTCGGTGTAGGCCGAGAAGCCGGAGATGGTGTCCACCGAGTCCCAGATCGCGTCGTCCGTGGCGTGCGCGGCGTCCGCGGGGATCGAGTCGCAGTCCGACAGCAGGCTGTACTGCCAGAAGCCCCACACGTAGTCGAGCACGACCGCCTCGTAGGCCTTGTCGAGGCCCCCGATGGTCGTGAACGTGTAGCCGTTGTCGGCGGCGTACGCCTCGTACTTCTTCTCCAGCGGTTCGCGGCGTACCAGCGCCTCGCGCTGTACGGCGTTCAGCTTGTCGCGGCACTCCTTGGTGCCGACGGTCGTGAAGAAGCGGTCGTACGCCGAGTCCTCGTTGTTCACCACGTCGTTCGGGGCGACGTAGGCGACGACGCCGTCCATGTCACGCGGGTAGAAACGCTCGTAGTACGTGGCGGTCATGCCGCCCTTGGAGCCGCCCGTGGAGATCCAGTTCTTGGTGTAGATCGTCTTGAGCGCCTTGAAGATCCGGTGCTGGTCGCCGGCGGCCTGCCAGATGTCGAGCTTGGACCAGTCGGCCGGGTCGGGCCGGGACGGCGTGAAGAAGCGGTACTCCATCGAGACCTGGTTGCCGTCCACGATCTGGGTCGGCTCGCGGCGGCCGGGGTTCGTGGAGACGTTGTAGCCGCCGGTGTAGAAGACCGTCGGGCGCGAGGTGTCTTTGTGCAGCACGGTGATGCGCTGCTGGAACGTGCCCTTGGACGGGTGCCGGTGGTCGATCGGCTGGGTGTAGTCGAGGACGAAGAAGCGGTAGCCGGTGTACGGCTTCTCCTGGATCAGGCTCATGCCCGGTATCGCGAGCAGTCGGTCCAAGATGTCGGTACTTGTGGTGCCGGTGGTGCCGGTGGCCTCCGGCTGGGCGGCGGTGGCCGCCCCGGCCGTGCTCAGCGTGCCTATGAGCACCGTGAGCGCCAGCAGCCATCTGAGCGCCTTGCGCATGCACCCTCCCCTGGGATTACGCAGATGTCCGCCGGAACCTAGCGGAGCAACTGGCGTGACACCAGGGGTGGTTGACCGATCCTGTGCATTTGCCCTGAACCTGATCCGGCCCGGGTCAGCAGAGGATCCAGCCCGAGTTCACCGAGCCCGAGCCGACCGAGCCCTTGATCAGGACGCAGCGGTGGCCCACGTGGACGGTCACCGGGCCCGCGTGATGCGAGAAGTTCCCCTTGTCGACCACCGGCCGGCCGCCGCGCGCCTGCACGCTCACGGACATCTGCTTGCGGGACCCCTGGTTCTTGGGGAAGGTCACCGCGCAGACGTATCCATCGCGCTTGAAGACCTGCACGGATCCGGTCGAGAAGGGCAGCGTGCGGACCTTGCGGCCCGAGCAGTACGAGCCGGCCGCCTGCGCACTGCCGGGGCTCGCGAGGGCGAGCAGCCCGGACGCGGCCAGCACGGCCACGCCGAGCGCCAACCGTCGGCGTATCGCACCACTGTCCACTGTCGTCCCTCCCGCAGCAATCAGCGTACTGGTGTACGGACGCACGACATACGTCGGATGGTTGCGTTCGGCCCAGGGAGCCCGCGGCTCGCGCGCGAGAGTTTTTTCCGTGTTTGGGGCAACCGTGCCCCTTTACCCGGTGTCCAACTGGTCAGAAGCGAAAGGCGGTAGTCCATGTCCGGCACAAAGCCCGCACGCACGAACCTCTCCCGCAAGCCCTCCCGTACCACCGTCCGCGTACTCGTCGCGGCGGCGCTCCTGACCGTGGCCGGCGCCTCCGTACCGGCGTTCGCCGGCTCCACCGCCCCTCCGCCCGCCCGAAGCGGCAGCAACGGTGCCGCGTACGACCGGGTGGCCGATTTCTACGGCGCGTACATCGACGCGGTGACCGACTCGGGATCCGGCCACCTCGGCTCCCAGCTGCGCACGTTCTATCTGACCTCGGACCTCCGCTCGCGCCTGGCGAAGTGGGAGAGCCGTGAGCACGCGGACGGGGTCCTGCGCGCGCAGGACGTGCCGCGCGCCTGGAAGGTGACGCCGGGCGACAGCGGGATGGGGCACACCTGGTCGACCGTCCGGCTGACCTGGGGCTCCGCGCAGCACCCGACCTACACCTATCTGACGGTCCAGTCGGACCTCGCGACGAAGAAGATCTCCGACATCAAGGCGAAGTCCTGAGGGTGGTCACGCGGTGGAGCCGACCGGCTCCTCCGGCTCCGGCGCCCCGACGAACGTGCGCCACAAATCGGCGTACCTGCCGTCCAGTTGGAGAAGCTCGTCGTGGGTGCCGTCCTCGACGACCCGGCCGTGGTCCATGAGCACGACCCGGTCCGCGCGGGCGGCCGTCGTCAGGCGGTGGGCGACCACCAGCGTCGTACGGCGCCCGGCCAGCCGGTCGGTGGCCTGGTTGACCAGGGCCTCCGTCGCCAGGTCCAGAGCGGCGGTGGCCTCGTCGAGGAGCAGGACGTCCGGGTCGACGAGTTCGGCGCGGGCCAGCGCGATCAGCTGGCGCTGGCCGGCGGAGAGGTTGCGGCCGCGCTCGGCGACCTCGTGCAGGTAGCCGCCGTCCAGCGTGGCGATCATGTCGTGCGCGCCGACCGCGCGGGCGGCTGCCTCCACCTCGGCGTCCGTGGCGTCGGGCCGGCCGTAGGCGATGGCGTCGCGGACCGTGCCCTGGAAGAGGTAGGCCTCCTGGGGGACGACGCCGAGCCGGTGCCGGTACGAGGTCAGGTCCAGCGACCGCAGGTCCATGCCGTCGACCGTCAAGCGTCCGCCCGTCGGGTCGTAGAACCGGGCGACCAGCTTCACCAGCGTCGACTTGCCCGCGCCGGTCTCGCCGACGAAGGCGACGGTCTGCCCGGCGGGAATGCGCAGGCTCACCCCGCTGAGCGCCTCCTCGTCGTCCCCGTAGGCGAAGTCGACGTCCTCGAAGGCGATCTCGCCCCGCAGGGACAGGACGTCGAGCGGCTCGTCGGCGGCCTTCGTCGACGTCGGCTCCTGGAGCAGCTCCTGGATCCGGCCGAGTGAGACCGAGGCCTGCTGGTAGCCGTCGAAGACCTGCGAGAGCTGCTGGACGGGGGCGAAGAACAGGTCGATGTAGAGGAGGTACGCCACCAGCGCGCCGGTGGTGAGCGTGCCGCCGTCGATCCGCTGGGCGCCCACGATCAGGACGGCCGCCGCGGCCACCGACGACAGCAGCTGCACGAACGGGAAGTAGACGGAGATCAGCCACTGCCCGCGGATGCGCGCCTGGCGGTAGCTGTCGCTGCCCGCCGCGAACCGCCGCCCGCCGGAGCCCTCGCGCCGGAACGCCTGGAGGATCAGCAGCCCGGACACCGCCTCCTGGAGGTCGGCGTTGACCGCCGACACACGTTCACGGGCGAGTTCGTACGCCTTCACGCTGGCCCGGCGGAAGAAGAACGTGCCGATGACCAGCGGCGGCAGCGTCACGAAGACCACCAGCGCCAGCTGTACGTCGATCACCAGCAGCGCGACCATGATGCCGAAGAAGGTGACGACGGAGACGAAGGCGGTGACGAGGCCGGTCTGGAGGAAGGACGAGAGCGCGTCGACGTCGGTCGTCATCCGCGTCATGATCCGGCCCGTCAGCTCCCGCTCGTAGTAGTCGAGCCCGAGGCGCTGCAACTGCGCGAAGATCTTCAGCCGCAGCGAGTACAGCACCCGCTCGCCCGTCCGTCCCGTCATCCGTGTCTCGCCGATCTGCGCCGACCACTGGACCAGCACGGTGCCCAGCGCGAGCGCGGCGGCGGCCCACACCGCGCCGAGCGCCATCCGCGAGACGCCCTTGTCGATGCCGTGCCGGATCAGCACGGGCAGCAGCAGGCTCATCACCGCGTCGACGGCGACCAGGGCGAGGCTGATGAGCAGCGGCGCCCCGAATCCGCGCAGCAGCCGCCGCAGTCCGTACGACTCCTCGGGCATGACCGCACGGCCCTCGTCGATGCGCGGCGTCTCGGTGGCCGGGGGCAACGCCTCGACCTGGGCGAGGAGTTCGGGGGTGGCGGGCATTCCGGCGAGCGCGTGGTCCTTGGGCTCGCGGTCCCCCGTCCACAGGTGGGGAGTGACCCCGCGCTCGGCGTCGAACTCGGCGTCCAGCTCCTCACGTACGGAAGTGTCGTCCTGCGGTGCCACCGGCTGGGCGTGTCCCGGGGAGACCCCGCCCAGCTCGTCCGGGTCGGTGAGCAGCCGCCGGTACAGCGCGGAGCGCGCCTGGAGCTCGTCGTGGGTGCCGAGGTCGGCGAGCCGGCCGCCGTCGAGGACGGCGATGCGGTCGGCGAGGTTGAGGGTGGAGCGCCGGTGTGCGATCAGCAGGGTCGTCCGGCCCTCCATGACGCCCTTGAGGGCCTCGTGGATCTCGTGCTCGACCCGGGCGTCCACGGCGGAGGTGGCGTCGTCGAGGACGAGCAGGCGCGGGTCGGTGAGGATGGCGCGGGCGAGGGCGACGCGCTGGCGCTGACCGCCGGAGAGGGTGAGGCCGTGCTCGCCGACCTTGGTGTCGTAGCCGTCGGGCAGGTCGGCGATGAACCGGTCGGCCTGGGCCGCGCGGGCGGCGGTCTCGATCTCCTCCTGGGTCGCGTCCGGACGGCCGTACGCGATGTTGGCGCGCACGCTGTCGGAGAAGAGGAAGGAGTCCTCGGGGACCAGGCCGATCGCGGCGCGCAGCGACTCCTGCGTCAGCTCGCGGACGTCGTGGCCGCCGACGAGGACGGCGCCGTGCGTGACGTCGTAGAAGCGCGGGAGGAGGAGGGAGACCGTGGACTTGCCGGAGCCGGAGGAGCCGACGACGGCGAGCGTCTCACCGGGCCGGATCTCGAAGCTCAGCCCGTCCAGGACCGGCCGCCCCTCCTCATAGCCGAACGAGACGTCGTCGAACTCGACGGTCGCGGGCGCGTCGGTGGGCAGGGCCTTCGTGCCGTCCTTGATCGACGGCTCGGTATCGATCAGCTCCAGCACCCGCTCCGCGCCGGCACGGGCCTGCTGCCCGACGGTGAGGACGACGGCGAGCATCCGCACCGGCCCGACGAGCTGCGCGAGGTACGAGGAGAACGCCACGAACGTACCGAGGGTGATCTGCCCGCGCACCGCCAGCCAGCCGCCCAGCGCGAGCATCGCGACCTGGCCGAGGGCGGGGACGGCCTGGAGGGCCGGGGTGTACTTGGCGTTGAGGCGGATGGTGCGCAGCCGCCCGGCGAAGAGCCGCCGCCCGACCTCCCGGAGCTTCCCGGTCTCCTGGTCCTCCTGCCCGAAGCCCTTCACCACGCGTACGCCGCTGACGGCGCCGTCGACCACACCCGCGACGGCGGCGGCCTGCGCCTGCGCGTACCAGGTGGCGGGGTGCAGCTTGGTGCGGCTGCGCTTGGCGACGAACCACAGGGCGGGGGCGACGGCGAGCGCGACGAGCGTGAGCGGCAGGGACAGCCAGGCCATGATCCCTAGCGAGATCAGGAAGAGCAGGACGTTCCCGATGGTCATCGGGAGCATGAAGAGCAGGCCCTGGATCAGCTGGAGGTCGCTGGTGGCGCGGCCGACGACCTGCCCGGTGGACAGCTCGTCCTGACGCCGGCCGTCGAGCCGGGTGATCGTCCCGTACATCTCCGTACGGAGGTCGTGCTGGACGTCGAGGGCGAGCCGGCCGCCGTAGTAACGGCGGATATAGGTGGAGACGTAGACGAGGACGGCCGCGCCTATCAGGGCGCCCGCCCAGGGAGCCATGTGCTTGCTGTGGTTCCCGATGACATCGTCGATGATCACCTTGGTGATCAGCGGGACCAGCGCCATGACGGCCATGCCGGCCAACGAGGAGCCGAGCGCGAGCAGCACGTCCTTCGGGTAGCGCCACGCGTACCCGGCCAGCCGCCGTGCCCAGCCGGCTCCCTCTTCCCGCCGCGCCCGGCCCCGCATTTCCCCCTGCTGCGCTGCCACGCCGGTGCCTTCCGTAGATCCTTGTCCGCCGGAATGCACCAACGCCGGGGGAACCGGATTTCATCCCTCCGTCACACTTCGGGCGCGGGTGATCTGTCGCCGGTGGCACAGTTCCCCGCGCCCCTGGCGGGCGCTGTCCGCACCCGGAGCGCTTAGAACCGTGTCGTCTGCACCGGATTCCGGTCGTCGCCGCTGACCAGAAAGAGGCTCAGTCGGCCGTGGGAGCGGCCCGTGACCGCCAGTCCCTCGAGATTGTCGAGGAGGGGGCTCGGGCCGCGGCCGCTTGGCCTGGGCGCCCAGTGAAGGGCGGTTCACCAGGTCGGCGAGGAGGGTCCTGCGGACCAGGCGTACGCCGTCCCGGCCGGACAGGGTCGAGATGCCGCTGGGGTCCGTGGCGTGCCGCGGGTCCGCCAGATGGAGCCGGACGGTGTTGCCGACGCCCGAGGTGAAGCCGCGCTCCAGGACGAGCAGGCGGCCGTCGGGCATGGCGGTGGCCTCGGACACGCCGAGACCGGTGTCGGTGCGGTAGCCGTACTGGGCGCCGAGGCCGAAGGAACTTCCCTGATGACGCTGCCGTGATCCCGAGCAGGACAGGGTCCATCAGCTCGACCAGGTGCGCATGCTCGCGGTGCGCCCACACCGTCCAACCAGGCCCCCGAGTTGCCCAGCTCGTGAGCGACCGCGACGGCGTCGGCAGGGTTGGTGATCACCTCGTCGCAGTGACGGCAGACGCGCGCGCTCACGACGCATCGCCCCAGCGGTGACACGTGCAGCCGCAGCGCCGGCCCAGGAGGATGCCCTTCGAATGCGGCAGCGGCACGTCCTCGGTCTGTCTGCACTCGGTGTGCAGATCTTCGTACCCCGCCCGCTTCGCGAGCGTGCACTCTGCTGACAGGGCGGCAGCCTCAGCGGTCGACGTGCTCACGGCCACTCACCCCGGCTCCGGGCGTTGGCGAGTGCCACGCCGGACGCCAGTCGCTCCGCCTGCGTGGGAGGGCGCAGGGGGCCGTGAGCGTCCCACTCGCGGCCACCGCCCAGCGGCTTGAGCTGCCAGTGAGGCCCGACGTGATCGACGGCCTCGCCGATCTTGTGGGTGCCCTCGTCGTAGACCAGATCACCGGGCTCCGGCTCATACTCGCTCATGCGCACCCCCGGCGGAGGACGTCGGCGAGGTTCAGCGCGACGTCGGCGCGCACCCGCCCCAGGTTGATCAGATTCAGGGCCGGGGAGGCCATGTCGGCTCCCAGGGACGGCAGGACGATCCCCGCCGCCGTCAATGCTCCACGCAGCACCTCGACCGCATCGGCGGCTTCGGTCGTGCCCGACTTCTGTGCAGTGGTCATGAACTCAGCGTTGGCCTGCGGCAGTTCTGGCCGCCAGAGATATTCGCCATTATTCTCAGGTATCTACGACTTATGCCCGAGGATTCTCACGCAGCGTCAGGGAGGCCCTAGTCGGCCGGACAGTCCGGCGACAAGCTGATCAACATAGAGCACGGCCCGACGAGGGAGGGGCGCATGACGCGCAACATCCGCTTCAACGGCACCGGCAGCGGCGACACCGGCTGCCCGTCGATCCACGAGGACGTCGACACCGGTGAGGTGATCGTGCACGGGCCGCCGCTGACCGAACCCGAGGACCTCGCTCAGCTCCAGCACCTCGGTGCTGACGAGGTGGCCGTGATCGTCCCCCGTGAACTCATCACCGACTGGGCTCCCAAGGACGCGACCCGGCAGGCGAAGATCATCGATCTCGCCGCCTTCAACCGGCTGTTCGAGAACTTCGAGCACACCGCCTGGCGACTGGAGACCCGGCGCCGGTACGCGTCCGACGAGTCGACCGAGACCTACGCGCAATTCGTCGCCGAGGGCCGTGTCGACTGGGACATGAGCTCCTGGTACTGCGAGACGATCAGGCGCCAGACCGGCGAGGGGAAGACGGTCGCCCGCGTCCGGCTGATCGACGACCCGGCGACCACCGGGCAGCGCTACCTGATGATCAATGCTGAGCGGAACACCGAACTCGGGGAGGACATCCGGACTCTGCGCCGAGAGGACGGCGACCGGCTGCGGCTCGGCAACGAAGACTTCTGGATCTTCGACTCGCGATTGGTCACCCGGCTCAACTTCACCGAGGCCGATGAGCTCACCGACGTGGAGCTGATCACCGAACCGGCCGAGGTGATCAGGTACGCGATGCTCCGGGACGCGGCCTGGCATCACGCTGTGCCCTTCGAGCACTTGGCCACGGCCGCGACGAGCTGACCGACGAGGCGGTTACCGGTGACGACGGACTATCAGCAGGCACGCGAGGCGCTCGAGGTGCGCCTGCGAGAGCTCCGCATGTCTGCCCCCGAGGGACGTCTCACCGGTACCCGTCTCGCAGAGCTCCTCGGCTGGCCACAGCCCAAGATCTCGAAGCTGGAGAACGGCAGGCAGACCGCGACGCCGGAGGATCTTCAGGCGTGGGCAGAGGCGACCGGCCAGCCCGAGTCGTACAGCGAACTCCTGGCCCGGCTAAGGGGGTTCGAGTCGCACATCCGGTCCTGGCGGCGCCAGCTCGCCGCCGGGCATCAGCCGGTCCAGCAGACGATCGCGGCCGAGTACGAGCGCTCAGCCCTCGTGCACGGCTTCGAGAGCGTCACCGTGCCGGGCATCCTCCAGACGGCCAACTATGCCCGGCACGTGTTCAACCGGTATGCGGAGCTCCAGCGCTCGCCCCGCGACACCGAGGCCGCCGTGCGCTCACGCCTCAAGCGTCAGGAGCTCCTGTACGACGCCCGCAAGCACTTCGAGATCCTGATCGGCGAGCCGGCGCTCAGGTCGCTGATCTGTCCGCCCCCGGTGCTAGCGGCGCAGCTCGATCGCCTCGCCGGACTGGTCGGCCTCGACACCGTCCGGCTGGGGATCATCCCGTTTACGGCTTCGCTGAAGATCCCGCCGACCGGAGGCTTCTGGGTGCATGACGAGCGTCTCGTCATGGTCGAGGTCTGGCACGCCGAGCTCTGGATCGACGACGCCGACTCGATCGCGCTGTACCTGCGCACCTGGCGCACGCTCCGCGAGTCGGCCGTCTTCGGCACCGACGCTCAGAACCTGATCAGCCGAGCGCGCCGGGAGCTCAACGTGAGCTGACCCCAGCTCTGCCGGTCGGCAGAGCCGAGCCGGGTCTACCTCCGAGCCGGCGGTCACGTCAGCCTCGCGAACAACACATTCACGGCCGACTGGATCTCGGCCGAGGAACGCCGCGAGACTGCCCGGAAGATCCGGGATCTTTCGCGGCGGCCGAAAGATCAGGCCTGCTTGATGAACCGGCCGGGGTAGCCAAGGCATGCGATGAGGCGGCTGCTCACGCTCCGGGGGCAGCGGGCCCGAGGGCTAGATGGTCGAACGCCCCTGCCGCGAGGTACACAACCCAGGTCGGCGCCCCGAGCCCCCGCAGGGCGCCGATAAGCGTCGGACGCGTACAGGGTCAGCCGCGGGGCGGCACTGCCGGGAATGCCTCGCTCGGGGTGCTGGTCGGGGTGTAGCGCTGGGCGCTGGTGGTCACCGGCACGAGGTCCTTGTGGATGGCCTTGGCCACGCCCTGGATGGTGGCGACGCCGTAGTCCATGGTGCTGTTGCCGTGGGTGAGCACGGAGATCATGTAGTCGTGGCCACCGCCGTTGAAGGTGCCGATGCTGTGCACCCGCCAGCCGTGCGTGGACCGCGACAGCCAGCCGTTCTTGACGTGCACGGCCACGGAGGAGGGCGCCCCCGCCGGCGTGCCCCAGCGCTGCGAGGAGATGACCTTGCCCATCAACTTCAGGATGTACGCGCGGGAGTTGTCGCTCAGGACGGAGTTCTTGGCGGTGACCAGGGCGAGCAGCTTCTGCTCGTCGCGGACGGTGATCTGGGTGAGACCCCAGTAACCGTTCGCGCCCGGCACGGTCTGGGTCATCCCGGCGGCGGTCAGGAAGCCCTTGACCTTGGTCACACCGAGCTGCCGCCAGAGGGAGGTGGTCGCGTCGTTGTCGGACTTGGTGATCATGGCGGTGGCGAGCGTGGTCTCGCGGTCCGTCAGATACCGGTTGTGCTTCTTGGCGTCCCACAGCAGCGTGGCGAGGACGGTCACCTTCACGACGCTGGCGGAGTCGAAGGCGGTGCTGCCGCGCAGGGTGCACGTGGTCTTGGTCGCCCGGTCGTACAGACCGACGGCGACCGTCCCCTGACGACTGGCCAGCGCCGCGGTGATGTCCTTCTGCAGCTTGGTGGCCAGGCCCGCCTTGTCCGACGTACAGCTGACCGTCGGCGTCGTGGCGACGGCGGGCGCGGCGGCCACGGCGAACGGCACGATCACGCCGGCGCCGAGGCTCGCTGCGAGCACACGGGCACCCCGGGATATCCGGTGAGTCATGGAAGCTTCCCATCCCCTTGAACCGATACGAGCGCACCCGAGGCGCGCTCGCCTCCCTTGACTCGCAGAGGTGCCCGAAAGTTGTACGGGCGTTCCCATGGCGGGGGTTCGAGGGCCCGGTCGTCCGCTTGTACGACGGGTTCGGGGGACCGGGGAAGCCGGTGATACGACGCTTCGGGGGCCGGGGATGCCGGTGATACGACGGTTCGGGGGGCCGGGGCGGGCGGACTCTTACCTGGATCTCATGCATCCACAGCTCGCCCCCAGGCAGGGCACAGCCCGTGCCCATCGGACGTATGCAGGGTGCACTGGTGACATCTGCCACCGACCCACTGTCCCCGGCCCCCGGCCGCTCCGTGGCCCCCGGCGCACCGGCCGCCGAGCCTCCCCAGGGGCCGTCCCCCACACCCCACGCACCCCGCTGGTCGCTTCCCGCGCTGCTGGCGATCCTGGTGCTGGCCGGAGTCCTGTACTCCTGGAACCTCTCCTCCTCCAGCCTGAACAGCTTCTACAGCGCGGCCGTGCTCAGCGGTACGCACAGCTGGAAGGCCTGGTTCTTCGGTTCGCTCGACGCGGGCAACTTCATGACCGTCGACAAGCCACCGCTCGTCCTCATGGTCATGGGCCTGTCCTGCCGGGTGTTCGGCTACGGCACCTGGCAGATGATGCTGCCGCTGACCGGAGCCGCGCTCGGCACCATCTGGATCCTGCACTCCTCGGTGAAGCGGGTGTTCGGGCACGCCGCCGCGGCGATCGCCGCACTCGTGCTCGCGCTCACCCCGATCACCGTCGCCATCAACCGCGACAACAATCCCGACTCCCTGCTGGTCCTGCTGATGGTCGGCGGCGCGGCCCTCGCGCTGCGCGCGACGCGTGACGGCAAGCTGCTGCCGCTGCTCGGCTCGGCGGTCTGCTTCGGACTCGCCTTCAACACCAAGATGCTCCAGGGCTACATCGCCCTGCCCGTCGTCTTCGCGGTCTATCTGTACGCGGCCCGCCTCGCCCTGGTGAAGCGCCTCGTCAACCTGCTGCTCGCGGGCGTGGCGCTGGCCGTCTCCAGCTTCTGGTGGGCGGCGGCGGTGTCACTGGTGCCCGCCTCCGACCGGCCGTACATCGGCGGTTCGACGGACGGCACCGCCTGGAACCTGATCATGGGCTACAACGGCCTGGGCCGGGTCTTCGGCGGCGAGGGCAACATGGGCGGCGGAGGCGGCGGTGGCGGAGGCGGAGGCTTCTCCGGCGCCGCGGGCATCGGCCGGATGTTCAACGACATCCTCGGCGGTCAGATCTCCTGGCTGCTGCCCTTCGCGGGCATCGCGCTCGTGGGCGGTCTGGTGCTGTGCGGCCGTGCGCCGCGCACCGACCTCACGCGTGCCGCGCTGGTGCTCTGGGGCGGCTGGACCGCGCTGCACTACCTGACCTTCGCGATGGCCGAGGGGACCATGCACCCGTACTACACGACCGCCCTCGCCCCCGGCATCGCGGCGCTGTGCGGAGGCGGCGGCGTCCTGCTGCTGCGCGCGTTCCGCGCCGACAAGCGATGGGTGTGGGTCCTGCCCCTCGCCCTCGGCGCCACCGGCATCTGGTCGATCGTGCTGCTGCGCCGGGCCTCCGGCTGGCAGACCTGGCTGTGGCCGACCGTCGCGGTCGTCATGGCGCTCGCCATCGCGGGCCTGCTGGTCTTCCGCTCCGGACGGCGCATCCAGCTGTTCGCGGCCGCCGTGGCGGCCGCCGTCGTCGCGTCCGTCGCGGGTCCCGCCGCGTACGCCGCCTCGGTGCCCTCGGGTTCGGGCGGCGGCATGGGCGGCACCAACCCCACGGCCGGGCCGGCCACGGGCGGGCGCGGCGGCTTCGGCGGCGGGGGCCCGGGCGGCCTCGCCCGCGGCAACGCCGGGAACGGCGGCGGCCTGGGCAACGGCGAGCTGCCGGGCGGCACCCAGCAGGGCGGCCAGGGCGGCGGCCAAGCAGGCGCCCGACAGGGCGGCGGGAACGGCCGGATGGGTATGCCGCCGAGCGGTGCGCCCGGCGGCGGTGCGGTGGCCGGCGGCGGGACGGGTACGCCCCCGAACGGCGCCGGCGGCGCGGGCGGCATCGGTGGCGCCACCGGCCGGCGCGGCGGCTTCGGCGGCGGCGGAATGGGAGGCGGCGCGAACAGCGAGCTGATCACATACCTGGAGAAGCACCGGGACGGCGCCACCTGGCTGCTCGCGGTGTCCGGTTCGCAGAGCGCCTCGGCGCTGATCGTGAGCAGCGGACAGCCCGTCATCTCCATGTGGGGCTGGACCGGCACCGACAAGGCGATGACCCTCGCCAAGCTCAAGGAGCTGGTGAAGAAGGGCGAGTTGCACTACATCCAGCTCGGCGGCGGCATGGGCGGCGGCCGGGGCGGCACCGACAGCGTCAGCTC
Organism: Streptomyces sp. NPDC058246; assembly: GCF_042881985.1. Classification (NCBI taxonomy): domain Bacteria; kingdom Bacillati; phylum Actinomycetota; class Actinomycetes; order Kitasatosporales; family Streptomycetaceae; genus Streptomyces; species Streptomyces sp. NPDC058246. The sequence goes on along the minus strand of NZ_JBHVWZ010000006.1, from coordinate 254,532 downwards.
CGACGTCACGGCCTGGGTGCAGAAGCACGGTACGGCGGTGCAGGAGAGCGCCTACAGCAAGAGCGCGACCTCCTCGACCGGCTCCAGCGGCAGCTCCGGCTCCAGCTCCGGGGCCGCGTCCGACTCCAACTCGCAGGCGCAGGACGGCCAGACGTCGTCGCTCTACCGTCTGGACCCTTCGGACCTCGACTGACGTGGTTCGACCGCGTAGGCCGAACGCCCACGCGCACGGCGGCCCCCGACCGAGCACCCCTCGGTCGGGGGCCGCAGCGGTATGCCGCCTCGCACGCACATGGCGCACAAATCACGTGCGCACCAAGCGACTTGCCGGTTCCCGACACACAACCGACCCCTCCCGTTCACGCGCCGAAACACATGTCCATGTCACGATCCGGTCGACCGCTCATTCAACCCGCGTAGAACGGACGTCCCCACATGCCCGCCACGCACAGACGCCACTGGAAGACGCTGGCGCTGACCACCTCCGCCGTGCTCGTCGGCCTCACGCTGCCGACGGTCACCGCGACCTCCGCGAGCGCCACGACCACCACGTACGACAGCACGTACTACAAGAACGCGGTCGGCAAGACGGGCACGAGCCTGAAGTCCTCGCTGCACACGATCATCAGCAGCCAGACCAAGATCTCGTACTCCGCGGTCTGGAACGCGCTCATGGTCACCGACCAGGACCCGAACAACAGCAACAACGTGATCCTGCTGTACAGCGGCACCTCGCGAGCCAAGTCCCTCAACGGCGGCGACGTCGGCGACTGGAACCGCGAGCACACGTGGGCCAAGTCGCACGGCGACTTCGGCGAGGCGACCGGTCCCGGCACGGACCTGCACCACCTGCGTCCCGCGGACGTCCAGGTCAACAGCATTCGTGGCAACAAGGACTTCGACAACGGCGGCAGCACGGTCAGCGGCGGGGGCGGCAGCCTCACCGACTCCGACTCGTTCGAGCCGCGCGACGCGGACAAGGGCGACGTGGCCCGCATGATCCTCTATATGGCCGTGCGGTACGAGGGCGACGACGGCTGGGCCGACCTCGAACCCAACGAGAAGGTGAACAACGGCAGCAACCCGTACATCGGGAAGCTCTCCGTCCTCAAGGAGTGGAACGACGAGGACCCGCCGAGCGCCTTCGAGGAGAAGCGCAATCAGGTCATCTACGACAGCTACCAGCACAACCGCAACCCGTTCGTCGACCACCCGGAGTGGGTGGAGGCGATCTGGTAGCGGTCGGCCGGCAGCCGGTCGCTCGTCGTCTTTCGGCAGCCGGTCGCTCGTCGTCTCCCGGCAGTCGGTCCCGTCTCCCGGCGGTAAGTCCCGTTCCCCGGAAGTGAGTCCCGCCTCCCGGCGGTCAGTCCCCCAGGTGCGTCGGGGCGAACATCCGCAGCACCGCCGGGAGCAGCACCACCGAAGGGCCGGGCGCGGCCAGGGCCTTGGAGAGGTCCTCTTCGAGGGTCTCCGGGGTCGTGCGCACGGCCGGCACCCCGAAGGACTCGGAGAGGGCGACGTAGTCGGGGCGGGCGAGTTCGGTGGCCGTCGCCTGGCCGAAGGTGTCGGTCATGTACTCGCGGAGGATGCCGTAGCCGCCGTCGTCGACGATGAGCCAGGTGACGTTCAGGCCGTACTGCTTGGCCGTGGCCAGTTCGGCGATCGAGTACAACGCGCCCCCGTCGCCCGAGACCGCGAGGACCGGGCGGCTCGGGTCGGCCGCCGCCGCGCCGAGGGCCGCCGGGAAGCCGTAGCCGAGGCCGCCCGCGCCCTGCGCGGAGTGCATGGTGTTGGAGCGGCGGGGGTCGAAGGCGGACCAGGCCCAGTAGGCGAGGATCGTCATGTCCCAGAAGGACGGGGAGTCGTCGGGGAGGGCGCGGCGCACCGACGCCAGCACGTCCTGCTCCAGGGTGAGTTCCTGGGCGGCGATGCGCTCGGAGACCTTCGACAGCACCGTGCGGACGCGGTCCTCGGCCGTCGGATCCGTGCGCTCCTCGACCGTCTCAAAGAGCGCCTGCAAGGCCAGTCGCGCGTCGGCGTGGATGCCGAGCGCCGGGTGGTTGGACTCCAGCTTGCCGAGGTCGGCCTCGATCTGGACGACCCGGCCGCGGGGCTTGAACGTGTGGTAGTTCGAGGAGAGTTCGCCGAGGCCCGAGCCGACGACCAGGAGGACGTCGGCGTCCTCCAGGAAGTCCGTCGTGTGGCGGTCCTCCAGCCAGGACTGGAGGGAGAGCGGGTGTTCCCAGGGGAAGGCGCCCTTGCCGCCGAAGGTGGTGACGACGGGGGCCCGCAGCTTCTCCGCCAGCGCCCTCAGCTTCCCGGACGCGTCCGACCGTACGACACCGCCGCCCGCGATGATCGCGGGGCGCTCGGCGCGGGACAGCAAGTCGGCGGCCACAGCGGTGAGTTCGGGGCGCGGGACGACCTCCTCCGGGGTCGCGTCCATGGCCGTCACCACCGGCAGGCGGGTCTCGGCGAGGAGGACGTCCTGCGGGATCTCCACCCACACCGGGCCGTGCGGAGCGGTCAGCGCCGACTCCCAGGCGGCCGCGATGGCGGACGGGATCTGGGACTGCGTACGGACCGTGTGGACCGACTTCACCACGCCCCTGAACGACGCCTGCTGGTCCGGGAGTTCGTGCAGATAGCCGTGGCGCCCGCCGCCGAGTCCGGCGGTGGGGACCTGGCTGCTGATGGCCAGGACGGGGGCGGAGGCGGCGGCCGCCTCCTGGAGCGCGGCGAGCGAGGTGAGCGCCCCCGGGCCGGTGGACAGCAGCAGCGGGGCCGCCTCGCCGGTGATCCGTCCGTACGCGTCCGCCGCGAAACCGGCGTTGTTCTCGACGCGCAGACCGACGTAGCGCAGCGCGGACCGGCGCAGGGCGTCGAACATGCCGAGCGCGTGCTGGCCGGGCAGTCCGAAGACGGTCGTCGCGCCGAGACCGGAAAGGGTCTCCACGACCAGGTCTCCGCCGTTGCGGCCGGGGGGCGGGTTCAGCGCGGCCTCCGTCTGGGCCTCCGACGGACGGAGCACCAGGTCGTGGTCGTGGGTCACTTGTTCCGGGCCTCCGCGATCTGACGGGACATGATGGTGGTGAGCTCGTACGCCGTGTGGGACGCGGCGACGGCGGTGATCTCGGCGTGGTCGTAGGCGGGCGCGACCTCGACGACGTCGGCCGAGACGAGGTTGCAGGACGCAAGGCCGCGCAGGATCTCCAGGAGTTCGCGGGAGGTCATGCCGCCCGCCTCCGGCGTGCCGGTGCCGGGCGCGTGCGCCGGGTCGAGGCAGTCGATGTCGATGGAGATGTAGAGCGGGCGGTCGCCGATGCGCTGGCGCAGCTGGTCGGCCACCTCGTCGGCGCCGCGGCGGTAGATGTCCGCCGAGGTGACGATGCCGAAGCCCATCTTCTCGTCGTCGGTGAGGTCCTGCTTGCCGTAGAGCGGGCCACGGGTGCCGACGTGGGAGAGGGCCGAGGTGTCGAGGATGCCCTCCTCGACCGCGCGACGGAACGGGGTGCCGTGGGTGTACTCGGCGCCGAAGTACGTGTCCCAGGTGTCGAGGTGCGCGTCGAAGTGGAGCAGCGCGACCGGGCCGTGCTTCTTGGCGACCGAGCGCAGCAGCGGCAGCGCGATGGTGTGGTCGCCGCCGAGGGTCATCAGCCGGGCGCCGGTGCCGAGCAGCTCGTCGGCCGCCGCCTCGACGGTCTCGACGGCCTCGTTGATGTTGAACGGGTTCGCCGCGATGTCACCGGCGTCCGCGACCTGCGCGAGGGCGAAGGGGGAGGCGTCCTGCGCGGGGTTGTAGGGGCGCAGCAGCCGGGACGCCTCGCGGATCGCGTTGCCGCCGAAGCGGGCGCCCGGCCGGTACGAGACACCGGAGTCGAACGGCACGCCGACCACGGCGACATCGGCGGAGCCGACCTCGTCGAGGCGCGGCAGCCGGGCGAAGGTCGCGGGGCCCGCGTACCGCGGGATGCGGGACGAGTCGACGGGGCCACGGGGCGTCTCGTTGCTGCTCATGGTGGGGTGCCTTCTTTCCTACGCTTCATCGCGTACGTACCGCGGCTACCGCCCTGCCGGCTGTACCGCTATGTACGGCTATGTGTAACTACTACGACTCTACTGGTGAGCCGGGACCGGTTCGGACAAGGGTTCGGCGCTGCGGCCCGCGAGCCGATCGCGCCAGGCGGCCAGCACCGCCGCGTCGGTGGCGGGGGTGGCCAGGGAGACGGCCACGTACACGACCAGCGAGGAGAGCAGCCCGTAGTAGACGGGCTCGTTCGCCAGGATGCCGTACGTCGCCATCAGGCCGATGACCGCGAGGCCGCCGACCACGACGGAGGCGAGCGCGCCCTGCGCGGTGCCGCGCTTCCACAGCAGACCACCGAGGATCGGGACGAGCAGGCCGCCGACGAGCAGGTTGTACGCGACGGTCAGCGCCTCGACGACGTTGTTGAGGGCGATGGCCGTACAGATCACCGCGATGCCCATCACCAGGATGAAGACCCGGTTGCCCTTGACCTCGTCGTGCTCCTCGCCCTGCGGCCGGACGGCTCCGCGCAGCTGCGACCAGATGTCGTTGTTGGCGACCGTGGCGCAGGCGATGAGGGCGCCGGAGGAGGTGGACATCACGGCCGCGAGGGCGGCGGCGAGCACCAAGCCCCGTACGCCGACCGGGAGTTCGTCCTTGACGATGGTCGCGAAGGCGGTGTCGGCGCTGGGCAGCGTCGGGTACAGGACCTTGGCCGCGGTACCGATGACGGCGCCGGCGAGGGCGTACACCAGGCAGTAGGTGCCGGCGACCGTGCCACCCCACTTCGCCGTGGTGTCGCCGCGCGCGGTGAACACGCGCTGCCAGATGTCCTGCCCGATGAGCATGCCGAACGTGTAGATCAGCACATAGGTGAAGATCGTCTCGCCGCCGATGCCGAGCGGGTCGAAGTAGGTGGTGGGCAGCTTGGCCTTCATCTCACTGAACCCACCGGCCTTGACGACGGCGATGGGGAGGAGAAGCAGCAGCACGCCGATCGTCTTCACGACGAACTGCACCATGTCGGTGAGGGTGATCGACCACATGCCGCCGAGCGTCGAGTACGCGACGACGATCGAGCCGCCGAGGATGATCGCGAGCGTCCGGTTCATGTCGAAGAGGACGTCGAAGATCGTGGCGTACGCGATGGTCGAGGTGACCGCGAGCATCAGGGTGTACGCCCACATGACGACGCCGGAGATGACACCGGCCCGGCCGCCGTATCTGAGGTCCAGCATCTCGGAGACGGTGTAGACCTTCAGGCGGGCGATGCGGGCGGAGAAGAAGACGGAGAGGGCGAGGAGCCCGAGGCCGATGGTGAACACCATCCAGGCGCCGGAGAGCCCGTACTGGTAGCCGAGCCCGACGCCGCCGATGGTGGACGCGCCGCCGAGGACGATCGCGGCCATGGTGCCGGAGTACATGACGGGACCGAGCCGCCGCCCCGCCACGAGGAAATCACTCTTGGACTTGGCGCGGCGCATGCCCCACCAGCCCATGGCCAGCATGCCGGCCAGATAGACGACGATCACTGTGTAGTCGACGGCCATGTGGGGCCTCCTTCGCGCACTCTCGGTGGCGTGTCGTGCAGATGGGGACGCGGTCGGCGGGTGGGGGCCGCCCGACCGGGCAGGTCGGCAGCTGCTCGCGGGGACATCCGCCCGTACCCGCGGCTGCCGACGGCACTGACCCTAGGTGGCTGGAAAGCGACTCTGAAGTGTACGTTTCATCCACCGCCACCGAACCGGATGGAGAGAACGTCCACCATGCCGGACACATCCGCCCCACCTGTCCGTCCCGTCCCGCCCACCCCACCGGTCCCGCTCTCCGCGCTCCTGGCCCGGGAGGACCTGGGCCTGCGCCGGATCGCGGGCCCGTCGGACCCCGACACGGTGATCCACTGGGCGCACACGTCGGAGATGGCCGACCCGTACCCCTACCTGCTGGGCGGCGAGCTGCTGCTGACCGCCGGGGTCCACATCCCCGAGGCGGCGGGCTCGGGTACGTACTTCGACGACTACGTCTCCCGGATCGTCGCGGCGGGCGGCGCGGCCCTCGGCTTCGGCCTCGCCCCGGTCCACGACACGGTTCCGCGCGCGCTGGCCGAGGCCTGCGACACCTACGGCCTCCCGCTGCTGGAAGTCCCGCCCCAGACGACGTTCTCCGGCGTGGCCCGCGCCGTGTGGCAGTTGATGGCCCAGGCCCGCCTGGCCGAACTGCGCCGCGTGACAGAGGCCCAACAGAGCCTGGCAGCGGCCGCGGCCCGCCCGGACCCGGTACCGGCGGTGCTACGGCAGCTGGCCCAGCGGGTGGGGGGCCGGGCGGTGCTGTACGGACCGGACGGGGCGGAGCTGGCGGAAGCGGGGCGGATGCCGTGGCCGAACGGCACGGGAACGCCGACGCCCACCGGGCAGCCCCCGACCGAGCAGCACCCGGCCGGACAGCGCCCAGCCGCGCCGTCGCCCGCCGCGCCTTCGCCCACCGGGCAATCCCCGACCGGACAGCGCCCAGCCGGGCAGGCCCCGGTCGCGCCGTCGCCGGCCGGGCAGATCTCAGCAACACAGCACCCAGCCGGGCCATCGCCCACCGGACCGTCGCCCGCCAGGCAATCCCCGACCGGACAGCCCGCAGCCGGGCAGGCCCCGGTCGCGACGGCGCCCGCCGGGCAGACCCCAGCCACACAGCACCCGGTCGCGCAGCCCCCAGTCATGCAGGCCCTCGCCGAGCTGGCCAGGGTGGTGCGGCCGGGGGATGCCCAGGGACCCACGCCGTCCTCCGCCACCGACTCGGTCGGTGGCACACATCTCGCCGCGTACGCCCTCGGGAGCGGCCAGGGCTTTGTGCTCGGGGTGGCGGCGCCGCGCCGGGACCCCGGGGACCACACCATCGCCTCCGTCGCGGCCGTGCTGCTCTCCCTGCTCACCGGGGAGCAGCAGAGCGGCAGCGGGGCCGCGCGCTCGGCGGCGCTGGTGCGGCTGCTGCTCGGGGCGGCACCGGAGGACGTGGCGCCGCTCCTCGGCGGCGAGCGGTGGATCGTCGTGCACGCCCGGCCCGCGGGGGACGGCCCCGCGCCGGACGCCGTCTCCGCGTCCGCGCTGGGGGCGGCGCTGGGCTCCGTACTGGTGGACGCCGGCGGCGACGTCGTACGCGTCCTCGTCTCCGGCGAGCGCGAGCCCACCGCGCAGCCGGGCTGGACGTGCGGGGTCAGCGCGGCCGTCGGCCCGCACGAGTGGGCGGCCGCCGACACCCAGGCGGCCCGCGCCCTGGCCCGTGCCCGGGCGACACGGGCGGCGCTCGTCCGCCACGGTGAGCGCCCCGCCCTGGCGGACCTGGTCCCCCCGGCGGACGCCGAGGCCCACGCCCGTGCCCTCCTCGCCCCCATCGCCGCCACCCCGGCCCTCACCGAGACCCTCCGCACCTGGCTGTCCCTGCACGGCAGTTGGGACCGCACGGCCGTGGCCCTCTCGGTCCACCGCAACACGGTCCGCCAACGCATCGCGCGGTGTGCGACGTTGCTGGGGGCGGATCTCGACGACGCCGATGTGCGGATGGAGTTGTGGTTCGCGTTGCGGGAGGGATGATGGGCTGCGGGGTCGCGAGGTCGCGAGGCAAGCCTTCCAAGTGACCGAGTCCGGTGGGCCGGTGGGAAGCGTCTGCACCGGTCGGTGGTGACGAGGCAACCGGGCCCAGTTGGAGACTTCGCCGCGGAGCGGCGGGGAGCGTCCGCACCGGGCGGCGGTGACGAGGCAGCCGGGGCCCACCCGGCCCCGTACCCCCGAGTGACCCGTGTCCCAGCGCTCGGGACACCGGGCCGCCGAGGGGAGCTCACCGGCACAATGGGGAGCATGCCGATACCCGGGACCCCCAGCCGCGCCGAGCTCGTCGACCACCTTGTACGGACCCGTATCGCGGGCGATGTCGCCACGCCCCGCGAGAACAACCTCTCCCACTACCGCAAGCTCGCGAACGGCGACCGCAATTTCTGGCTCGGCCTCGAGCTCGGTGACCGCTGGACCGACGAGCAGGACGTACTCGCGGTGATGGCGGAGCGGTGCGGCGTGAGCGACGACCCGGAGTACCGGTACGGGCAGGACACCATCGACCCGGAGCTGACGCTGGACGGGCTGGAGCGGGCGGCGGCGCGGCTGCGCAAGGCGGCGGACGGCGAGCAGCGGGTGCTGTTCGCGACGGGGCACCCGGGTGGCCTGCTCGACGTGCACCGCGCCACCGCCGCCGCGCTGCGCGCCGCCGGCTGCGAGATCGTCGTCATCCCGGACGGCTTGCAGACCGACGAGGGGTACGTCTTCCAGTTCGCGGACGTCGCCGTGCTGGAGCACGGAGCCACGCTGTGGCACACGCACTCGGGCGAGCCGATGCGTGCGATCCTCACCGGCCTGGATCGCGAGGGGCGGCCGCTGCCCGACCTGGTCGTCGCCGACCACGGGTGGGCCGGCTGCGCCGGTCAGCACGGCCTCGACTCCATCGGCTACGCCGACTCCAACGACCCCGCCCTCTTCCTCGCCGAGGCCGAAGGGACCGTCCAGGTGACGATCCCCCTCGACGACCACGTCAAGAGCCCCCGGTTCTACGACCCGATGACGGCCTACCTGCTGGCCCAGGCGGGCCTGGCCTAGAGACGTCCCAGGACGCCCAGGACGCCCGGAGACGCCCAGGACGCCCGGAGACGCCCAGGTCGCCTGGAGACACCCCGGGTCGCCTAGAGACCGGCGATCGACGCGGGGGCTCGCTCGGTGCGGGCGAGCCCCCGGATCACCTCCACCGTCCCGTGCCGCCGCACCGCGAGCCGCGCCAGCAGCTCGACCACCGGCGCCGTCACCCGCTCGGGGAAGTCCGGGGTCGGCAGCCCCACGCTGTACGCCAAGTCGTCGGCGTGGACGACGAGTTCGAGCAGCCGGGTGAGCAGGAAGTCGTCGAGGTCGAGGGACCAGTCGCCCCAGGACCGCACCCGGATCGGCCGGCCGGCCCGCACGGTGGGCAGTTCCTCCCGCAGCCGCGCCACCGTGTCCCGCACCCGCGCCACGAGCACCTCGTGCCCGTCCGCCGCCGTGGCATCCCCGCCACGCCGGATCCGTACATTGACCGCGCCGTCGACGCCGGCGTCCAGCCAGGTCACCCGCTCCAGGTAGTACTCCCGCAGCGACACCACCGGCTCCACGGGCTCCGGCTCCGCCAGCAGCTCCGGAAGGGCCAGCTCCTGCCAGGCGAGGTGCCCCGCCAGTCCCCCGACGCCGAAGTCCGGCAGCGCGCTGGGCTTGTCCCAGGCGGCGGCGACGGCGGGCTCCGCCAGCAGCCCGGCGACGGTCCCGGCCGCCTCCAGAAAGGCCTCCCGGATCCGCCCGCCACGCCAGTTCCACGTACCGCCGTCCGCGTCCCCGTGCACATCGATGTCAGCCATGACGCCCCCTCGCTCCACTCCCTGTTCGACGTCATCCTGACGCCCGCACGGCTCCGTACCCAGGTCCAGTCCCCCAGAACCGGACCTGGGTGTCAGCCGGCCGGCTTGTGCGTCTCCTCGGGGACCTGCGGCCCGGTGGTGGACGTGTTCGTCCAGCCGGCCAGGAAGTCGATGGCTTCGGCGGAGGGAAGGCGGGTTCGGGGGTGTAGACGACGAGGGTCTGCTCGGGGTCGCCCTCCAGGGCGCGGGCGACGGCCTCCAGGACGGCCTGGGAGACGCCTTGGGTACGGCCCCGCTCCGGGCGGATGCAGTAGTCGACGCCGACCCCGGCAAGCTGGGCGACCTCCTCGCGACGCAGCCCCGGCACCCGGCGGGCGCCCGGATGCGGCGCGACGCCCCCGGGCGGGGGCCTGCGGCTCACCGGAATCCGTCCGTCCAGGAGCGCGCCGGACGTCCGCACGTCACGGCCAGGGACTCAACCCCTCCGTCCGCCGCTGCGCATACCCCGGTGTCGGGTCCAGATACACCCGGGTCACCGCCGGGAAGGCCTCCCGCAGCCGCTGCTCGGCCTGTTCGCAGGCCCACTCGATCTGTGCGGCGGTCGACACGTCCCGGAAGTCGACCTTGGCGGCGACCAGCGCCTCGCGCGGGCCCTGGACCAGGGTCGTCAGCTCCAGTACGGCCTCCACGTGCTGCACGGCGAGCAGTTCGGCGCGGATGCGCTCCCGTATCGGCTTGGGGAGCGGGCGGCCGATCAGCAGCTCCGCGTTGGAGCGGCCGAGGACCCAGGCGACGTACAGCAGGAGTGCGCCGATGCACAGGGACGCGATGCCGTCCCAGACGCCGGAGCCGGTGAGCTGCCCGCCGAGCAGGCCCCCGGCGGCGAGCACCAGACCGATCAGCGCGGCGGAGTCCTCCATGACCACGGCCTTCACGGCGGTGTCCGGCGTGTGGCGGAGGTAGCGCTTGAAGGGTGCCCCGAGGCGCGCCGCCTCGCCGCCCGCCTGGCGTACGCCGGTCCGCAGGGAGTAGCCCTCCAGGACGAACGCGATCGCGAGCACGATGTAGGAGATGAGAGGGTCGCCCAGCTTCTCGCCCGCCGCGAGGGTGTGGATGCCGTCGTAGAGGGAGAACACCGCGCCGCCCACGAAGGTGGCCACGGCCGCGAGCATCGCCCAGATGTAGCGTTCGGGGCCGTATCCGAGGGGGTGGTCCTCGTCGGCGGGTTTCTCGCTGCGCTTCAGCGCGGTGAGCAGCAGGACCTCGGTGACCGTGTCGGCCACCGAGTGCGCGGCCTCGGACAGCATCGCGCTGGACCCGCTGATCACCCCGGCGACGGCCTTCGCCAGCGCGATCCCCAGATTGGCGACGGCGGCGACGATCACCGTGAAGGTGCTCTCGCCGCCGCCGTTCGGCTCCGCTGCTCCAACTGCTTCAGCCATGCCTCAGTGTGACCGAGGGATGCGGACCACGCCCTCCTGTATCACCGAAATGGCCAGCCGGCCGTCCTGTGTGTAGATGCGGGCCTGGCCGAGGCCGCGGCCGCCGGACGCGGACGGCGACTCCTGGTCGTACAGGAGCCATTCGTCGGCGCGGAACGGGCGGTGGAACCACATCGCGTGGTCGAGCGACGCCCCGACGACATCGCCCGTCACCCAGCCACCGCGGCCGTGCGCGAGCAGGATGGAGTCGAGGAGCGTCATGTCGGAGACGTAGGTCGCGAGGACGACGTGCAGGAGCGGGTCGTCGGCCAGCTTGCCGTTGGTGCGGAACCACACCTGGGAGCGCGGCTCGCGTACCTCGCCGACGGTGCCGTACGGCGGCGCGTCGACATAGCGCAGGTCGACGGACTCGCGGGCCTCCAGCAACCGCTCCACGACCACCGGGTCCGAGAAGACGTCGGCGTACAGCGGCAGCAGTTCGGCGGCCGTGGGCAGCGTCTCCGGGTCGGGTGCGGGCGGCATCTCGGCCTGGTGCTCCATGCCCTCCTCGTACGTCTGGAAGGACGCGGAGAGATGGAAGATCGGCTGTCCGTGCTGGACCGCGACCACCCGGCGCGTGGTGAAGGAGCGGCCGTCGCGGATGCGGTCCACCGAGTAGACGATGGGTGCGCCGGGGTCCCCCGCGCGCAGGAAGTACGCGTGCAGGGAGTGGGCGTGACGGTCCTCGGGGACCGTGCGCCCGGCGGCGACCAGTGCCTGCGCCGCCACTTGTCCGCCGAAGACGCGTGGGACGACGGCGGACTTGGACCGGCCGCGGAAGATGTCCTCCTCGATCCGCTCGAGATCGAGCAGATCGAGGAGGGACTGGAGTGCCTCGCTCATGCGGCAGTTGTACCGTGCGCTGTTTTCGCGGGCCTTACAGGCCCATGTCCTTGGCGATGATCGACTTCATGATCTCGCTGGTGCCGCCGTAGATGCGGTTGACGCGGTTGTCCGCGTACAGGCGAGCGATCGGGTACTCGTTCATGAAGCCGTAGCCGCCGTGCAGCTGGAGGCAGCGGTCGATGACGCGGTGCGCGACCTCGGTGCAGAACAGCTTGGCGCTGGCGGCCTCGGCGGGGGTCAGCTCACCCGCGTCGAGGGCTTCGAGCGCGCGGTCGACGACGGCCTCCGCCGCGTCCACCTCGGCCTGGCAGGCGGCCAGCTCGAACTTGGTGTTCTGGAAGGAGGCGACCGGCTTGCCGAAGACGGTGCGCTCCCGGACGTACTCCTTGGCGAACCGGACGGCCGCCTTGGCCTGCGCGTAGGCGCCGAAGGCGATGCCCCAGCGCTCGGAGGCCAGGTTGTGGCCGAGGTAGTAGAAGCCCTTGTTCTCCTCGCCGAGGAGGTCCTCGACCGGCACCTTCACGTCGACGAACGCCAGCTCGGCGGTGTCGGAGGTCTTCAGGCCGAGCTTGTCCAGCTTGCGGCCGATGGAGTAGCCCTCGGACTTGGTGTCGACGGCGAACAGGGAGATGCCGAAGCGGCGGTCCTCGGCCGAGGGGGCGGAGGTGCGGGCGCAGACGATCACGCGGTCGGCGTGGACGCCACCGGTGATGAAGGTCTTGGAGCCGTTGAGGACGTAGTGCGTGCCGTCCTCGGAGAGCTTCGCGGTGGTCTTCATGCCCGCGAGGTCGGAGCCGGTGCCCGGCTCGGTCATCGCGAGGGCCCACATCTCCTCACCGGAGACGAACTTCGGCAGGAAGCGCTTCTTCTGCTCGTCGGTGGCGAGCATCTTTATGTACGGCAGGCCGAGCAGCACGTGCACACCGGAGCCGCCGAACTGGACACCCGCGCGGGCCGTCTCCTCGTACATCACGGCCTCGAACTTGTACGAGTCGATGCCCGCGCCGCCGAACTCCTCGTCGACGCGGATGCCGAAGACGCCGAGCTCGGCGAGCTTGTAGTAGAAGTCGCGCGGCGCCTGGCCCGCGGCGAACCACTCGTCGTAGACCGGGACGACCTCGGCCTCGATGAAGGCCCGCAGGGTCTCCCGGAACGCCTCGTGGTCCTCGTTGAACACAGTACGGCGCACTACCGCCACCTCCACCGGATACATGTCTAAGCGCTTGCTCAGATACCACGTTACCGGTCGGTCACGTTGGTCGTCCAGAGCAACCACCCCGAGACGCTCGTCACTCCCCCGCGGCCTCGAAGGCACCACGGGCCATCCGGTGCAGGAGCGCGGCGGTTCCCGCGCGCCCCGGCAGCGCACCCGGGCGCCCCAGGTGCGGGGTGGAGTTCAGCAGACCGAAGACGGAGTGCACGGCGGAGCGGGCGGTGGGTTCGGTGAGGGCCGGGTACACCTCGCGCACCACCTCCACCCACAGCTCCACGTACTGCCGCTGGAGCTGGCGGACGAGCTTGCGGTCACTGTCCCGGAGGCGGTCCAGCTCGCGGTCGTGCAGGGTGATCAGGGGGCGGTCGTCGAGCGCGAAGTCGATATGCCCCTCGATCAGCGAGTCGAGGAGCGCCTCGGCGCTCCCGTCGGCCTCCGCCACCCGGCGCTTGCCGCCCGTGAGCAGCTGTCCGCTGATCCCCACGAGGAGTTCGGCGAGCATCGCGTCCTTGCCGGCGAAGTGCCGGTAGAGACCGGGGCCGCTGATGCCGACGGCCGCTCCTATCTCATCCACTCCGACACCGTGGAAACCGCGTTCGGCGAAGAGCCGGGCGGCCTCCTTGAGGATCTGCTCGCGCCGGGTGGGGGCGTCCGTTCTCATGGCCATGGAAGTAATTCTAGACAGGGAGGTTAGCGGTCGTTAACCTGAAGGGCATGCGTTAACGCTCATTAACAAGGTTCGAACGGTTCATCGACTGGTGACCACTGGGTGAGGGGACCGCAGGATGCACGAGGCACCGGAGCTGACGAGCGCGGCGGACCCCGCGTCGGAGGCCTGGCGGGCCAACGAGGCGGCGCACCGCACGCTGGGCGAGGAGCTGCGCGGCAAACTGGCCGCGGCCCGGCTCGGCGGCGGCGAGAAGGCCCGCGCGCGGCACACCGCGCGCGGGAAGCTGCTCCCGCGCGACCGCGTGGACACCCTCCTCGACCCCGGCTCGCCCTTCCTGGAGCTGGCCCCGCTGGCGGCCGACGGGATGTACGAGGGGCAGGCCCCGGCCGCCGGGGTGATCGCCGGGATCGGCAGGGTCAGCGGGCGGGAGTGCGTGATCGTCGCCAATGACGCCACCGTCAAGGGCGGCACGTACTACCCGATGACGGTGAAGAAGCACCTGCGCGCCCAGGAGGTGGCCCTCGAGAACCGCCTCCCCTGTGTCTATCTCGTCGACTCGGGAGGCGCCTTCCTGCCGATGCAGGACGAGGTCTTCCCCGACCGCGAGCACTTCGGGCGGATCTTCTACAACCAGGCGCGGATGTCGGGGGCCGGCATCCCGCAGATCGCCGCGGTCCTCGGTTCCTGCACGGCGGGCGGGGCGTATGTCCCGGCGATGAGCGACGAGGCCGTGATCGTGCGCAATCAGGGCACGATCTTCCTCGGCGGCCCTCCCCTGGTGAAGGCCGCAACCGGCGAGGTCGTCACGGCGGAGGAGCTGGGCGGAGGCGAGGTCCACGCGCGCGTGTCGGGCGTCACCGACCATCTCGCCGAGGACGACGCGCACGCGCTGCGGATCGTCCGGAACATCGCGGCCACCCTCCCCGCGCGCGGGCCCCTCCCCTGGGCCGTCCAGCAGTCCGTGGAGCCCAAGGTGGACCCGTACGGGCTGTACGGCGCGGTGCCGGTCGACTCCCGCACCCCCTATGACGTACGCGAGGTCATCGCGCGCGTGGTCGACGGTTCGCGCTTCGCCGAGTTCAAGGCGGAGTTCGGGCAGACCCTCGTCACCGGCTTCGCCCGGATCCAGGGACACCCGGTCGGCATCGTCGCCAACAACGGCATCCTGTTCTCCGAATCCGCCCAGAAGGGCGCCCACTTCATCGAGCTGTGCGACCAGCGCGGCATCCCGCTGGTGTTCCTGCAGAACATCTCCGGGTTCATGGTGGGGCGGCAGTACGAGGCAGGGGGCATCGCCAAGCACGGCGCCAAGATGGTGACGGCGGTGGCGTGCACGCGGGTCCCCAAGCTCACGGTCGTGATCGGTGGTTCGTACGGCGCGGGCAACTACTCGATGTGCGGCCGGGCGTACTCGCCGCGCTTCCTGTGGATGTGGCCCAACGCCAAGATCTCCGTGATGGGCGGCGAGCAGGCCGCGTCGGTCCTCGCGACCGTCAAGCGCGACCAGCTGGAGGGGCGCGGCGAGTCCTGGGCCGCCGAGGAGGAAGAGGCCTTCAAGGACCCGATCCGCGCCCAGTACGAGCGCCAGGGGAACGCCTACTACGCGACGGCCCGGCTCTGGGACGACGGCGTGATCGACCCGATGGAGACCCGGCAGGTGCTGGGGCTCGCCTTGACCGCGTGCGCCAACGCGCCCCTGGGTGACCCCCAGTTCGGCGTCTTCCGGATGTGAGGGACCTCTTGACCATGTTCGACACCGTGCTTGTGGCCAACCGGGGCGAGATCGCGGTCCGTGTCATCCGCACCCTGCGCGCACTGGGCGTACGCTCGGTGGCCGTCTTCTCCGACGCCGACGCGGACGCCCGGCACGTACGCGAGGCGGACACGGCGGTACGGATCGGTCCGGCGCCGGCGGCCGAGAGCTATCTGTCCGTGCAGCGGATCCTGGACGCGGCGGCGCGCACGGGCGCGCAGGCCGTCCACCCGGGGTACGGCTTCCTCGCGGAGAACGCGGCCTTCGCGCGCGCCTGCGCCGAGGCGGGCCTCGTCTTCATCGGGCCTCCCGCCGAGGCGATCTCCCTGATGGGCGACAAGATCCGCGCCAAGGAGACGGTGCGGGCGGCCGGGGTGCCGGTCGTCCCCGGCTCGTCGGGCAGCGGGCTCACGGACGTGGAGCTGGCGGCCGCCGCCCTCGAGATCGGCATGCCGGTGCTGTTGAAGCCCTCGGCTGGCGGCGGCGGCAAGGGCATGCGCCTGGTGCGGGACGCGGCGCGGCTCGCCGACGAGATCGCCG
Source organism: Streptomyces sp. NPDC058246 (assembly GCF_042881985.1). NCBI lineage: Bacteria > Bacillati > Actinomycetota > Actinomycetes > Kitasatosporales > Streptomycetaceae > Streptomyces > Streptomyces sp. NPDC058246. The sequence goes on along the minus strand of NZ_JBHVWZ010000006.1, from coordinate 238,586 downwards.
CCGCCCGCCGCGAGGCCCGCGCCTCCTTCGGCGACGACACCCTCCTCGTCGAGCGCTGGGTCGACCGCCCCCGGCACATCGAGATCCAGGTCCTGGCGGACGGTCACGGCCACGTCGTGCACCTGGGCGAGCGCGAGTGCTCCCTCCAGCGCCGCCACCAGAAGATCATCGAGGAGGCGCCGAGCGTGCTCCTCGACGAGCAGACCCGCGCCGCGATGGGCGAGGCGGCCGTCCAGGCGGCCCGCTCCTGCGGCTACGAGGGGGCGGGCACGGTCGAGTTCATCGTCCCCGGCAACGACCCGTCCTCGTACTACTTCATGGAGATGAACACCCGCCTCCAGGTGGAGCACCCGGTCACCGAGCTGATCACGGGGATCGACCTGGTGGAGTCGCAGCTGCGGGTGGCCGCGGGCGAGCGGCTGCCGTACGGGCAGGAGGACATCAGACTCACCGGGCACGCGGTGGAGGCGCGCGTCTGCGCCGAAGACCCCGCGCGCGGGTTCCTCCCCTCCGGCGGCACGGTGCTCGCTCTGCACGAGCCCCAGGGCGACGGCGTACGCACCGACTCGGGCCTGAGCGAGGGCACGGAGGTCGGTTCGCTCTACGACCCGATGCTCTCCAAGGTCATCGCGTACGGGCCCGACCGCGCGACCGCGCTGCGCAAACTGCGTGCGGCCCTCGCGGAGACGGTCACGCTGGGGGTGCAGACGAACGCCGGGTTCCTGCGGAGGCTTCTCGCGCACCCCGCGGTGGTGGCGGGGGAGCTGGACACCGGATTGGTGGAGCGGGAGGTCGACGGGCTGGTCTCGGGGGAGGTGCCCGACGAGGTGTACGCGGCTGCGGCGCTGCTCCGCCAGGGCGCCCTTCACCCCCAGGCCGCCGGCCACAGCGCCCTCCGCCCCCAGGCCGCCGGCCAGAGCGCCCTGCGCCCCGAGGCCTCCGGCTGGGTCGATCCGTTCTCCGTGCCGGAGGGGTGGCGTCTGGGCGGCGAACCCGCCTGGACGGCGCACCACTTGAGGGTGCCGGGGCACGATCCCGTGACCGTCCGCGTCCGTGGCACAGCGGGTGGCGGCACCGAGCTGCTGCTCGGCGACAAGAACCAGCCCCTCCGGGGAACCGTGCTCACCCCGGCCCCGGGAGGGCGGACCTCACCCCGGTTCGCCCTCCGGCTCGACGGTGTCACCCACACCTTCGCCGCCCTGCCGGCGGGCACCTGGCTCGGCCGGGACGGCGACGCCTGGAACGTGCTGGACCACGACCCCGTCGCCGCCTCCCTCACCGGTGCCGCCCACGGCGGAGCCGACTCGCTCACCGCGCCCATGCCGGGCACGGTGACCGTCGTGAAGGTCGCCGTCGGTGACGAAGTGACCGCCGGACAGAGCCTGTTGGTGGTCGAGGCGATGAAGATGGAGCACGTCGTCTCCGCGCCGCACGCCGGGACCGTCAGCGAGCTGGACGTCACCCCGGGCACGACCGTCGCCATGGACCAGGTGCTGGCGGTCATCACCCCCGTGGACGAGGAGACGGCATGAGCACCCCCGAGCTGGGCCTCCCCATGGTCGTGGCGGCCCAGGACCTGCCCGCCCGGGTGCGGATCCACGAGGTCGGCGCGCGCGACGGCCTGCAGAACGAGAAGGCGACCGTACCGACCGAGGTGAAGGCGGAGTTCGTCCGCCGCCTCGCCGACGCGGGTCTGACCACCATCGAGGCCACCAGCTTCGTCCACCCCAAGTGGGTGCCCCAACTGGCGGACGCCGAGCAGCTGTTCCCGCTGATCAGCGATCTGCCGGGGGTGCGGCTGCCCGTCCTCGTGCCGAACGAGCGGGGGCTCGACCGGGCCCTCGCCCTCGGCGCCCGCCGGATCGCCGTCTTCGCCAGTGCGACGGAGTCCTTCGCGAAGGCCAACCTCAACCGGACGGTCGACGAGGCCCTGGCCATGTTCGAGCCGGTGGTGTCCCGGGCCAAGGCGGACAAGGCGCACGTCCGCGGCTACCTCTCCATGTGCTTCGGCGACCCGTGGGAGGGCGCGGTCCCCATCCACCAGGTCGTGCGCGTCTGCAAGGCGCTCATGGACATGGGCTGCGACGAGCTGAGCCTCGGGGACACCATCGGTGTGGCGACCCCGGGCCATGTCCAGAGCCTGCTCGCCGAGCTGAACGAGGAGGGCGTGCCGACCAGCGCGCTCGGCGTGCACTTCCACGACACCTACGGCCAGGCGCTCGCCAACACCCTGGCCGCCCTCCAGCACGGCGTCACGACCGTCGACGCCTCCGCGGGCGGCCTCGGTGGCTGCCCGTACGCGAAGTCCGCGACCGGCAACCTCGCCACCGAAGACCTCGTATGGATGCTCCAGGGCCTCGGTATCGACACCGGGGTCGACCTCGGCCGTCTCACCGCCACCAGCGTGTGGATGGCCGGACAACTGGGCCGACCCAGCCCGTCCCGCACCGTCAAAGCCCTCTCCCACCAGGAGTGATCCCCATGTCCCTGGACCACCGCCTCTCCCCCGAACTCGAAGAACTGCGCCGTACGGTCGAGGAGTTCGCGCACGACGTCGTGGCGCCGAAGATCGGCGACTTCTACGAGCGGCACGAGTTCCCGTACGAGATCGTGCGGGAGATGGGCCGTATGGGTCTGTTCGGGCTGCCGTTCCCGGAGGAGTACGGCGGCATGGGCGGCGACTATCTGGCCCTCGGTATCGCCCTGGAGGAGCTGGCGCGCGTCGACTCGTCGGTCGCCATCACCCTGGAGGCCGGGGTCTCACTCGGCGCCATGCCGATCCACCTCTTCGGCACCGACGAGCAGAAGGCAGAGTGGCTCCCCCGCCTCTGCTCCGGCGAGATCCTCGGCGCGTTCGGGCTGACCGAGCCGGACGGCGGCTCCGACGCGGGCGCGACGCGTACGACGGCGCGGCTCGACCCCGAGACGAACGAGTGGGTGATCAACGGCAGCAAGTGTTTCATCACCAACTCCGGCACGGACATCACGGGTTTGGTGACGGTCACCGCGGTCACCGGCCGCAAACCCGACGGCAAGCCGCAGATCTCCGCGATCATCGTGCCGTCCGGCACCCCGGGCTTCACGGTCGCCGCGCCCTACTCGAAGGTCGGCTGGAACGCCTCGGACACCCGTGAGCTGTCCTTCTCCGACGTGCGCGTACCGGCCGCGAACCTGCTCGGCGAGGAGGGCCGCGGGTACGCGCAGTTCCTGCGGATCCTCGACGAGGGCCGGATCGCCATCGCCGCGCTGGCGACCGGGCTGGCGCAGGGCTGCGTGGACGAGTCGGTGAAGTACGCCAAGGAGCGGCACGCGTTCGGGCGGCCGATCGGCGCGAACCAGGCCATTCAGTTCAAGATCGCCGACATGGAGATGAAGGCCCACACGGCCCGCCTGGCCTGGCGCGACGCCGCGTCCCGGCTGGTGAGCGGGGAACCCTTCAAGAAGGAGGCGGCCCTCGCCAAGCTCTACTCCTCCACCGTCGCCGTCGACAACGCCCGTGACGCCACCCAGGTCCACGGCGGCTACGGCTTCATGAACGAGTACCCGGTCGCCCGCATGTGGCGCGACTCCAAGATCCTGGAGATCGGCGAGGGCACCAGCGAGGTGCAGCGGATGCTGATCGCGCGGGAGTTGGGGCTGGTGGGCTGACCCCGGTTCCTTGCGCTCCGGCGACGAGACGGTCGGCAACCGGCCGACGGCGCATGGGCGGTGACCGAGGGCAAGGCCTGACCGCATCGCCGCACCGGGTGCGGAGTCACCCACCCTCTGGACAAGTAGTGAGGTTAGGCTAACCTACCTTCGAACTTGTCCGGCGGGCGCTCCGCCCCGTGCCGAAAGCAGTCACACTCATGCCCAACGCCCGTGCCACCCACCTCACCCGTCGCGGCATCCTCGCCGCGGGCGGCGCCCTCGGCCTCGGTGCCGTGCTCGCCGCCTGCGGCGACGACAACGACTCGAAAAGCGGTGGCTCGAGCTCGACCAAGGCCGCCGAGAAGTCGGGCCCGTGGACGTTCAAGGACGACCGCGGCACGACGGTGAAGACGGACAAGGTCCCGGCGGACATCGTCGCCTTCACCGGTGTCGCCGCCGCGTTGCACGACTACGGCATCGAGGTCAAGGGCGTCTTCGGCCCGACGAAGACCAAGGACGGCAAGGCCGATGTCCAGGCCGGCGACATGGACATCAGCAAGGTGACGATCCTCGGCAACGAGTGGGGCCAGTTCAACATCGAGAAGTACGCGGCTCTCGCCCCCGACGTCCTGATCTCGACGATGTTCGACGCCGCGGGCACCCTCTGGTACGTCCCCGAGGAGTCCAAGGACAAGATCCTCAAGCTGGCCCCGAGCGTCGGCGTCTCCGTCTACGACGTGCAGATGCCCAAGCCGCTGGAGCGCATGCTGGCACTCGCCGAGTCGCTCGGCGCCGATGTGAGGTCCGCGAAGATCACCGCGGCGAAGAAGAAGTTCGAGACGGCCGCCGAGCGGCTGCGCAAGGCCGCCAAGGCCCGCCCGGAGATCAAGGTGCTCGCCGGTTCCGCGAGCCAGGACATCTTCTACGTCTCCGGCTCGAACCTCTCCATCGACCTGGAGTACTTCAAGGCGCTCGGCGTGAACCTCGTCGAGCCCTCCGCCAAGGCGCTGAAGGCCAGCGGAGGTTGGTTCGAGAACCTGAGCTGGGAGAACGTCGACAAGTACCCGGCGGACCTCATCATCATGGACGACCGCACCTCGACCATCCAGCCGGCCGACATCACCGAGGCCACCTGGAAGAAGCTGCCCGCCGTCAAGGCCGGCCAGGTCATCGCCCGTACGCCCGAGCCGATCCTGTCGTACGACAAGTGCGCCCCGATCCTCGACCACCTCGCCGAGGCCATCGAGAACGCGAAGAAGGTCGCCTGACCCCATCCCTTCCTGACACTCAGGAGCACTCATGACGACGGCCGTAGCCGCTCCGTTCCGTTTCTTCTCCCTCCAGGTCGCACGGACGAGGCGGCTCGGCCCGTCCCTGCTCCGGGTGACCTTCACCGGCCCCGATCTGCACGCGTTCCACTCCCACGGACGCGACCAGTCGCTCTCCCTCTTCCTGCCGCAGCCGGGCCAGTCCGAGCCCGCCGTCCCCATCGAGCTGGGCGACGGCTGGTGGCAGGGCTGGCGCGAACTGCCCGACGACGTACGGGCGGTGATGCGCTCGTACACCTTGCGCGCCCTGCGCCGGAACCCCGACGAGATCGACATCGACTTCGTGCTGCACGGCGTGCGGCCGGGGGCGGCGACTCCTGCCGGACCCGCGTCCCTGTGGGCGTCCAGGGCCGCCGCGGGTGACCGTGTCGTCCTGCTCGGCCCGGCGGTCGAGGACAACCGGGCGATCCGCTTCCGTCCGCCCGAGGACACCGACCTGGTGCTCATCTGGGGCGACGGGACCGCCGTACCCGCCGCCTCGGCCATCCTCGAATCCCTGCCGGCCGGCCTGCGCGTCCGCGCCTGGCTGGAGGTCCCGCACGCCAGTGACATCCAGGACGTGGTGACCGAGGCCGACGCCGAGATCACCTGGCTCGTACAGGGCGACGACGGCTCCCCCATGGCCGTCGATGCCGTACGAGCCGCCCGACTCCCGTCCGCCGAGGCGCCGTACGCCTGGATCGCGGGCGAGTCCGGCCCGGTGAAGGAGTTGCGCCGCCATCTGGTGCGCGAGCGCGGGATCGACCGCAGGAGGGTGACCTTCGTGGGCTACTGGCGGCGCGGGCTGAGCGAGGAGCAACTGCGCGAGCAGGGCGAGTAGGGCGCTCAAGGACCGCTCGATCACCGCTCAACCACCCCTGAGAACAGAGGCGTACGTCACGGAAGACACAGGTGGGACGGGGTCGCACGATCGACTTAGGTTAGGCTAACCTAAGTTGAACGTCGGGACCCCGCCCCTCTCCGTCCCGCCCCTGCTCCCGTCCCGCTCGGACTCTCTCCCGCACGGAGGACCCCCACATGCGCTCGCACCTGCTCAATGACACGACCGCGGAGCGGTACCGCCGCTCCGTGACCGAAGGAGTCGAGCGGGTGGCGGCCAAACTCGCCACCACAGACCGTCCGTTCACGGGTGTCACGGTGGACGCCCTCGCTCCCCGCATCGAGCAGATCGACCTGGACCGCCCGCTGCACGACACGACGGCCGTCCTCGACGAGCTGGAGGAGGTCTACCTCCGCGACGCGATCTACTTCCACCACCCCCGCTACCTCGCCCACCTCAACTGCCCGGTCGTCATCCCGGCGGTGCTCGGCGAAGCGGTCCTGTCCGCCGTCAACTCCTCGCTGGACACCTGGGACCAGTCGGCCGGCGGCACCCTCATCGAGCGCAAGCTGATCGACTGGACCACCGAGCGCATCGGCCTCGGCCCGGCCGCCGACGGCGTGTTCACCTCCGGCGGCACCCAGTCCAACCTCCAGGCGCTGCTGCTCGCCCGCGAGGAGGCCAAGTCGGACTCGTCGGCCCGACTGCGGATCTTCGCCTCCGAGGTCAGTCACTTCAGCGTCAAGAAGTCGGCCAAACTCCTCGGTCTGCACGCGGACTCCGTCATCTCGATCCCCGTCGACCACGACAAGCGCATGCAGACGGTCGCCCTCGCCCACGAGCTGGAGCGCTGCCGGCGCGACGGCCTCGTCCCCATGGCCGTGGTCGCCACGGCCGGCACCACCGACTTCGGCTCCATCGACCCGCTGCCCGAAATCGCCGAGCTGTGCGCCCAGTTCGGCGCCTGGATGCACGTCGACGCGGCCTACGGCTGCGGGCTGCTCGCCTCCCTGAAGAACCGGGCGCGCCTCGACGGCATCGAACGGGCCGACTCGGTGACCGTCGACTACCACAAGTCCTTCTTCCAGCCGGTGAGTTCGTCGGCCGTCCTGGTCCGGGACGCCTCCACGCTGCGCCACGCGACCTACCACGCCGAGTACCTGAACCCCCGCCGCATGGTCCAGGAGCGCATCCCCAACCAGGTCGACAAGTCCCTCCAGACCACCCGCCGCTTCGACGCGCTCAAGCTGTGGATGACGCTGCGCGTGATGGGCGCCGACGGTATCGGCGAACTCTTCGACGAGGTCTGCGACCTGGCGGAGCGGGGCTGGCAGCTCCTCGCCGCCGACCCGCGCTTCGACATCGTCGTCCGGCCGTCCCTGTCCACCCTCGTCTTCCGCTACATCCCGGCCGCCGTCACCGACCCGGCCGAGATCGACCGGGCCAACCTGTACGCCCGCAAGGCCCTGTTCGCCTCCGGTGACGCCGTCGTGGCGGGCACCAAGGTCGGCGGCCGTCACTACCTGAAGTTCACCCTGCTCAACCCCGAGACCACGCCGGACGACATCGCCGCCGTACTCGATCTGATCGCCGGCCATGCCGAGCAGTACCTGGGAGAGTCCCTTGACCGCGCTTGCTGAACCCACCCGTGTCCATGACTTCGTGGGGATCGGGCTCGGGCCCTTCAACCTCGGCCTCGCCTGCCTCACCGAGCCGATCGCCGAACTGAACGGCGTCTTCCTGGAGTCCAAGCCGGACTTCGAGTGGCACTCCGGGATGTTCCTGGAGGGCGCCCACCTCCAGACCCCGTTCCTGTCGGACCTGGTCACCCTCGCGGACCCGACCTCCCCGTACTCCTTCCTCAACTACCTGAAGGACTCGGGCCGCCTGTACGCGTTCTACATCCGCGAGAACTTCTACCCGCTGCGCGTCGAGTACGACGACTACTGCCGCTGGGCGGCCAACCGGCTCGGCAACGTCCGCTTCGACACGACGGTCACCGACGTGACGTACGACGAAGGCGCCGAGGTGTACGTCGTACGGACGGAAGCCGGAGAAACGTTCCGCGGCCGCCATCTGGTCCTCGGCACGGGCACCCCGCCCCACATCCCCGAGGCCTGCGCGGGCCTGGGCGGCGACTTCATCCACAACTCCCGCTATATGCAGCACAAGGAGGAGTTGCAGCGCAAGGAGTCGATCACGCTCGTCGGCAGCGGCCAGTCCGCCGCCGAGATCTACTACGACCTGCTCAGCGAGATCGACGTCCGCGGCTACCGGCTGAACTGGGTGACGCGCTCCCCGCGCTTCTTCCCCCTCGAATACACCAAGCTCACGCTGGAGATGACCTCCCCGGAGTACATCGACTACTACCACGCGCTGCCGGAGCAGACCCGCTACCGCCTCACGGCGCAGCAGAAGGGCCTGTTCAAGGGCATCGACGGCGATCTGATCAACGAGATCTTCGACCTGCTCTACCAGAAGAACCTCGGCGGCCCGGTCCCCACCCGCCTGCTCACCAACTCGGCACTGCGCAGCGCCGCTTACCGCGACGGCGTCTACGAGCTCGGCCTGCGCCAGGAGGAACAGGAGAAGGACTACGAGCTGCGCTCCCAGGGCCTGATCCTCGCCACCGGCTACCGGTACACCGAGCCCGAGTTCCTCAAGCCCGTCCGCGACCGCCTGCGCTACGACACGCAGGGCAACTTCGACATCGCCCGCAACTACGCGATCGACACCACGGGCCGGGGCGTCTTCCTCCAGAACGCCGGCGTCCACACGCACAGCATCACGTCCCCGGACCTGGGCATGGGCGCGTACCGCAACGCGTCCATCATCCGTGAGCTGCTCGGCACCGAGTACTACCCGGTCGAGAAGACCATCGCGTTCCAGGAGTTCTCCGTATGAGCACCACGAGCCGTTTGAGCACCACGAGCCGTAAGAACACCACCAGCCGCGTGAACACCACCGACCTGGGCGCCTTCGGCATCCGCCCGCTCGACCCCACCCAGGACGCCGAGCTGCTGCACGGCTGGGTGACGCATCCCAAGGCCGCCTTCTGGATGATGCAGGAGGCGAAGCTGCCCGATGTGGAGCGGGAGTACATGGCCATCGCGGCCGGCCGGTACCACGACGCGTTCCTCGGGCTGCGCGACGGTGAACCCGTGTTCCTGATGGAGCGCTACGACCCCGCGCACGTCGAACTCGTCGGCCTGTACGAGCCCGAGCCCGGCGACGTCGGTATGCACTTCCTGGTCGCACCGACGGACACTCCGGTGCACGGCTTCACCCGGGCCGTGATCACCGCCGTGATGGAGTACCTGTTCGCCGACCCGGCGACCGCGCGGGTCGTCGTCGAGCCCGACGTCCGCAACACGGCCGTGCACGCGCTCAACGCGGCCGTCGGCTTCGTGCCCGAGCGGGAGATCCAGAAGCCGGAGAAGCGCGCGCTGCTCAGCTTCTGCACCCGGGAGCAGTTCCGGAAGGCGGTGGCCGCATGAGCCTCGCCGACGCCGTGGCCCACCTCTCCCCCGAGCGCTGGGCCCGCGCCAACCGTCTCCTCGTCCGCAAGGCGCTCGCCGAGTTCGCCCACGAGCGGCTGATCACCCCGCAGAGCCTCCCGGACGGCCGCTACGAGGTCCGCAGCGACGACGGTCTCACCCGCTATCGCTTCACGGCCCGGCTGCGCTCGCTCGACCACTGGCAGGTCGACGCCGAGTCGGTCACCCGCCACCGCGACGGCACCGAACTCCCGCTCGCCGCGCTCGATTTCTTCATCGAGCTGAAGTCCTCGCTCGGGCTGAGCGACGACGTCCTGCCGGTCTATCTGGAGGAGATCTCCTCCACCCTCTCGGGCACCTGCTTCAAGCTCACCAAGCCGCAGGTCCCGGTCGGTGAGCTGGTGCGATCGGACTTCCAGGCCATCGAGACCGGGATGACCGAGGGCCACCCCTGCTTCGTGGCCAACAACGGGCGGCTCGGGTTCGGGGTGCACGAGTACCTCTCGTACGCCCCCGAGACCGCGAGCCCGGTCCGGCTGGTGTGGCTGGCCGCGCACCGCTCGCGCGCGGCCTTCACGGCGGGTGTGGGGATCGAGTACGAGTCGTTCGTGCGCGAGGAGCTGGGCGCGGAGACGGTCGAGCGGTTCGCCCGGACACTCACCGGCCAGGGCCTCGACCCCGACGCCTACCTGCTCATGCCCGTCCACCCCTGGCAGTGGTGGAACAAGCTCTCCGTGACCTTCGCGGCCGAGGTGGCCCAGCGCCACCTCGTCTGCCTCGGCGAGGGCGACGACGAGTACCTGGCCCAGCAGTCGATCCGTACCTTCTTCAACCGGTCCAGCCCCGGGAAGCACTACGTCAAAACGGCGCTGTCCGTCCTCAACATGGGCTTCATGCGCGGACTTTCCGCCGCCTACATGGAGGCCACCCCGGCGATCAACGACTGGCTGGCCCAACTGGTCGAGAACGACCCGGTGTTGAAGTCCACCGGCCTCACGATCATCCGCGAGCGTGCCGCCGTCGGTTACCGCCACCTGGAGTACGAGGCCGCCACCGACCGCTACTCCCCGTACCGCAAAATGCTCGCCGCCCTGTGGCGCGAGAGCCCGGTGCCCTCGCTCCAGGAGGGCGAGACCCTCGCCACCATGGCGTCCCTCCTCCATGTCGACCACGAGGGCGCGTCCTTCGCGGGCGCGCTGATCGAGCGGTCGGGGCTGCCGCCGGTGGAGTGGCTGCGCCGCTACCTCCGGGCGTACTTCACGCCACTGCTGCACAGCTTCTACGCCTACGACCTCGTGTACATGCCGCACGGCGAGAACGTCATCCTCGTCCTCGAGGACGGCGCCGTGCGGCGCGCGATCTACAAGGACATCGCCGAGGAGATCGCGGTCATGGACCCGGACGCCGTGCTGCCGCCCGCGGTCGAGCGGATCAGGGCCGACGTCCCCGAGGACAAAAAGCTGTTGTCCCTCTTCACGGACGTCTTCGACTGCTTCTTCCGCTTCCTCGCGGCGAACCTCGCCGCCGAGGGCGTCCTCGACGAGGACGACTTCTGGCGTACGGTCGCCGAGTCCGTCCGCACGTACCAGGACGCGACGCCCGAACTCGCCGACAAATTCCGGCAGTACGACCTGTTCGCCCCGGAGTTCGCGCTGTCCTGCCTCAACCGGCTCCAGCTGCGCGACAACCGGCAGATGGTGGACCTGGCGGATCCGTCGGGCGCCCTGCAGCTGGTCGGCACCCTGAAGAACCCGATCGCGGGTCTCTGAAGCAAGTCCCCCCTTCGCGGGTCCTCGAAGCCGGGTGGGGCTCAGGAGACGGTCCTCCTGAGCCCCACCTCCGTACCTCCGTATCTAGGCGCTCGGCCAGGGAACCTGCGGCGACCTGTAGTAGCCGATCCCCAGCGCGTCCCAGCGCGGACCCTGCGCCGCGAGGCGCGCCTTGTAGGTGTCCCAGTCGTGCGTCGACTCCGGCGACCAGCCCAGCTCGGCCACGCCCGGCAGCCTCGGGAAGGTCATGTAGTCGATGTTCGCGTCGGTCACGATCGTCTCCGACCACAACGGCGCCTCGACGCCACGGATCGCCGAAGCAGGCGCCCCTGGAAGGTAGTTGCCCGGATCCCAGTCGTACGCCCGCCGCACCTCGACCAGCCCCGCCCAGTCCTGTCCGAGCGGGGTGTCGGCGGTGTACTTCATGTCGAGGTAGACCCGATCGGCCGGCGACAGCACCAGCCCGGTCCCGTTCCGCGCGGCCTTCGCGACCTGCGCCTTCTCCTCGGCGCTGGTGTCGTCGAGCCCCCAGTACTGCGCGAGGGCGCCCTTCGCCGGAGTGGCCCCGGTCAGCTGGTGCCAGCCGATCACCGTCTTGCCGTACTTGGCGACGATGGGCTGCACCTTGTCCATGAAGGTCACATAGTCGGCGTGGCTGGTGGAGTGCGCCTCGTCCCCGCCCACGTGGAGGTACCGGCCCGGGGTGATCGCGGCCAGCTCCCGGATCACATCGTCCACGAAGTCGTAGGTCACCGGCTTGTTCACGCACAGCGAGCTGAAGCCGACCTCCGTGCCGGTGTAGAGCGGCGGCGCGACCCCGTCACAGTTCAACTGGGCGTACGAGGCGAGGGCGGCGTTGGTGTGACCCGGCATGTCGATCTCGGGGACGACCTCCAGGTAGCGCGAGGCGGCGTACCGGACGATCTCCTTGTAGTCCGCCTTGGTGTAGGAGCCGCCTTGCCCGCCGCCGACCTGCGTCGAGCCGCCGTATGCGGCGAGGCGCGGCCAGGAGTCGATCGCGATGCGCCAGCCCTGGTCGTCGCTCAGGTGCAGATGCAGCTTGTTGACCTTGTAGAGGGCCAGCTCGTCGATGTAGCGCTTGACCTGGGTGACGGTGAAGAAGTGCCGGGAGACGTCGAGCATCGCCCCGCGGTAGCCGTAGCGCGGGGTGTCCTCGATGGTGCCGCCCGCGACCAGCCAGGGGCCGGGCTGTACGGAGTCCTTCTCGACGGCGGCCGGCAGGAGCTGGCGGAGGGTCTGGACGCCGTGGAAGAGGCCGGCGGGCTTGCCCGCCGTGATGGTGACCCCGTCGCGGCCACTGTCGAGACGGTATCCCTCCGCGCCCAGCCCCTTGGCGCCGAGCCGGAGTTGGATGGCTCCTGCGCCGTGCGCGGTGACCGGCAGCCGGTAGCCCGTGGAGGGCCGCAGGATGTCCGCGAGATACGCGCCGACCCGGCGGGCCTCGGGCGAGTCGTCGACGCGGATGCGTGTGTCACCGGTGATGCGGTACGGGGATCCGGCCGCGTGGACGGAAGCGGGAGCCGGGACCACCTGCCCCAGGGGACGGGCGGTCGCGGGGGGTGCCGCACCGACGAGAGAGATTCCGGCTGCCGCCACGAGCAGCAGCGTACCCAGAAGGCGGGGCGTTCTGTGGTGCAGTCTCACATGCGCTCCCTTCAGGATGCCCTTTGAAGGCCCTGTGACTTGCCCTGCGAATTGGTAAAGACCACTCTCCCGCAGACCCGGTGAAACAATCCCCCTCATGGCGGAAATCATCCAGCGGGACGGCACGTGGACCTTCGACGGCGACGCATTGCGGCTGACACCGGGACGCGACAAGAACGTCAGCCTGCTCCGCAGGACCCTGGGTGAACTGGCTGTCCCGCTCGGCGCGTTGGCGGGCGTCTCCGTCGAGCAGGGCAAGAAGACCGGGCGGCTCAGGCTCAGGCTGCGGGACGGCGCGGACCCGCTGCTCCAGGCGACCGGCGGCAAGCTCGTGGAGCCGAACGACCCGTACCTGCTGACCGTCGAGTCCGACCGGTACGGCGTCGCCGAGTACTTCGTGGACGAGGTCCGGCGCGCCCTGCTGCTGGACGAGGTGCCGTCCGACCCCGTCGACGGCTATCTGCTCCCCGGCCCCTCCGTGCCGCTGTCGGCCTCCGCCGGTGACGGCACGGCGACCTTCGACGGCGAGCAGGTACGCCTGGAGTGGAACTGGAAGACGGAGGACGCGAAGGCCGCCGCGGGCGCCCGCTCGCTCGCCCTGACCGACATCACCGCCGTCGAGTGGCATCCCGCGGTCGGTCTGGAGAACGGCTGGCTGCGTTTCACCGTGCGCGGCGCGGAGACCAAGGCGCCGCCGAAGTACGACCCCAACTCCGTGGAGCTGTGGGGGTTCAAGAAGGATCCGCTGATGGCGCTGGTCGCGGCGGCGGTGCAGGCACGGCTGCCGCACCCGACCGCGCCGCCCGCCGTGCCGGACGTACCGCCGAAGGAGCCGGCGGCCGTCCCCGGGCAGGTCGCCGAGGCCGATCACGACGCCCTGCTGCGCCGGCTGCGCGAGCTCGGCGAGCTGCACGCGTCGGGTGCCCTGACGGACGAGGAGTTCACGCTGGCCAAGCAGGCGGTCCTCCGGAGGATGTGACCTCCCGAGGACCGCCTGCCGACCCGTACGCCCCGCCTTCCGGGCGTACGCGGGGCCCTACTTGGCCCGGCGCGCCACCGTGAAGTGGTCGACCTCAGCACCGGTCTCGGCGATGCCGCGCACCTTCAGCGTGGCAAGGCGGCCCTTCGGCGCGGGAGTGACGTCCACGCGCAGGAACGAGTAGTTGAGGTACCGGACGCGCGACCAGGCGACCGTCTCGTTCTGCCTGCCGTCCTTCTGGTTGATGAAGGAGGCGACGGAGTCGACCTCGTTCTCGTGGCCCTCGTAGGAGTCCGGGGCGGAGAACGCGTACAGGCTGCGGCCGGCCGCGCCCGCCGTCACGTACACGACACCGTCGGTCTCCGGGTACGCCGTGCCGCCGATCGGCAGCTTCTTGGTGACCGCGTTGCCCTTGATGACGTCCGTGCGCTCGTACTGGTGGTTGTGGCCGTTGATGACCAGGTCCACCGTGTACTTCTCGAACAGCGGCACCCACTCCTGGCGCACGCCCCCCTCCGAGGCGTGCGCGGTGGAGGTGCAGTACGCGCAGTGGTGGAAGAAGATCACGATGAAGTCGACGTCCTTGGCGGCCCGGTACTTCTTGAGCTGCGCCTCCAGCCACTTGGTCTGGGTGCCGCCGGAGATGCCGAGGTTGGCCGGGATCTCGAAGGACACGTCGTTGGCGTCCAGCGAGATGACCGCCGTGTTGCCGTAGACGAAGGAGTAGACGCCGGGCAGGTTCTTGGCGTCCGGGCCGTTGTCGGGAAGGTTCCAGCGGGCTTCCTCGCCGCCGTAGCCGTTGGGCGAGTACCAGGCCTCCATGTCGTGGTTGCCGTACGCCGGCATCCACGGGACGGACTTGGCGACCGTCTCGGTCTGGGCGAGGAACTGGTCCCAGATGCGCGAGTCGAAGCCGGTGTCCTCCTTCTTGCCCCCGCCGGACGGGTCCGCGTACGCGATGTCGCCGGCGTGCAGGTGGAAGGCGGGGTTCTGGCCGAGCAGCAGGGCGTCGTTGGCGAGGCCGTGGTAGCCGACGCCCTCGTCGCCGAAGGCCGTGAAGGTGAACGGCTTGGCGGTGGCGGGCGCGGTGGTGAAGGTGCCGAGGGTGCCCAGCAGGTGGGGCGCGGCCGGGTCGAAGCCCGCGTGGCCGACGCCGTAGTAGTACGTCTTGCCGGGGCGCAGGTGGGTGAGCTGGGCGTGCAGGTAGTACTGCGTGTGGTCGCCGCTCGCGCCGACGCCGGCCGGGGTGTAGAGGGTGCGGACCTCGGCCTCGATCTTGCGGGAGAGGTCCCAGGGGTGGGCGCCGATGCGTATGTACGGCTTCTTCACGGCGGTCGGGACCTGCCAGGAGACCGTGATCTCCGTGCGCGGGTCGTTGCCGTAGGCGAGGTGGCGGCCGAAGGGGGCGACGAGGGCGCCGTCGACCGTCTCGGCCGAGGGCGCGGTGGCCTGCGTCGGTATCGCGGCCTGCGCGACGGCGCCCGGTACGAAGGCGCCGCCCGCGACGGCGCCGAGGGTCACGGCGCCGCCTCTGATCATGTTGCGCCGGGAGAACTTGGCGCGAAGATACTCGTGCTGCTCGGCCATGCTCATGCGCTCGGCGAGCTTCTCCGGTACGCCCATGCGTGGAGTGTCCATGGCCACAGAAGTTGCTCCCGGCAATCGACGCGGCGCAAGACGCAGGATGGACAGCTTGCAAACAGCCCCCCATAAGAGTTTCAACAGCCACTTGCCCGATATCGGGCAGGATTCTTGCGAATCGACTTCCGGTACTCCAGGATCAACGGGTGCACGACGAACTTGTTGATCATCTGACGCGCTCCACGCCCCTGAACCGGGGCGAGGCACTCCGGGTGATCCAGGACGTGCTCGCCTACTTCGACGAGACGACCGAGGAGTACGTCCGTCGCCGCCACCGCGAGCTCCAGGCCCAGGGCCTGGTCAACGCGGCGATCTTCGAACGGATCGAGGCGGACCTGAAGTACCGCGCGGTCGCACCGCCCGAGCTCACCCTCAGGCAGCTGCGCCGCATAGTCTACGGCTGAGGAATACGTATATATGTGCGGAATCGTCGGATACATCGGCAGGCGTGATGTGGCGCCGCTGCTGCTCGAAGGCCTCCAGCGCCTGGAGTACCGCGGCTACGACTCGGCGGGCATCGTCGTCACGACCCCCAAGTCGGCCGGCCTGAAGATGGTCAAGGCCAAGGGCCGGGTCCGTGACCTGGAGGCCAAGGTCCCCGCACGCTTCAAGGGCACCACCGGCATCGCCCACACCCGCTGGGCCACCCACGGCGCCCCCTCCGACGTGAACGCCCACCCGCACATGTCGGCCGACAGCAAGGTCGCGGTCGTCCACAACGGCATCATCGACAATGCCTCCGACCTGCGGAAGAAGCTCGAGGCCGACGGTGTCGAGTTCCTCTCCGAGACCGACACCGAGGTCCTCACCCACCTCATCGCCCGCTCGCAGCAGGAGAAGCTCGAGGACAAGGTCCGCGACGCGCTGCGCGTGATCGAGGGCACGTACGGCATCGCGGTCCTGCACGCCGACTTCCCCGACCGCATCGTGGTGGCCCGCAACGGCTCCCCGGTCGTCCTCGGGATCGGCGAGAAGGAGATGTTCGTCGCCTCGGACATCGCCGCCCTGGTCACCCACACCCGGCAGATAGTGACCCTCGACGACGGCGAGATGGCCACCCTCAAGGCCGACGACTTCCGGACGTACACCACCGAGGGCACCCGTACGACGGCCGAGCCGACCACCGTGGAGTGGGAGGCGGCCTCGTACGACATGGGCGGCCACGACACGTACATGCACAAGGAGATCCACGAGCAGGCCGACGCCGTGGACCGCGTGCTGCGCGGCCGCATCGACGACCGTTTCTCCACCGTGCACCTCGGTGGCCTGAACCTGGACGCCCGCGAGGCGCGCCAGATCCGCCGCGTGAAGATCCTCGGCTGCGGCACCTCGTACCACGCGGGCATGATCGGCGCCCAGATGATCGAGGAGCTGGCCCGCATCCCGGCCGACGCCGAGCCCGCCTCCGAGTTCCGCTACCGCAACGCGGTCGTCGACCCCGACACGCTGTACGTCGCCGTCTCCCAGTCCGGTGAGACGTACGACGTCCTCGCCGCCGTGCAGGAGCTGAAGCGCAAGGGCGCGCGGGTCCTCGGCGTGGTGAACGTGGTGGGCAGCGCGATCGCCCGCGAGGCCGACGGCGGCATGTACGTGCACGCCGGCCCCGAGGTCTGCGTCGTCTCCACCAAGTGCTTCACCAACACCACGGTCGCCTTCGCGCTGCTCGCGCTGCACCTCGGCCGCACCCGTGACCTGTCGGTCCGCGACGGCAAGCGGATCATCGAGGGTCTGCGCAAGCTGCCCGCCCAGATCTCCGAGATCCTCGATCAGGAGGACGAGATCAAGAAGCTGGCCGAGCAGTACGCCGAGGCCCGCTCGATGCTCTTCATCGGCCGCGTCCGGGGCTACCCGGTGGCCCGTGAGGCCTCCCTGAAGCTCAAGGAGGTCTCGTACATCCACGCCGAGGCCTACCCCGCCTCCGAGCTCAAGCACGGCCCGCTCGCGCTCATCGAGCCCGCGCTCCCCACGGTCGCGATCGTCCCCGACGACGACCTGCTGGAGAAGAACCGCGCCGCCCTGGAGGAGATCAAGGCCCGCAGCGGCAAGATCCTCGCGGTGGCGCACCAGGAGCAGGAGAAGGCCGACCAGACGATCGTCGTCCCGAAGAACGAGGACGAACTGGACCCGATCCTCATGGGCATCCCGCTCCAACTCCTCGCTTACCACACTGCGTTGGCCCTGGGCCGCGACATCGACAAGCCGCGGAACCTCGCCAAGTCGGTGACGGTGGAGTAGGTCACTCGCGTCGGCTGGTCGGCCGGTCCGCCGGTCCGCCGGTCCGCCGGACAATGAACGACCCCCTGTGTGTGCCACCGCCACACAGGGGGTCGTTCTTTCAAGGGCCAGGGCCGCCCATTACCCCGGCCCGCGCCCGCTTCAGCCGGTGGCCGTCACCCCCCGGCCGGCGGCGCGCCCGGGGAGAGCGGTGGGCCACTTGGCCAGGGCCGCAGTCGCCGAGTACCAGGCCACCGCGCCCCCGGCGACCGCGAACCAGCCGCCCACCTTGGCGAGACCGGTGCTGTCGCCGAACTGCCCGATGGCCAGCAGGAGCAGGGACACGAACAGGAGCGCGTACGTGCCCCGGGCCAGCGTCGAGGCGCCGCTCGACCCGGCGGTCAAGCTGAGCGCGACGAGCGCGAACAGGAGCAGGAAGAGACCGGCCGCGTTGGCGGAGACCTGCGCGCCGGAGGTGACGCCCCAGGTGAACCAGAGCGCGCCGAGCGCGGAGAAGGCCGTACCGGTGAGGGCGTCACGGTCGCGGAAGGCGAACAGACCGGCGACGAAGAGCGCGATGCCACCGACATAGGTGGCGAGGGAGACGGAGTCGGCCGCTGTGACGCCGTCGATCACTTCGGTGTGACCGAGGCCGAATGCCAGCAGGGTGAGTCCGAGCGCGAGTTGGCCGAGGGTCGATGTGGTGCTTCCCGCGGAGACGTCGTTGTCCACGGCGGGCTCCCTTCATGCATGGGTGCGGTTGTGCTGCGTGATACCGGCCGTGCGGTTGGTCCGGCGACCGATATATGCCCTTCACAAGGGCACAAACACCTCTACGCGCGAGTAGATTTACCGGGCGCAGGAAGGGAGTTGACGACGCCGAGGACTCATCTCACCTGGGACAACTTCGAGTTGCAAGTCGGCAACGACAGGATTTACGGGATGACGACCACCGGGCGCTGCGCGCGCTTGGCGAGCCGTCCGGCCACCGAGCCGAAGATGCGCCCGACGATGCCGTGCGTGGAGCCGACGACGATCGCGTCCGCCTCGTACTCCCGCCCCACCTCTTCGAGTTCGTGGCAGATGTCCCCGCCGCGCTCGACGAGGATCCAGGGCACCTCGGCCAGGTACTCGGCGCAGGCCAGCTCCAGTCCGAGCACCTCGGTGCGGTGGTCCGGCACGTCGACGAAGACCGGTGGCTCACAGCCCGCCCACACCGTGGTGGGCAGCCGGTTGGCGACATGGACGATGATCAGACCCGAGCCGGAGCGGTGGGCCATGCCGATCGCGTAGGCGAGGGCGCGCTCGCTGGACGTCGAGCCGTCGAATCCGACGACGACGCCGTGCTTGAAGGCGGGATCGCAGGACTGGCGGGGTGCTTCCGCCGCCAGGGGCTCGGCCGCCGTGGGATCGGCGAGCGGGCGCTTGCGGTTCGCGGGATCGAAGAATTCGTGACCGGCCATGGGTGTCTCGGCGTTTGGATCCTCGTGGTGGGGACGACAACGATCTGCAGAGCTGTGTCCGGGAATCATCTTCCCGACCCCATACCCCCAAGGGTACGGCGGCACGCCTCCTCTGCCCAGATCCCGCGCGCCTTACGCGGCATTCCAGGGAGCATGCATGAGAGGGCGCCCGTAACGCAATGGTTGCTGCCCCGTACAGGCGGTTTGCACAGGGTTCACCCAGGGACGACGGCTTTCCCCGTGGTACACCGGCCGCCAGGCAGTGACCGGCCGGTCGAACACGCGTTGAACGGGTGAGCCACCGCCATGGAGAGCACTGGAGTACTAGGGAGCAGACCGTGCCGGGACCCGAGACCGCCCCCCACCCCTTCTCCACAGCCCACCCCTCCTCCGGAGCGGCCCATTCCGCCCCCGGAGCCCACTCCCCCTCCGGAGCGGCCCACGCCTCCTCCGGGACCCGCTCCGCGCCACCCGCCGTGCCGGACACGGCGAGCGATGTGGTGCGCTGGGCCGCCTTCAGCTGCGTCCTGGTCCCGGTCGTCCTGGTCTGGTACGGCACCTCGCTCGCCGGCGCGGCCGGTACGGCCCTGGGCCTGGCAACCGTCACCGGGGCCTGCCGGGTGCTGCTGCGGCAGTCCGAGCGCGGGGCGGCGCGACTGCGCGCCGAGGGCGTGCCGGTACCCGGTGAGGGCACTCGGACGCGGACCGAGGAACGGGCCCCGCAGCGCGGTCGGCACGGCAGGGGCGGCCCGGACGCGACGGGCGGCGGCCACAGGCGGAGCGGCGGAGGCATCGGGAGCGGGGGCTGGAGCGGCGGCGCGCAGGGCACGGGTGGTGGGCCGGGGGCCACGGGTGGCGCGTATGGGAGGAGTGGCGGGGGAGCGCACAGAGGTGGGCGGCACGGTGGGGGAAACAAGCCGGTTGACTGACCGGTTTGTGCGCACGCCTACGCTTGTTTTCAGCCAACTTCTGCGCCACGCGCATCCCTTGGTCGAACGACCCCCCAACCCCCGTTCGACCTGCACTGAAAGGGCCACAGGGGGCGCGCGCACCCTACGTGGATTGGCCACTGCCACGAGGCGCACTTCCCTGCACGGCCCACGAGTGCAACGCTTCGTGATCGAATGCTTCACGCCAAGTTGCCATGTCGACATTCTGCCGAGTGGAGAACTGGTCACCTTGGCGCCACGGGACACAGTAGATTCGATCTTGTCTTACGGCGGGGGACTCGTGCAGGACCGAGGGGAAACGTGCAGGAGCGACACAACCGAGGAGCCGCGACCACCGAGGGGGGCTTAGCAGTATGAGCCACGACTCCACTGCCGCGCCGGAAGCCGCGGTCCGGAAACTTTCCGGGCGACGCCGCAAGGAGATCGTCGCGGTGCTGCTGTTCAGCGGCGGCCCCATCTTCGAGAGTTCCATACCGCTGTCGGTGTTCGGGATTGACCGCCAGGACGCCGGCGTGCCGCGCTATCGCCTGTTGGTGTGCGCCGGCGAGGAAGGCCCGCTGCGGACCACAGGGGGCCTGGAACTCACCGCACCACATGGCCTGGAAGCGATCTCCAGGGCGGGCACGGTGGTCGTGCCCGCCTGGCGGTCGATCACCTCGCCACCACCGGAGGAAGCGCTCGACGCACTGCGCCGAGCGCATGAGGAGGGCGCCCGCATAGTCGGGCTGTGCACCGGTGCCTTCGTCCTGGCCGCGGCCGGCCTGCTGGACGGCCGCCCGGCGACGACCCACTGGATGTACGCACCGACGCTGGCCAAGCGCTACCCGTCGGTGCACGTCGACCCGCGAGAACTCTTCGTGGACGACGGAGACGTCCTGACGTCGGCGGGCACGGCGGCCGGAATCGACCTCTGCCTTCACATCGTGCGGACGGATCACGGCAACGAGGCGGCCGGAGCACTGGCCCGCCGTCTTGTCGTGCCCCCGCGCCGCAGCGGCGGTCAGGAGCGCTATCTCGATCGATCTTTACCAGAGGAGATCGGCGCCGACCCCCTCGCGGAGGTCGTCGCCTGGGCGCTGGAGCACCTGCACGAGCAGTTCGACGTCGAGACGCTGGCGGCACGCGCGTACATGAGCCGCCGCACCTTCGACCGCCGTTTCCGCTCGCTCACCGGGAGCGCTCCGCTGCAGTGGCTGATCACTCAGCGGGTGCTCCAGGCGCAGCGCCTCCTGGAGACGTCCGACTACTCGGTCGACGAGGTCGCGGGCCGCTGCGGGTTCCGCTCGCCGGTGGCCCTGCGCGGGCACTTCCGGCGGCAGCTCGGCTCGTCGCCGGCCGCGTACCGGGCGGCCTACCGCGCCCGCAGGCCGCAGTCCGACCGCCCGTCGGACACGGACGGCTCGGCGCCTCCGGCCGGACCACCACCGGTCCTGAACCAGGAGAGCCCGGTCCCGATGCAGACCCGCCGCACCGCGGCGGCCGGCTCCCTGGGCCCGGCCGCGTCCCTCTCCACGGACGCGGGCAGGCCCACCCCCGAGCTGTACGCGGCGGGCCGCCCGAGCCTGCCGGGGCAACGGAGCGCGCCGTAGTACGGCACTAGGACGCCGTAGTACGAGGAGAAGGGGTCCGCGCCATGGGAGCGGGCCCCTTCTTCGGCGCAAGGGCCCTCGCGCGGGCGCACGGGCGGGTCCACCTGGCGGGAGCGGGCCGTAGGGTGAGACACATGAACGATCGCATGGTGTGGATCGACTGCGAGATGACCGGGCTCTCGCTGTCGGATGACGCGCTCATCGAGGTGGCCGCGCTGGTCACCGACTCGGAGCTGAACGTGCTCGGCGAAGGTGTGGACATCGTGGTCCGCCCGCCGGACGCGGCGCTGGAGACGATGCCGGACGTGGTGCGCCAGATGCACACGGCCTCCGGCCTCCTCGAGGAGCTGGCCGCGGGCACGACCCTGGCCGACGCCGAGGAGCAGGTCCTCTCCTATGTACGTGAGCACGTCAAGGAGCCCGGCAAGGCCCCGCTGTGCGGAAACTCGGTCGGCACCGACCGCGGCTTCCTCCTCCGCGACATGCCGACCCTTGAGGACTACCTCCACTACCGCATCGTGGACGTCTCCTCCATCAAGGAGCTGGCCCGCCGCTGGTACCCCCGGGCGTACTTCAACAGCCCGGAGAAGAACGGCAACCACCGCGCCCTGGCCGACATCCGCGAATCCATCGCCGAGCTCCGCTACTACCGCGAAGCGATCTTCGTCCCCCAGCCCGGCCCCGACTCGGACACCGCCCGCACCATCGCGGCGAAGCACGTCCTGCCCGTCGAATAGGCCCTCGCCGGGGCCCTGACGGGCCCCCGCAAAAGCCGTGCGCGAGCACCCCTCCAGACCCTGTACACTTTTTCTCGGCCGGTCAGGGAAACCAAGACCGGTCGTGGTGGGTGTAGCTCAGCTGGTAGAGCACCTGGTTGTGGTCCAGGATGTCGCGGGTTCAAGTCCCGTCACTCACCCTGATCAATCAGCCGGTGACCCGTTCGAACGGGTCACCGGCTGATTGCGTTCCAGCAGGCCGGAGCGCGCCGAGCCCGTACGCTTCCCAGGTGCGCTGTCCGATGAAGACCTTCGCCCCCGGGGCCCTGCGGCGGGGCCGGTCGATCGAGCAGATCCGGGGACCGGCCGGGCCGCCCGACCGGCCCGGAATCCCGTACATGCCCCAGGACGAGAACCGCGATTCCGTCCTGGCCGGCCGCCCCGCGACCGTCGCACCCGACGCACACCCCTGGCCCAGCCCGTGATGCCGGTCGACGCCTTCCGCACCGGCCGCCTCGACCTCCTCCCCCTCCGGGTGGCGGATGCCGAGGAGATGGCCGAGGTGCTGTCCGATCCGGGGCTGCACACGTTCATCGGCGGCGCTCCCGCCACTCCCGAGGCCCTGCGCGCCCGCTACGAGCGGCTCGTCGCCGGGTCCCCCGATCCCGCCGTCTCCTGGTGCAACTGGGTGCTCCGGCTGCGCGCGGAAGCATGCCTGGTGGGCACGGTGCAGGCGACCGTGGCCGGTGAACGGGCCGAGATCGCCTGGGTGTTGGGGACCCGATGGCAGGGGCGGGGGCTGGCCAAGGAGGCGGCCGAAGGGTTGGTCGCCTGGCTGGCGGCGCGATCCGTTCGTACCGTCTTCGCCCATGTCCACCCCGACCACCACGCCTCCGCGGCCGTCGCCGCGGCGGCCGGGCTGTCCCCCACGGACCAGCGCCAGGACAGCGAAGTCCGCTGGGAGATGTCCGTAGGGCCCTGATCTCACGCGGGCCCGGGCGGGCCGGCGGCGCGCCAGGCCCTCGCGAAGTCCTGGACGTTCTCGAAGCGGTCGGCGGGGTCGACACGGGTGGCGCGGACGATCACCGTCTGCTGGGCCGGGGTGCCGCGCCAGGCGCGTTCCTCGTCGCCGGCGTCCAGGAGGAGGCGGGCGGCGCGGCCCAGGGTGAAGACGGTCGTACGGACGTCGATGACCGCGCCGCGTACGAACTCCTCGGGGGCCATGAACCGCCGGGAGCCCGGCAGGCGTTCCTCGTCGAGGACGAACGGGCCCGGCCGGTACTCGTCGAGGTCGACCAGATGGGTCGCGTCGCGGGCGAAGTCGTACAGCACCGCGCCGTCGTAGAAGTCGACCGCCACATGTCCGGCCGCCTCCACCGCGAGGTGGGCGTCCAGGATCCGGTCGAAGGCGCGCAGGACATGGGCCATCGGCAGGGCGCGGAAGCGTGCCATCGGGCTGCCCGGGCTCGTACGGTCGCGCGGGCCGCTCCCCGTGGGGTGGTAGAGCACCTCGCCCTCCCGCCAGGGCATCACCACCGCCCAGCCGCCGCCGGGCACGGCGATCCGGTGGACCTGCGGGACGATCGCCGGATGCCGTACGGCCCGGTGGAACGCCCAGCCGCGCGCGAGCGATCGGCGCGCGCGATCCGTGACCGCCTCCTTGACGAACCAGCGCGCGCCGTCGAGCAGCCGCACCCCGTACGACGCGCACCCCGAGTCCTGCTCCCGGAACGCCCTGAACACCTCACCCACCCGGCCCAAATACGGCTCCACGGCGAGCACTTCGTCGACTCCCAGCAAGGGGTGCAGGACCATGTGGCCAGAGTGCCTCACCGGGGCGCTCCCGGGTGGCGAGACGCGACGGGAGCGGCCGGGGTCGACATCGAGTTCGGGGATCCCGTCGGGGCGGACGCGCCGGGCGATCCCGAGCGGCGACCGGGGTGTCGGCTGCCCGCGGAGTCGACCGGAACGCTCCGGGAGACCGCCGGCATCACGGGCCCGCGCGGGGTCGACGTCCTCCGGCCGCTGGAACACCTCGCCTCCCAGAGCCCCGGCGGTGGGCCGCGCGGGATCTGGGGGGTGTCTCGGACGGGCGCTCGCGGACGGTGGGGCCGACGGGAGCGACGGGGGCGACGGGGGCGACGGGGGCGACGGGGGCGACCGAAACAGCCGGGACGACCGCGATGACCGGTAGCCGCGTCACACCGGTAACCGACTCACACCGGTACCCGCGTCACAGCGGCACCCGCGCCACAGCGGCACCCGCGCCACACCGGGAACCGACTCACGACGACTCGCGTATCACCAGCTCCGCCGGCAGGACCAACTGCCGCTTCTCCAGGCCGCGGGAGGCCATCGGGCGCTGGTCCGCGATGTCGCCGAGCAGGAGGTCGGTCATCGCGCGGCCCATCTCCTCGATCGGCTGGCGGACGCTGGTCAGAGGTGGGTCCATGTGGCGGGCGATGGCGGAGTCGTCGTAGCCGACGAGGGCGACGTCGCCGGGGATGCGGCGGCCCTTCTCCCGCAGGACCTGGCGGGCACCGGCCGCCATGACGTCGGAGCCGGCGAAGACCGCGTCGAGGTCGGGGCAGCGTTCCAGGAGCGAGGTCATGGCCCGGCGGCCGCCCTCCTCCGTGAAGTCGCCGGGGACGATCAGCCGGTCGTCGACCTCGCGGCCCGCGTCGAGCAGCGCCTCGCGATAGCCGTCGACACGGCGCTGGGCGCCGAAGACGTCGAGCCGCCCGGCGAGGTGGACGATCCGCCGGTGACCCTGGGCGATCAGGTGCTCGACGGCCGCCCGGCCCCCGCCGTAGTTGTCGGAGTCGACGGAGGGCAGCGTCTCGTCGTCCGAGCGGCGGCCGCTGATCACGGCCGGGATCTCCAGTTGGGACAGGAGGTCGGGGAGCGGGTCGTTCGCGTGCACGGACACCAGCAGGACGCCGTCCACCCGGTGCGCCGCCAGGTACTGGGCGAGGCGCTGTCTCTCCCGGTCGCTGCCCGCGAAGATCAGCAGGAGCTGCATCTCGGTGTCGGAGAGCGCGGCGCCCACGCCCCGGAGCATGTCGGAGAAGTACGGCTCGGCGAAGAAGCGGGTCTCCGGTTCGGGGACGACCAGGGCGATCGCGTCCGTGCGGTTGGCGGCGAGGGCGCGGGCCGCCGTGTTGGGGACATAGCCGAGTTCCGCGACGGCCGCCTCGACGGCGGCGCGGGTCGCGTCGCTGACCCGCGGGGAACCGTTGATCACCCGGGACACCGTCCCGCGGCCCACTCCGGCCCGCGCGGCGACCTCTTCGAGGGTCGGCCGACCGCCACTCCGGCCCCGCGCTCGGTGGCCTGCCATTGGCTCCGCCCTTTCGCCGCCCTACGTTGGCCTGGAATCTAACAGTCCCGGCTGAGGGGGTGACCGTCCCCAGGGCTCCGCCCGCAGCCCCCGTCAGCACGCCGCCATCAGCGACTTCCCCGCCTCCAGCGCCGCCCCGTATCGCGCTTCGCGCTCGTCCTCAAACGCCGGACGGGCCGGACGACTTCACTCACCTAACGGCCCGATAACTGAACGCATCACTCCACGTCCCCACCCTTGACACCCCCGCCCGAACCGACGACTCTTCAACACATCACCTGTGGGAGCGCTCCCACAGTACCTGACACATACACATCCCGCACGTTCCCCGCCCGAGCCGCAGCGAGAACCAACGGGCCCAACAGAGCAGTTGGCCGGGGGGTCGGCACGTCAGGCAACAGGAGGACGCAATGCGCACGAGTACCCGCCGGTCCCGCAGGCTGGGGGCCCTCGCGGCCGTCGCCGCGCTGACCACAGGGCTGCTGGCCGGCTGCGCCAACGACTCGAACGACGGCTCGTCGAACTCGGGCGGCGGCGGTGGCGGTGGCGGCAAGGGCAAGACCACGCTGACCATCGGCACGTTCGGCGTCTTCGGCTACAAGCAGGCCGGCCTCTACGACGAGTACATGAAGCTGCACCCGGACATCTCCATCAAGGAGAACGTCACCACGCGTACCGACGTGTACTGGCCCAAGACCCTCACCCGCCTCCAGGCCGGTTCCGGCACCGACGACATCCAGGCGATCGAGGTCGGCAACATCACCGAGGCCGTGCAGACGCAGGCCGACAAGTTCGTCGACCTGGGCAAGGACGTCGACAAGTCCCAGTGGCTGGACTGGAAGACGGCCCAGGCCACCACCAAGGACGGCAAGACGATCGGGCTCGGCACCGACATCGGCCCGATGGCCATCTGCTACCGCAAGGACCTGTTCCAGAAGGCCGGCCTGGAGACGGACCGCACCAAGCTCGCGGCGCAGTGGAAGGGCGACTGGAAGAAGTACGTCGCCCTCGGCAAGGACTACATGAAGAAGGCGCCGAGCGGCACCAAGTACGTGGACTCCGCCTCCTCCGTCTACAACGCGGCCGTCGGCGGCGAGAGCGAGCGGTACTACGACAAGGACGGCAACGTCGTCTGGGACAAGTCCGCGGGTGTGAAGAAGTCCTGGGACACCGCCATGGACGTGGCCACCAGCAACATGTCGGCGAAGCTGAAGCAGTTCGACCCGACGTGGGACCAGGGCTTCGCCAAGGGCACCTTCGCGACGGTGGCCTGCCCGGCGTGGATGATCGGCTACATCGAGCAGAAGTCCGGTGCCTCCGGCAGCGGCAAGTGGGACGTGGCGGCGGCGCCGACCGCGGCCAACTGGGGCGGCTCCTTCATCGGCGTACCGACGGCGAGCAAGCACCAGAAGGAGGCCGTCGCGCTGGCGAAGTGGCTGACCGCGCCCGAGCAGCAGGCGAAGGTCTTCGCCAAGCAGGCGAGCTTCCCGTCGACCCCGTCGGCGTACGCGAGCCTGAAGCCGCAGGCCGACACCACGGCGTACTTCTCGAACGCGCCGATCACGCAGATCTTCTCCGACTCGGCGAAGACCATCCCGACGCAGCCCCTCGGCGCGAAGGACCAGCCGATCGGCACCGCTATCACCGACGTGGGCATCCTCCAGGTCGAGCAGAAGGGCAAGACTCCTGACCAGGGGTGGTCCGCGGCCTCCAAGGAGATCAAGGACGTGCTCGGCCAGTGACCCGCTCCAAGCAGGCTCTCGCGCACACCGCGCCGAGTGCCGACGCCGCGCCCGGCGACCAGCCGGGCGCGGCGCGGGGCGCTCACGGTCGCGGTACGCCGCCCCCGGGCACGAGTTCCTGGCGCAGCCGGCTGTACCGCTGGGACATGAAGGCCTCGCCGTACGCCTTCATCGCCCCCTTCTTCATCATCTTCGGGGCCTTCGGGCTGATCCCGCTCCTCTATACGGCCTGGTACTCGCTGCACAACGTGCAGCTGTCCGCACTGGACCACCAGACCTGGGTGGGCCTGGACAACTACCGGAACCTGTTCTCCTCGGACTTCTTCTGGAACGCCCTGAAGAACACCTTCACCATCGGTCTGATCTCGACGGTGCCGCAGCTGCTGGCGGCGATCGGGATCGCGCACCTGCTCAACTACCGGCTGCGCGGCTCGACCGTCTGGCGCGTCGTCATGCTCACCCCGTACGCCACCTCGGTGGCGGCCGCGACACTCGTCTTCACGCTGCTGTACTCGTGGGACGGCGGCATGATCAACTGGCTGCTCCATTTCATCGGGGTCGATCCGGTCAACTGGCGTGAGTCCGACTGGGGTTCGCAGTTCGCCGTCTCCTCGATCGTGATCTGGCGCTGGACCGGCTACAACGCGCTGATCTACCTCGCGGCGATGCAGGCGATCCCGGCCGACCTGTACGAGTCGGCGGCCCTCGACGGCGCCAACCGCTGGCAGCAGTTCCGGCACGTGACCATTCCGATGCTGCGTCCGACGATCCTGTTCACGGTGGTCATCTCCACCATCGGCGCGACCCAGCTCTTCGGTGAGCCGCTGCTGTTCGGCGGCGTCAGCGGCTCGAAGGGCGGCTCCGCGCACCAGTACCAGACGCTCGGCCTGTACATGTACGACCAGGGCTGGCTCATCGGCAACCTCGGCAAGGCGTCCGCGATCGCCTGGTCGATGTTCCTGATCCTGCTGATCGTCGCCGTGATCAATCTGCTGCTCACCCGACGTCTGAGGAAGTCCCAATGACCACAAGTGACCTGACGCTGCCTCAGCAGAAGGCGAAGGGCGAGCGCGAGGAAGCGGGCAAGGGGGAGCGCGGGCGCGGCTCCCTGCGCCCCCGGATGCTCGGCGCGGGCAAACAGCTGCACGCGGGCCCGGTCACCTACGTCGTGCTGACCCTCTGCGCGCTGATCTCGCTGGCGCCGCTGGTGTGGACGGCCATCGCGGCCTCACGCACGGACACCCGGCTGGCGCAGGCCCCGCCACCGCTGTGGTTCGGCGGGAACCTGTTCAAGAACCTCCAGGCCGCCTGGGACCAGGCCGGGCTCGGCACCGCGATGCTCAACAGCACGGTCGTGGCCGGCACCATCACGATCGGTACGGTGCTGTTCTCCACGCTCGCCGGATTCGCCTTCGCCAAGCTGCGGTTCAGGTTCTCCAGCACCCTGCTCCTGCTGACCATCGGGACGATGATGATCCCGCCGCAGCTGGCCGTCGTACCGCTGTACCTGTGGATGAGCGATCTGCACTGGTCGAACCATCTCCAGACGGTCATCCTGCCCACCCTGGTCACCGCCTTCGGCACGTTCTTCATGCGGCAGTACCTGGTGCAGGCGCTGCCCACCGAGCTGATCGAGGCGGCGCGTGTCGACGGCGCGAGCAGTCTGCGCGTGGTGTGGCACGTGGTGTTCCCGGCGGCACGGCCGGCCATGGCGGTGCTGGGGCTGCTGACCTTCGTCATGGCCTGGAACGACTTCCTGTGGCCGATCATCGCCCTCAACCAGCAGAACCCGACCGTCCAGGTCGCCCTCAACTCACTGGGCACCGGTTACGTACCGGACCAGGCGGTGATCATGGCGGGCGCGCTGCTCGGCACCCTGCCGCTGCTCATCGCCTTCCTGCTGTTCGGCAAGCAGATCGTGGGCGGGATCATGCAGGGCGCGATCAAGGGCTGACCTTCTTCTCCTTTTCCTTTTTCAGGGGGCCGGGTCACCGCCGCCCCGGCCCCCTTTTCTCCCCTTCCCCTCCCCTCCCCCCCTGCCCGTCCCTCTCCTCCGACTCGTCGGTCTTCACGACCTCCTATGGGAGCGCTTCCATGCCTGAGCTGACTGAGCTGCCCGAGCCTGCGACCTCCGCGACCCCCGTGCCCCCCGCGACCCCTGTGGCGTTTCCTCCCGCCTTCCTCTGGGGCGCGGCGACCTCCGCGTACCAGATCGAGGGGGCGGTGCGGGAGGACGGCCGTACGCCCTCGATCTGGGACACCTTCAGCCATACGCCCGGCAAGACGGCGGGCGGCGAGACCGGTGACGTGGCCGTCGACCACTACCACCGCTACCGCGACGACGTGGCGCTGATGGCGCGGCTGGGCCTGACGGCGTACCGCTTCTCGATCTCCTGGCCACGCGTGCAGCCGACCGGGCGAGGCCCCGCGGTCCAGCGCGGCCTGGACTTCTACCGCAGGCTCGTGGACGAGCTGCTCGCGCACGACATCAAGCCCGCGGTCACCCTCTACCACTGGGACCTCCCGCAGGAGCTGGAGGACGCGGGCGGCTGGCCCGAGCGCGACACGGCGCTGCGTTTCGCCGAGTACGCGCAGATCGTCGGGGACGCGCTGGGCGACCGCGTCGAGCAGTGGATCACTCTCAACGAGCCCTGGTGCAGCGCCTTTCTGGGGTACGGCTCCGGGGTCCACGCCCCGGGCCGTACGGACGCGGCGGCCTCGCTGCGGGCGGCACACCACCTGAACCTGGCGCATGGTCTGGGCACTTCGGCGCTACGTGCCGCGATGCCGACCCGCAACACGGTCGCGGTGAGCCTCAACTCGTCGGTGGTCAGGCCGCTTTCGCAGGACCCTGCCGACCTGGCGGCGGCCCGTCGCATCGACGACCTCGCCAACGGGGTCTTCCACGGCCCGATGCTGCGCGGCGCGTACCCGCGCACGCTGCTGTCGGCGACGTCTTCGGTCACGGACTGGTCTCACGTGCTGGACGGCGATCTGGCCCTGATCAAACAGCCGTTGGACGCGCTGGGGCTGAACTACTACACCCCGACGCTGGTTTCAGCGGCGGCGGCATCGGCGGACGGTCCGCGCGCGGACGGCCACGGCGCGAGCGCGTACTCCCCCTGGCCGGGCGCGGAGGACGTCGTCTTCCATCAAACCCCGGGCGAGCGTACGGAGATGGGCTGGACCATCGACCCGACGGGGCTGCACGACCTGATCATGCGGTACCACCAGGAGACGCGGGGCCTGCCGCTGTACGTGACGGAGAACGGCGCGGCGTACGACGACGAGCCGGACCCCGACGGCCGGGTCCACGACCCCGAGCGGATCGCGTATCTCCACGGTCACCTGTCGGCGGTACGGCGGGCGATCGCCGACGGCGCGGACGTGCGGGGCTACTACCTCTGGTCCCTGATGGACAACTTCGAGTGGGCGTATGGCTACGGCAAGCGCTTCGGCGCGGTGTACGTCGACTACGCGACGCAGACCCGTACGCCGAAGTCGAGCGCCCTCTGGTACCGGGACGCGGCCCGGACGGGCACGCTGCCGCCGGTGACGGCCGCCGAGTAGGCCACGCACAGACCATGTGACCGGGGAATGCGGGGGACGGGGCGCGGCACCTGAGGGGGGTGCCGCGCCCCGATTGTTCCCCGGCCTCTTGGACCTTGACCTTGTGTTCCTCGGCCTCATGGACCTTGGCCTTGTGTTCCTCGGCCTCATGGACCTTGGCCTTGTGTTCCACGGCCTCATGGACCTTGGCCTTGTGTTCCTCGGCCTCTTGGACCTCTCCGCGCAGGAAGTGGTGCCCGAACGCGCCCCGGCCGGGTGGGGGGCGATCCGGCCGGGGCGCGCTGTCCCCCGTATGAGAAGGCCTACTTGTAGGAGCCGACTGGTGAGGTCCTACTTGTAGGCACCGAAGGCCTTCGAGAAGGCGCCCGTGTCCTGGACGATGGAGCTGCACGTGGCGTCGGCGGAGTTCTTCGCGCCGCCCGCGCACTGCTTGTCGCGGGTGGCCGACCACATCGACAGCCAGCCGAGGCCCTTGGACTTGGCGAAGGTCACCAGCTGCGAGGCGTCGTCGACCTTGAAGATCTCCGACGAGACGTCATTGACACCGATCATCGGGGTGACGGCGACGGCCTTCCACGCCGCACTGTCCGACAGCCCGAGGACGCTCTTCACCTGCGCCTGCGTGGCCGTGGCGGCCTGCTCGGCGTAGGTGCCCATGTCACCGCTGTACGCGGGGCCGTAGTCCATCGCCATGATGTTCACGGTGTTGATCTTCACGCCGTTCGACTTGGCGTTGGACAGGAGGTTCACGCCGTCCTGGGTCAGGCCCTCCGGCATCACCGGGAGGGTGAAGGACACGTCCAGGTTCGGGTGCTGCTGCTGGAGCTTCGCGATGGCCTTCGCGCGGTTGGTGTTCGCGGTCGTGTTCGGCAGCGCGCCGCCCTCGACGTCGAAGTCGACCTTCGTGAGGTTGAACGCGTCCACGGCCTTCCCGTACGCCGTCGCCAGCGCGTCCGCCGAGGAGCAGGTCGTCGCCAGCTCCGACCCCGAGGCCCCGCCGAAGGAGACCCGGACGTCGCCGCCCTTGGCACGCAGCGCGCCGATCTGCGACGCCACGCCGTCACTGGCGAGGTCGGTCACGCCGCCCCACTTGGGTGTGCAGCCGCCGCCGTCCGTGATGAAGGCGAGGTTGTAGTCCTTCACGCCGGTGGCCGTGGCACTGCCGACCAGGTCGAAGGCCGGGTAGAGGGAGGTGTCGACGTAGGGCGCGAAGCCGGCGCTCGTCGTGCTGCCGCTGCCGGGGGTCCCCGAGGCGGAGGGCGTCGCGGTGGGGGTCGCGCTCTGCGTGGCGGTGGCGGTCGGGGTGGGCTTCGCGGTCGAGGTCGGCTTCGGGGTCGGGGTCGCCGACTCGGTGGGGCGGCCGCTGGGCTCGGGGGTCGCGCCGTCGTCCACCGAACACTTGGCACTGTCGATGAGACAGCCCTTCGGGTCCGCGGTGCCGCTCACCACGAAGCCGACGGTGACGGACTCGCCGGGCTTCAGGCCGTCCTTGTCCCAGGACGGCGGCTTCACGGTGACGTGCTGCCCGCTCACGCTCGACTCGCCGTTCCACAGCGAGCTGAGCTTGCTTCCGGACGGCAGGTCGAACTCCAGCGTCCAGTCCGCCTTGACCTGGCCGGTGTCGTTCGTGATGACGTACTGCGCGGTGTAACCGGTCGACCAGTCACTGGTCTTGGTGTACGCGGCGCCGACGTCGGCCGCCTGCGCGGTGCCGGTGAACAGGAAGGCGCCGCCGCCGACCACGGCCGCCGCGACGACGCCGCCTATCGCCTTGTTCCTGCCACTGACCTTGCTGCGCCGGTGCGTGCTGCTCATCGCGTGCCTGCCTTCGCGGTTTCACGGGGGTTCACAGGGGATTCCCGGGGGTGGGTGCTGCAGCACGCTAGCGATCCGGAATCGGGCAAACCGCTTCATCCGGACGGTGGTTGAGGATCTTAGGGTGCGCTTAAGGAAGGCATCGGGGCCGGTTAAAGGTCGAGACCAATTTGGGGCGCGGGGAGATCTCCGGACGTCGCCGCAGAGCGGCGAAGAAGAACGCCCGTGCAGCGGAAGCAGACGTAGACGTCGGCCAACCCGCGCGCAGCGGAAGGCAGACGCCGACCTCGACGTCGGCCAACCCGCGCGCAGCGAAAGGCAGACGCAGACCTCGGTCAGGCACGCGCAGTGGAAGGCGGGCGCCAGGACAAAGCCCGTGCAGCGGAGCTGCAGATACCGGCCGAGGCCCGTGCGGCGGACCGGTGAGGTCAGCGCACGGCCGCCCCGCGGCGACGGCGGCGTACGCTTCCCCGGTGCCCGCGCCGCAGCGGGGTCGCCCGCCCGTCCAGCTGGATCCAGATCCGCACCTCGGTGCCGCCCAGCACGGAGGAACCGATGCGCACATCCCCGCCCGTCGACTCCGCGAGCCGTCGCACGATGTCCAGGCCGAGCCCCGTCGACCCGTCACTCCCTGATCCACGGCCGCGCGCCATGGCCGCCTCGGGATCGACGATCCCCGGGCCCGCGTCCGACACCAGCACGATCACGGCGTCCTCGCCGTTGTGCACGTCGACCGCGAAGGCCGTGCCCTCCGGGGTGTGCCGGAAGACATTGCCGAGGAGCGCGTCGAGCGCGGCCACGAGGTCGGCACGGGCCACGGGTATCCGGACCGGCCGGTCGACCCCGGCCACCCGCACCTTGCGGCCCTCGTCCTCGGCGAGCGCAGACCAGAAGTCCATCCGCTCGCGCACGACTTCGGACGCGTCGCACCCGGCGCCGACGCCTATCGCCGCGGTCTGCGGCTTGGCATCGCGGGCCGTCCGGATGATCGTGTCGACCTCGCGCTCCAACTGCGCGACGGCGGCCCGCGTCTGCTCGGCGGCCGGCCCGTCGCCGAGCGAGGCCGTGTTGAGCCGCAGCACGGTCAGCGGCGTACGCAGGCGATGGGACAGATCCGCCGCCAACTCCCGCTCATTTGCCAGGAGTTGTACGACCTGATCGGCCATGGAGTTGAACGCGACCGCCGCCAGCCGAAGCTCGGTCGGCCCCTCCTCGGGCACCCGCGCGCCCAGCTTCCCCTCGCCCAACTCGTGCGCGCCCTCCACCAACCGCTGGGCGGGCTGCACCATCCGTACGCCCAGCCGGTCGGCGACCGCGACGGAGCCGATGATGAGCGCTACGCCGACCGCGGCGAGCACCGCCCAGGCCGTGCCGACGCCGTTGCTGACCTCGGACTCGGGGACGTACACCTCGACGACCGCGATCTCGCCCGAGCTCAGCGCGACGGGCTGGAGCAAGGTGGAGCCGCCGGAGACCTCCGTGGTGGAGGCCCGGCCCAGCTTCCGCGTGGTCGCGATGTCCTTCCCGAGGGCACGCTGCCGCCCGATGTCGGCCGCCTCGGCGCCGTCGCTCGCCGGTATGTGTACGGCCATCCCGGCGTCCGAGCCGGCGGAGGCGACGACCCGCTCCAACTGGTCCCGGTCGGTGGTGATGGAGAGCGCGGGCGCGACGGCGGCGGCCTCACGCTCGGCGTTCGAGAACGCCCGGTCGCGCGCCATCTCCTTGATCACCAGACCCAGCGGGACCGCGAAGGCCACCACGACCATCGTGGTCACGGCCACGCACACCTTGACCAGCGCCCACCTCATGAAGCCCACCTCATGACGCCCGTACCCCGACCGGCGCCCGCCTGGGGGGCCTCGACCGGCATCCCCCTCATAGCGGCGACTCCGCTCTCGGCGGCTCCAGCTTCACGCCGACACCCCGCAGGGTGTGCAGATAGCGCGGGCGAGCCGCCGTTTCGCCCAATTTCCGTCGCAGCCACGACAGATGGACATCGATGGTCTGATCGTCCCCGTATGCCTGCTGCCACACCTCGGCGAGCAGCTCCTTGCGCGGTACGACGACGCCGGGCCGTCCGGCCAGGAAGGCGAGCAGGTCGAACTCACGGCGGGTGAGATCCAGTCGTACCCCGTCCAGTTCGGCCTGGCGCCGCAGCGGGTCGATGGCGAGCCCGCCGACCCGGATGACCGTCGACGGAGGCGCCTCCCCCGCGCTCGTCCGCGAACGGCGCAGCACCGCCGCCATCCGCGCCGACAGGTGCTCGACCGAGAACGGCTTGGTCAGATAGTCGTCCGCCCCGTCGTTCAGCAGGCGGACGATCTCCGTCTCGTCGTCCCGAGCGGTGGCGATGATCACCGGGACGTCGGTGATTCCGCGCAGCATCTTCAGCGCCTCGGACCCGTCCAGATCGGGCAGACCGAGGTCCAGGATGACGACGTCGAAACGGAAATGGGCGACCTCGCGCAGCGCCTCCAGCGCGGTGCCGACACTGCGCACGGTGTGCGCGGCATCGGTCAGATGCCGGATGAGGGCTGAGCGTACGAACTGGTCGTCCTCGACCACGAGCACACTTGCCATGGGCGGCACCGTACGCCATCCGAGGAGGCCGCTCCCGGGCCTGTGGACAACTCCGCTCGCCCGGATGTGGACAACCCGGACTGTGACGCACCCGCGCGACACCCGTGGGGCTGGTGGTGCAATATGGCCCGCGATGCGCAGAGGACTCGTACACGTACTGGCTTGGTCGCTCGCCACAGGCGCGGCGGTCACGCTGTCGTGGTGGGGTGTCCACACGGTGATGGCGGGGACGGCGTACGACCCGCCGCGCGCCCTGCCCATCACGGCGGGCGACGCGACGACGCAGGACTCCAAGCCGCTCGCCTCCTCGACGCGGCGGGCCGAGCCCTCGAAGAGCGCGTCGAGCAAGCCGTCCGCGAGCCACACACCGAGCCCGACGACGCCGTCGCCTTCGAGGTCGGCGAGTGCCGGCCCCGGCCCGTCCTCCTCCGGCTCCGGTTCCGGGCAGATCAAGAGTTACGCCACCGACGGCGGCCGGGCGGTCTTCGACCTCGGCAGGACGTCAGCGACGCTGGTGTCCGCGACGCCGGGCGCCGGCTGGTCGATGCAGGTGTGGAAGACGGAGTCGTGGATCCGCGTGGAGTTCTCCTCGGGGGCCGACCGGGTGTCGGTGTTCTGCACCTGGCACGACGGACCGCCGCACGTGGAGATCGGGACGTACTGAACCGCCGGTAGTGAACTGCCGGTAGTGAACTGCCTTGCTGAACTGCCTTTCTGAACTGCGTTGGCTGAACCGGCGTACCGGCCTAGCGGAAGACCGACGGAGGCGGTGCCGGTGACGCCACCGCCGCCGCGTCGGTGACCGGGGCGGCGCCTCCCGTGAAGTCGGTGAGCTGCTTGCCGTGTTCGACGCGGCCGGGGTGCGGGTCGGATGCCGCGCGGCGGGTCAGCTCGGCGATCGGCAGGGGATGGTCGGATGCCACCAGGACCGCGTTGCCGAAGCGTTTGCCGCGCAGCACCGTCGGGTCGGCGACCAGGGCGAGTTCGGGGAAGGAGGCCGCCACGGTGGCGATCTGGCCGCGGAGGTGGGCGAGCGGGGGTCCGTCGGCGAGGTTCGCGGCGTAGACGCCACCGGCCTTCACCACCCTGCGTACCTCCGTGACGAACTCGACCGACGTCAGATGCGCCGGTGTGCGCGCACCGCTGAACACATCCGCGATCACCAGGTCCGCCCAGTCGTCGGGGACCTTGGCGAGCCCTTCGCGGGCGTCCACGGAACGCACCCGGATCCGGGCGTTCGGGTCCAACGGCAGCTCGCGGCGGACCAGTTGCACGAGGGCCGCGTCACGCTCGACGACCTGCTGGGTGGAGCGGGGGCGGGTCGCGGCGGTGTAGCGGGCGAGGGTGAGGGCGCCGCCGCCGAGGTGCACGGCGTGCACGGGCTTGCCGGGCGGGGCGACGAGGTCGATGACATGACCGAGGCGGCGCTGGTACTCGAAGCTCAGATACGCGGGGTCGTCGAGGTCGACGTGCGACTGCGGGGCGCCGTCGATCAGCAGGGTCCAGGCGCGCGCCCGGTCCCGGTCGGGAATCAGCTGGGCGAGCCCGCCGTCGACCGGCTCGACGACGGCATCGGCGGACGCCTGCCCGCGCCGCGCGCCACGCCCCGCCGCGCGCCCGTCGTCCGACCGCTTGTTCCTCGCCCTTGCCATCCCGCCATTATCGGGGCGTACGGGCGGGTCGGCTCAGCGGCGGTTTTCCCGTCCCCTCGGACCGCTCACCGGCGTCCCCTCGGGCAGCTCACCGGCGTCCCCTCGGACAGGTCACTCGTCCTCTCGGGCACGTCACTGACAGTTGTCCGCGGCCTCGATCAGCCGGGCCGCCTCCCCCAGCGCGGCGCGCAGGACGGCCGGGTCGGTCGCGAGATCCGCCTCGCCGGGCGGCAGCAGCCAGTCCGAGCCCTCGACCGGGGGTTCCGGGGCCAGGCTGAGGCCGCGGCCGTTGGTCTGCGTACAGGTGCTGCCGGGCACGTCCCAGGCGTCGGCGGTGCCGGGCGGCACCAGGAAGCCGAGGGTGTCGCAGCCGTCGTCGTGCAGCACGGGGCCGACGGCGTCGCAGGAACCGCGGCGCAGGATGTCGACCGCCTCCAGACCCTGCCGCGCGGGGACGGTCACCAGATCGCACTCGGCGACCGGCTCTGGTGCGGCGCTGCACTGCGCGGACGGCCTGTGCTGCGCGGTCGACAGCGACGTACGGATCTCGGTGCTCTGCCTGGTCTCCATCCCGGCCTCCAACGGAACCCCTCCTCATGACGAGTGGGTCGGGAGTTCGGGCGGCTCCCGGTCCACAGGGCTCAACGCGCCAGAACGTCAACGGCTACGGCGGAACACCGCCGCAAAGGATGGCAGTTCATGGCAGATCGTGGATGAGATATCCGGTTTGTAGCCAAACCCAGCGTGGTGGCATCGTCACAGCAGGTACGTTCTTGCTCCGCCGGAAGCAGGGCACCCACAGGGCACAACCCGGGCAACTCGCCTTGACTCCGGCAATGGTTCGACGGTTCGCAAGAGAGGGCCCGGCCATGGCGTCGTCAACGGTGACCTCGTCCCAGTTCCCCCCGCCACCGCGGCCGAACCTCGCCTTCCGGCGGTTGCGCGGACAGCGCTCGCCCGGCGAGTTCGCCGCGGCGGTGCGGCGAGCCGCGCGCGAGATCGGCGAGCGGGTCAGCTGCGACGCGCGCTACATCGGGCGCGTCGAGGCGGGCGAGATCCGCTGTCCCAACTACGCGTACGAGCGGGTGTTCCTGCACATGTTCCCCGGCCGCACGCTCACCGACCTGGGCTTCGCGCCCCGCTCATCGGTACGTGGGCGCGGGGCGCGCGGAACTGACGAGGCGCCCCCTCCGCACTCCACGAGCCTCTCGCACGCCTCCCATGAGACGGACGAGGCGCACGAGACGTATGAAACGCCGGACCCGCACCACATCCAGCTCCCGCACAACCCGCACGACCCGCACCACATCCAGATTCCGTACGACCCGCACCACATCCAGATCCCGTACGACGCACACCATCCGCATGACCCGTACGACCCGCATGACCCGCATGACCCGTACGACCCGTACGACCCGTACGAGGACCACGATCAGAACCACGAGGAGAGCGACGTGCAACGTCGCGCATTCATGACCGGAGGCACCGCCACCGTGGCGGCGGCCTCACTGGGGCCCTTCGCGGTCGCGTTCGGCTCCCCCGCCGCGGCCGCGAACCGGCGCGTCCACCGGGCGGGTACGTCCGAGGCCGGCGCCCTCGAAGAGGCCGTGCGCAAGATCCGGCTGCTCGACGACCGCCACGGGGCCGACGGCCTCTACCGGCGCGCGGCGGCACCGCTGCGGACGGCGTACGCGCTGCTCGACGCGGGCACCACCCGGCAGGCGACCGCCGACCGGCTGTACGCGGGCGCCGGCGAACTGGCCATCTCAGTGGGCTGGTTGGCGCACGACTCCGGGCGCTTCGACGACGCCCGCTCGCACTACGCGGAGGCGCTCGCCACCGCCCGGATGTCGGGCGACCCGGGCCTGGAGGCACACGCCTTCTGCAACACGGCGTTCCTCGCGCGTGACGCGGGGCGCCCGCGCGAGGCCGTGCGCGCGGCGCAGGCGGCGCAGCGCGCCGCGCGCCCCCTCGGCTCCCCGCGCCTGCTCTCCCTGCTCGCGCTGCGCGAGGCGGGCGGCTGGGCGGGGCTCGCCGACCGCGCGGGGTGCGAGCAGGCGCTGGCGCGCGCGCAGGCGCTCTACCAACGAGGGCCCTCGGAGACGGACCCCGAGTGGATGACCTTCTACGGAGAGGCCGAATTGGAGGGGCTCGAGGCGCAGTGCTGGTCGACGCTGGGCGACTGGCCGCGGGCGGCGCGCCACGCGCACCGCGCGGCCGAGCTCCAGGATCCGCACTTCACTCGCAACATCGCGCTGTACACCGCCGAACTCGCCGACGACCTCGCCCGGGGTGGACGTCCCGACGAGGCCGCGCTGGCCGGGCTGCGCGTGCTGGACCTTCTCGGTGAGGTCCAGTCCTCCCGGATCCAGACCATGTTGGCGGCGACGGCTCGCGTGCTGCTGCCGCACCGGCGGGCGTCGGGCGTGTCGACGTTCCTGGACCGCCACGCGAGCCTGCCGCGTACGGCGTGAGCACGGTAACCCCCGGGGCAGGACTCCGCTTTCGCCGTGTCCGGCGTGGGGGCCGAGGCCGGGTGGGCCGCGCGGCCCGGCGGCTACCGGGTGCCGCTCTCCTCGGGACGGGCGCCGCCCTGGCGGCGCGCCTGCCCACAGCCGCCCGCGACTGCCCAGGGCCTCACCCCGCCAGATGCCCGCAGTCGTTCCATGCCTCGATCGCGGGGTCTCCGTAGGCCCACCCGAGTACGGACAGTGAGGTCGGGTTGAGGCGGATGCGGGACGCGAAGTCGAGGGGGAGGCCGAGCCAGCGGGCGCCTATGGAGCGCAGGATGTGGCCGTGCGCGAAGACAAGCACGTCACGGTCGGCGGCACGCGCCCAGTCGACGACCTCGTCCGCGCGCGCGGAGACCTGCTCCAGCGTCTCGCCCGCGGGGACGCCGTCGCGCCAGATGAACCAGCCCGGACGGATCCCCTGGATCTCGGCCGGGGTCATCCCCTCGTACGCGCCGTAGTCCCACTCCATGAGCGCGTCCCAGGTGGTCGCGCGCTCCCCGAAGCCCGCGAGTTCGCACGTCTCACGCGCGCGTGCCAGCGGACTGGTGCGCACCTCGACCCCGGCGAGCCCGTCGAAGGGGGCCCGGTGCAGCCGTTCCCCCAGCAGCTTGGCGCCGCGCCGCCCCTCATCCAGGAGCGGGATGTCCGTCCTGCCGGTGTGCTTGCCGGACAGCGACCATTCCGTCTGTCCGTGCCGGGCCAGCAGGATGCGCGGTGCCATGAAGAGATGCCTTTCCGGAACGGGAGACGCGGCCGCAGGCGCGCGTGCGGAGTGCGTCACTCCATCATCGCGCACCGGCGCGAGGGGCAACCCGGTGGGCGATCTCTGCGTCTTTGACGACCGGGGGCGCCCCTTCAGGGCGTTCACATACACCGTAAAATCGGATGTGGCCACGGATCGTCGTCAGCAGACGGTACAGACTGTCGGGTCACCTCAAGCAGATGGGGGAGGACGATCGGATGCCGCAGACCGATACACCGCGCGCCGAGGCGGCACCACGCGCCCGGTTGCGCCGGTGGACCGACCTGCGCGCCTCCGCGGCCCCGCCCGCCCGGCTCCGCTGGTGGACCGAGCTGCCGCTGATCGTGCTGGTGTACGCGTCCTACTCGGCGGGCCGGCTGCTCGCCCGGGGCGACGCGTCCAGCGCCGTCGGCCACGGCCTGGCGATCCTGCGCGTCGAGAAGTTTTTCCACCTCAACGCCGAGCACCCGCTGAACCGGCTGTTCACCCGCGAGGCCTGGCTGGGCGTGCCCGCCGACTTCTGGTACGCGTCGCTGCACTACCTGGTGACGCCCGCCATCCTGATCTGGCTCTTCCGCTCCCGGACCGTGCGCTATCGCGCGGCCCGCACCTGGCTGATGACGTCCACGTTCATCGGCCTGATCGGCTTCTCGCTGATACCGACCTGCCCGCCCCGGCTGCTCTCCGCCGGCCACGGCTTCGTCGACACGATGGCCCAGTACAGCTCGTACGGCTGGTGGGGCGGCGAGGCGAGCGCGCCACGGGGACTCGGCGGCATGACGAACCAGTACGCGGCGATGCCGAGCCTGCACGTGGGCTGGTCGCTGTGGTGCGGAGTGATGCTGTGGCGGTACGGCCGCACGCCCGCCGCCAAGGTCGCGGGCGTCGCGTATCCGCTGCTCACCACGATCGTGGTGATGGGCACGGCGAACCACTACTTCCTCGACGCCGTCGCCGGTGCCGCGGTGATGGGCGTCGGACT
The DNA here is from genome assembly GCF_042881985.1 of Streptomyces sp. NPDC058246. Taxonomy (NCBI): domain Bacteria; kingdom Bacillati; phylum Actinomycetota; class Actinomycetes; order Kitasatosporales; family Streptomycetaceae; genus Streptomyces; species Streptomyces sp. NPDC058246. The sequence continues at coordinate 197,389 of NZ_JBHVWZ010000006.1, read as the reverse complement.
GCTGCTGACCCCGTTCGTGATGCGGGTCGCGGGACGGTTGAGGAGCCTGCTGGGCGCCCGTGTCCCACGGTTCGCGAGTGCCTCGCGGGGCGCGGGTTCCTCCATTGTCAGTGCGGGGTGCCAGACTTCCCCGGGTGAGCGAATTCCCCGACAGCGCGAGTCCCGAACCGGGCCGGGAGCCGAACCGGGTGCCTCCCCCGCGGACGCGGGGGACGGCGCTCCGGCAGCGGCTCGCTGACCTGCGCGGTCCGGCTGTTCAGCCCAAGGCCCTCGATGCGCGCGCCCTCGCGGCGCTCGCCGCGAACCCCGGGTGCGACCGGCGTGCCCTCCTGGACGGCGCGGGGGTCGACAAGGCGAAGCTGGCCGACGCGCTCGGTTCGCCACCGGCCTTCGGGCAGTCGCAGTTCGCCTTCATGCGGGGCAACGCGTTCGAGGCGCGGGTCAAGGCCGACGGCGGCGCGGAGCTGCTGCGGCTCGTGCACGAGAAGCTGGACCCCGACGCCGAGCCGCCCATGTCCGGGGTCGTCCCCGACCTGAGCGCCGTCGGCCCCGAGGGGCGCGCGGCGCGTACGGCGCTCGCGCTGCGCGAGGCCACCGCGGCCGGCGTGTGGACGCTGCTCGACCACCCCATGCTCGCCCTCGACGTCGCGGGCTCCCCCGCCTTCCTGGAGCCGGACGCGGTGGTCGTGCACCCCGACGGCGGCTGGACGGTCGTCGAGATCAAGTCCTTCCCGATGCTGGACGGTTCGGCCGACCCGGCCAAGGTGGGCGCGGCAGCACGGCAGTCCGCGGTGTACGTGCTCGCCCTGGAGGAGGTCGCCGCGCACCTGGACCCCACCCCCGAGGTCCGCCACCGGGTCCTACTGGTCTGCCCCAAGGACTTCTCCAACCTCCCGACCGCTTCCGCCGTCGACATCCGCAAGCAGCGCGCGGTCACCCGCCGCCAGCTCGCCCGGCTCACCCGCGTCGAGGACATCGCCGCCACCCTCCCCGAGGGCACCTGCTTCTCCCCGGACCTGCCCGCCGACGACCTGACGACCGCCGTCGAAGCCGTCCCCGCGACCTACGCCCCCGAGTGCCTCTCCGCCTGCGAGCTGGCCTTCCACTGCCGCGACCGCTCCCGCGCCGAGGGCGCGGTGACGTCCTTGGGTCGCTCGCTGCGCGCGGAGTTGGGCGGCCTGACGACGGTGGGAGACGTACTGGCGGCGGCCCATGGGGAGACGGGGGATCCGGACGACCCGGCCGTCGCGGCGCTGCGGAGAGCGGCGACACTGCGGGCCGAGGCACTGAAGACCCGGGCACAGGCCCTGCGCGGCGGAGCGGGCGAAGCCCCGCGAGCCGAGTCTTCGGGTGCGCCGGCGTCCGGAGTTCAGGAGCGTGCCGCATGTCACTGATCGCCACCCTCGCCCGACTGGAAGCCGTCGAGAGCGGGCGGGCCGAGGCCGCCGCCACGGTGCGGCACCGGCATCTCACCGACCGGCCGCTGGTGTTCGTCCCGCTGACCACCGCCGGTGAGGCCGGCGCCCCGCTCGGGGCGCTCGTCGGGACCGAGCGTGACGCGCCCCGGCTGCTGGTCGTGCCACAGCCCCGCGACCGTGACCTGCGGTTCGCGTTCCTCGCCGAGCTGGCCGACGTCGTACTGCCGTACATCGACGCGTACGCGGACGTGGTCGAGGCGGCCGAACGCAGCGAGACCGATCCGGAGACCGGGAAGCGGATCAAGGTCGAGGTCGAACTGTGCGCGGACGCACCCCAGTTGATCGTTCCGAGCCGGGCGGCCATCGAGCTCGTACGGCTGCTCGGGCGCTCCATGCGCTTCCGCCGCACCGCCGAGCAGGACCCCGAGACACCCCATCCGGCGCCGCCCCGGGTGCCGTTGCTCGGGCGGTGGCTGACGCACTACGGGGAGCGGTCCCGGGTGCCGGGCTCCTCCCTCCTCCTCGCCCTCACCGACATACTGTCCCGGCACTGGGCCACCGGGCAGAGCAGCCTGGAGGACCAGCACCTCGGCGCGCTGCTCGCCTGGATCGACCCGCCGGACGGTGAGTCGGGAGCCGAGGCCGCGCTGCGCGCCGAGCTGCGGCGGGACTCCCGGGGCCAGCTGGTCTGCCCGCCCGCCGGACCCGCCACCGACCCCGCCTTCGACAACACACTGCTGGCCCCCGCCATCGAGCGCTACGACCGTGCGCGTACGGCGCTCGCCGCCGCCGAGGACGGCATCGAGGCGGACGACCGGCTCGGTGCGCTCACCGCCGCCGAGCGGGAGATCCGTGCCCTCGTCGAGAGCGTCACCCGGCCCACCTGGGACGCGGTGTGGCGCGGACTCGACCTGCTGCGCGCGCTCCCCGAGGGCGCGCACGCCGCCGACCGGTGGACCCGCGACCGCTGGTCGTTCACCGGCCACCGCGACCGGATCACCGCGGGCGAACCCCCGCAGCCGCGCCGCGACGACGCGGTCACCGCGGCGAACAAGCTCGCCACCCGCGAGCGCGAGCAGGCCCGCCTGGAAGCGCAGGAGGCCCTCGACGACCCGCTCGTGATGGCCGGTCGGCGGCTCGCGGGGGAGGCGTTCGCGGGCGAGGTCACAGATGTCGTGATGGCGTACAGCGAGGGCAAGCGGCCCAGCCCGCGCCCGCTGGTGACCGTCCGCACGGAGGACCGGCCGCACCTCGGGGAGCGCGCGAAGGTGTACCGGTCGTCCGGAGGCAAGCCGCAGGCGGCCGAGTTCGTCGGGTACGAGGAGTACGCCGAGGGGGGTGGCGCCGTCATCCTGCGGATCGTCGACAAGATGGGCCGCGGCAAGGAGCCCGAGCCCGGCTCCGTGCCGGCGAAGGGGGACCTCGTCTGCTTCACGCTCTTCGAGCACGAGCAGCGGGGCGGGGCGAAACTGCCCGACCCGGAGGAGACGCCGTGGACACACGGCGGACCGCCGGGCGAGCCCGACGCCGTACCCCTTCCGATCCCGGACCCGGTGACGGAGGAGGACATTCTGTGACCGCCGTCTTCGATCCGGGTGCCGCCGCGACCCGCGCCACCGACGCGATCCTGCGCGACACGCTGCACGGCACGCACCGCGGCGTCGTGGTCGACTCCCCGCCCGGCGCCGGGAAGTCCACGCTCGTCGTGCGCGCCGCGCTCGAACTGGCCGCCGCGGGGCGCCCGTTGATGGTCATCGCACAGACCAACGCCCAGGTCGACGACCTGGTGGTGCGGCTCGCCGAGAAGGAACCCGAGCTGCCCGTCGGGCGGTTGCACAGCAGCGACACCGACCCGTACGACAAGGCGCTGGACGGCCTGCCGAACGTACGGAAGTCCACCAAGGCCGGTGACCTGGCAGGGCTCGACGTCGTGATCTCGACTGCCGCCAAGTGGGCCCATGTCAAGGGCGTCGAGCCGTGGCGGCACGCGATCGTCGACGAGGCGTACCAGATGCGTTCGGACGCGCTGCTGGCCGTGGCGGGGCTCTTCGAGCGGGCGCTGTTCGTGGGCGACCCGGGCCAGTTGGACCCGTTCGCGATCGTCGGCTCCGAGCAGTGGGCGGGACTGTCGTACGACCCGTCCGCGTCGGCGGTGACGACGCTGCTCGCCCACAATCCCGAGCTGCCGCAGCACCGGCTGCCGGTGTCGTGGCGGCTGCCCGCGTCCGCGGCGCCGCTGGTCTCGGACGCCTTCTATCCGTATACGCCGTTCCGCAGCGGCACGGGGCACGGTGACCGGCGGCTCGGCTTCGCCGTCGCGTCGGACGGTTCGGGGACCGACCGGGTCATCGACGAGGCTGCGGAGGCCGGTTGGGGGCTCCTGGAGCTGCCGGCCCGGCACACTCCGCGTACGGACCCCGAGGCGGTACGGGCCGTCGCCCAGGTCGTACGCCGGCTGCTGGACCGGGGCGGCGCGGCCACCTCGGAGCGGGCGGACGAACCGGTGCCGCTGACGGCCGACCGGATCGCCGTCGGCACGGCGCACCGGGACCAGGCCGCGGCGGTCCGGGCCGCGCTGGCGGAGTCGGGCGTCGTCGACGTCACCGTCGACACGGCGAACCGGCTTCAGGGGCGGGAGTTCGATGTGACGGTGGTGCTGCATCCGCTGTCCGGGCGGCCGGACGCGACCGCGTTCCACCTGGAGACCGGGCGGCTGTGCGTGCTCGCCTCCCGGCATCGGCACGCGTGCATCGTGGTGTGCCGGGCGGGGGTCGCGGAGCTACTGGACGATCATCCGTCGACGGAGCCGGTGCAGCTGGGGGTCACGGTGAAGTTCCCCGACGGCTGGGAGGCCAATCACGCGGTGTTGTCGCACTTGGGGGAGCATCGGGTGGCTTGGCGACCGTAGATCTTGGGGAGCCCTTATGCGGGGGCTAGGGGATCTCGGGTGGGTGCCGGGGGTCCCTGCCGGTGCGTCCCGGCTGCCGGTGCTGCGGGGCCGGCCGGGGTCCGTCACCGGGCCCACTTGCGTGGGCGGGGGACAATGGACGGTGGCCCTCTTACGAGGCGGGCCCCTGAACCGTACGAGGAGGAGAAGACATGGCGGAGCCCACGCCGCGTCGGAACGAACCGCGGCTACGCCCCGCGCCCCTGCTCTTCGAGCCCGCGGAGGCCGCCGGGGATCCTGAGCACTTCTTCGACCTGGAGTCGATCGACGATCCGCGGGCGTTGCTGGACCGGGCGACCGAACTGACGCAGGCGTTTCGGGCCGCGGCGGACCGGGCGGTCGAGTTCCAGGCGATCGCGGCGGCACAGTTGGCCGATCCGCGGCGGTTCGATCGGCTGACGCCGGCTGCCATCGGGGAGCGGGCCGAGTGGACCGAGGACTACGCGAAGAAGATGATCGAGTTCGGGCGGGACCTGCTGCGGGGGGTGGAGGGGAACGGGCATGGGCATGGGGTGAGTGATCATGCCTGAGGCCTGTGCGTCGTGGGGGTGCGCGTAGGGGTTCTTCGCCCCCTCCGCCGCTGCCCGCCCGTATCTGGGGGCTGCGCGTCCCCCAGACCCCCGTTCAGACCCCCGCAGACCCCCGTTCAGACCACCGTTTCGGCCTAACGGTCTCCTCCTCATACGCCGGACCGGCCGGGGTGCTCGTCCTCGAACGCCAGACCGGCCGGGGTGCCGGTCGCGCACCAGGCGCTCAAGGTCTCTTGGCATATGCCAGCGGGGCAAGATACTCCACCCCACCCCCTCCTGTCCTGATTTCCGGCAACCCTCAGAGACGGGTTCGTCACTGCCGGTAGATATATCGGCATGAGCAGCACACGGAACCCGGCAAGCACCATCCCCCACGCCCCCGGCGCCCCGTTGTCCGACCGCTTCGACATCGCGGGAGTCACCTCCGAGGGCGCCGCATGGCTCGCCTCGGCAGGAACGTACCCGCGCAGCACCCTCGCCCTCTGGGAGGAACGGCCGAGCGCCCCGGTCGTCCTGCCCTGCGGCAGCGCCTTCGACGTCGTCAACGCCCCGGCGATCTTCGGGCGGCGGATGCTCGACCGGTTGTGGGACGACGGGCCTGGCTCGGGCCCGGTCGCGACCTACCGCGGGCGGATGCTGCTGTTCGCCGCGCCCGGTACGGCCCAGCGGCTGCCCTCGCTCCTGGAGTGGGAGGAGTGGGGCTCCCGCGGGGCCGCGGACCGTACCGAGGACCGCGCCCAGAGCCGGGAGGCCGCCGGGCATGCGGGGCGGTGCCAGGGCGTTCCGCCGCTGCTCTGCCACGGCACGGGGGACGCGGTCACCGTGCCCGCGCTGAGCGCCGACGACACGGGGACGAGCGCCGCCGCCCGCCTGGAATCCCGCTGGCTCGTCGCGCCCGACACCCGGCACCCCTGGCTCCCGGGCCCCGAGATCCTGCTCTGGGCGGCCGTCCGGGCGGCCCGCGCGAGCGCCTCCGCGGCGGTGCGGATATCGATTTTTCCTCCCGCCGATCAGGATGCTAAGGTCTACGACGTCAGCAGGCGCCGCTAGCTCAGTTGGTTAGAGCAGCTGACTCTTAATCAGCGGGTCCGGGGTTCGAGTCCCTGGCGGCGCACGCTAGCGATGGCGAGGCGGTACGCGGAAACGCGACCGTCTCGCCATCGCCATTCCCCCCTGGTTTCCCTTTCCCTTTCCTTTCCCTTTCGCTTGGCCGCTCCCTTTCGCTTGGCCGCGCCGCGCCTTGCGAGGGTCAGCCCGTCGTGATCTTCACCGTCCACGCCCCGGAAGCCGTGCGGTCCTCCACCTCGATACGGACGTTCTCGCCCGGCACCGTATAGCTCTCGCCGAGGGCCACCGGCGCGTCCGCGAGCGCCGGGTAGACCGAGTCCTCCCAGCAGGACTCGGAGTGCGGGTGCGCGTCGAGGACCTCGATCGGGCCGCCGCCCGACTCGGCCTCGCTGCGCACACGGTAGACGAGGACGCCCTGGGTGCACGTCGCGCCGTCGTTGCCCGCCGGGCCGCGCGCCTCGAGGGCCAGCGCGCTGTCGGGACCCGTTCGGACCACCGCCAGCTTGGTGCCCCGCCCGGAACCGAAGGCCTGCAGCCCCGAGCCGTACGCCGGCACACCCGAAGCACCCGAAGCACCCGAAGCCCGCGAAGCGGCCGAGCCGTACGCCGGTACGCCTGAGTTCCCCGTGGCACCCGGCACGCCCGAGCCGTGCGCCCGCGTACGCGTGCCGGAGGCCGACGCCGCGGCTCCCGCGGATCCTGCCTCAGCCGCGCCGGCCACCCCGGCCACCCCGGCGACCCCGGCCGCGCCGGCCGCGCCCGCAGTCCCGCCCCCCAGCGTCGGCGGCCCCGCCCCCAGCGCCTCCAGCGTCACCCGCGTACTGCCGGTACCCCGAACGCACGCCACCTGATGGGGTTCCAGCCAGCCCAGTTTCCACTTGTGCCAGCCGAACAGGTCGGGGGCGAGGCCGAACTGGCTGCCCATGAGGTCCCAGTCGCCGACGTAGGTGTCCCAGTCGCCCTTGCCGTCGGTGGGGCGGTGGTAGAGGTCGGGCAGGTCGAAGACGTGACCGGTCTCGTGGGCGAGGACCAGGCGGTCCGGCGGGTGCTTCTCGAAGACCGTGACCACGCGACGGATTTCCTTGCCGTCGGCGTACAGCGGGGTGTCGAGGTTGACGACCTTCGTGGCGTCCGAGTCGACGCCCGGCGCGTCCGGGTCGGCGACGAAGTAGACGATGTCGTAGCGCGAGAAGTCGACCTGGCTGTCGGCGGCGGCGAGCGCGTCGCGCAGGTAGGCGGCGCGGCGATCGGCGTTCCAGTCGCGCTCTATGGCGTACGACGTGGAGGTGTGCGGCATCCGGATCCAGCCGCGCTGGGGGTGCGGGCGCACCGTGAACTTGCCGTACGAGGCGCGTTCGAAGAAGCGGCTGGTGGCCGGGAAGTAGTCGCTGGTGAGTTCGGCGGGGGTGGTGCGCGGCGCGGAGTCCGGGAAGGACAGGAAGACCATCGCCGCGTCGAGGGGGTGGTCGGGGCGCACGTATCCGGAGTTCCAGGTGTCGACGCCCTCCGAGTGGTGCGCCTCGGTCCGTGGGAGGGCGCACGAGGCCGAGCGGGGTTCGGCCAGTGCGGGGCCCGGTACCAGGGAGGTCGCGGCGAGCGCGGTCATCGAGGTGAACAGAGCCGCGGTGCTGCGCCAGCGCGGCGCCCCCTCGCGCACCGGCCCCCGGAAAGGCCCCCCACGCCCCATCCCGCGCAATGCCTGGCGAGCCGTCCCGCGCAACACGTCACGCGCCGACCCGCGCAACACCACAGGCCCCGACCCGCGCAACGCCTCGCACTCAGCCCCGCCCAATGCTTCGGGAGCCGCCCCGCGCAACGCTTCGAGCTCTGCCCCGCCCAATGCTTCGGGAGCCGCGCCGCGCAACTCTTCAGACCCCGACGCACGCAATGCCTCGGGAGCCGCCCCGCACAACCCCTCAGCTCCCGACGCACCCAATGCTTCGAGAGCCGCCCCACACAACCCCTCAGCCCCCGGCCCACGCGCCGACTCGCGCACCGGATCCCGCACAGCCTCGTGCGCCGGATCCCGCAAAACCTCACGCGCCGAACCCGGCAAGCCCTCACGCGCCGAGCCCCGCAAGGCCCCGCGCCCGCGCCCGCGCCGCCACAGAACCTCACGAGCCCGCTCCCGCAGAACCTCACGCGCGTGTCCCCACAGGGCCTCACGCCTACGCCCCGGCAGCTCAGCGCGAACGCGAGCCGACCGGCCATCGCCCGCGCGCTTCCGCAGGGCCTCACGAACGCGGGCTCGCAGCGCCGCACGCGCGCGCCCCCGCAATACCCCATGAGTGCGACCCCGTTGGGCCTCACGGGTGAGACCTCCCAGGGGGAGCGGACGCGGCACGTCGACCTCCGGATGCGGAATTCGGGACACCGCACCCAGCCTGTGTGAGTTCGTACCACTTCGCCCTGTTTGTCTGCACCAGAAGGGTGAGAGGGAACCAGGGGCCGACACCCCGAACACTCACGGAACGTCACAGCCGGTCGGCGGGGGAAGGAACCCGTCCAGATGCAGGCAGAAACGATCTGTCAGAAGAGGAGGTTGTTCGGGGACACTGGACAGTGGCTGCAACTCCCCGAGGCCACCCTCTATGATCGGCACACTTTCCTGCACGGACACGGCTTGTTCGGCCGTCCAGCACCGGCCGACCACCCCGAGAGACCTATACGAAGAACGAGTGCACTGCGGGAGCGAGCGGTGAGCGGAACGTCCGAAGGGCCGGCGCCCGCGGCAGACCTCGTCCGGCCGGCCGTCACAGAGCGTCACATCGACACATCTCCTCGTATGTACGCCGGGGCGCCTCCCGGCGTGTCCCTCTCCCCCGGGTCACCTCCAGACCCGCACGCCACTGCCGGGACGGCCGCGGCGACGTCCGGTGTGCCCGCTGACACGCCTGTACCCGACGGAGCGTCACCCCGTACTCTCCAGGCGGCCTTCGCCACCGCGCCCCTCGCGATGGCCGTGGTCGACCGCGAGGGCCTGGTCGTCACCGCCAACGAGGCGCTGGGCACGCTGCTCGGCGCCGGGGCGGACACGCTCGCCGGGCGGATCGTGGCCGACCTCGTGGACCTGACCTCCGACGCCCGCACCTGGCACGCGTACCGCGAGGTGCTGCGCGGCCGGCAGGCCCGACTGCGCTGCACCCGCCGCCTCAAGCACTCCGACGGGCACTCGCTCTGGGTCCAGGTGACGGTCGCGCCGCTGCCCGCGCAGGAGCGGGCCGTGCTGCTGTCCGTCGCCGACATCAGCGTGCGCCGGGAACTCCAGGCGCGGCTGCGCCACTTGCAGATGCACGACCCGGTGACCCGGCTGCCCAACCGCACCCTGTTCTTCGAACGCCTGTCGGCCGCCTTGGAGGCGGAGGCGTACGAGGAGGGCGGCACCGGCCGGATCGGGCTCTGCTATCTGGACCTCGACGGGTTCAAGGCGGTCAACGACACGCTCGGCCACCGGGTCGGGGACCGGCTGCTCGCGGCCGTCGCCGAACGGCTGACGCGCTGCGCCGACGAGGCGGGTTACGCCCGGGCGGCCACCCCGCTGGTGGCGCGGCTCGGCGGCGACGAGTTCGCGCTCCTCGTCGAGGACTCCACGGGAACGGACCAGCTGGCCGACCTCGCCGAATCCGTACTGAAGGCCCTCCAGGCGCCGTTCGACCTGTCAGGCCAGCGGCTGTCCCTCTCCGCGTCGATCGGGGTCGTCGAGCGGCGCGCCGCGGGCACGAGCGCGACCGGTCTGATGCAGGCCGCGGACACCACGCTGTACTGGGCGAAGGCGGACGGCAAGGGTCGCTGGACCCTCTTCGACCCGGAGCGCAACGCCCACCGGATGACCCGTCAGGCGCTGTCCTCCACCCTCCGCGCGGCCGTCGAGCGCGGTGAGTTCGCGCTGGAGTACCAGCCGTTGGTGGGCATGGAGGACGGCGGCGTGCGCGGGGTCGAGGCGCTGGTCCGCTGGAATCACCCGCAGTTCGGAACGCTGACGCCGAATCGGTTCATCGGATTGGCCGAGGAAGACGGTTCGATCGTGCAGCTCGGCCGCTGGGTGCTGGCCACCGCCTGCCGGCAGGCCCGCCGCTGGCAGCTGGACCACCCGGACGCGCCGCCGATCTTCGTCAGCGTGAACGTGGCGGTGCGCCAGGTCTGGGACTCCGACCTGGTCGCCGACGTGGCGGAGATCCTCGCGGAGACGGGCCTCGCCCCGCACCTCCTCCAGCTGGAGCTGACGGAGTCCGCGGTGATGGGCTCGGCGGGCCGGCCCCTCCAGGCCCTCCAGGCGCTCAGCGACATGGGCGTCCGCATCGCCATCGACGACTTCGGCACCGGCTACTCGAACCTGGCCTACCTCAGCCGTCTGCCGGTCTCCGTGCTGAAGCTGGACGGCTCGTTCGTACGGGGCTTCCAGTACGAGAACCCCGACGGCACCTCGGGCCACCCCAATCCCGCCGACGAGGTCATCGTCGAGGCCCTCATCCAACTCGCCCACCGGCTGGGCCTGACGGTCACCGCGGAGTGCGTGGAGACCGCGTCCCAGGCCTCCCGCCTGCGCGGCATCGGCTGCGACACCGGGCAGGGCTGGCTGTACTCCCGCCCGGTGGCGCCGGATCGTATCTCCGCACTATTGACGGCCTCGGACTGTCCTCGGGCCTGAGGCTCGCCGAGGCCCAGGCACCCGGTCAGGCCTGAGGATCCTGGGGCTTCGGCAATCCGTACGCGTCCGCGATGAGTTCGTACGAGCGCAGGCGTACGTCGCCGCTGTGGGCGTTGCCGGTGATCATCAACTCGTCGGCGCCGGTGCGCTTCTGCAGGTCGTCGAGGCCGGAGCGGACCTCGTCGGCCGTGCCGTGGATGACGTTGGAGTTCCAGCTGGTGATGAACTCCCGCTCCATGGGGCTGAATTCGTACGCCTCCGCCTCCTCCGGGGTCGGGACGAGTCCCGGACGGCCGGTGCGCAGGCGGACCATGTTCAGGGCGGCGGCCATGACCTGGCGGCGGGCCTCCTTCTCGTCGTCCGTGGCGAGGGCGGAGACGCCGATGAGGGCGTAGGGGGCGTCGAGGACCGCGCTCGGCCGGAAGGACTCGCGGTAGAGGTCCAGCGCCGGGATCGTGTTCTGCGCCGAGAAGTGGTGCGCGAAGGCGAAGGGGAGGCCCAGGATGCCGGCGAGGCGGGCGCTGAAGCCGGAGGAGCCGAGCAGCCAGATCGGGGGGCGGTGCGGGGACTGGACGCCGCCCGGGGAGGTCGACTGGATCGGGCCCGGGACCGCGTGGATGCGGGCGTACGGGTGACCGTCGGGAAAGTCGTCGTCCAGGAAGCGGGTGAGCTCCGCGAGCTGCTCGGGGAAGTCGTCGGCGCCTTCGCCCAGGCGGTCCGTGCGGCGCAGGGCGGCGGCGGTTGCTCCGTCCGTGCCGGGCGCTCGGCCCAGGCCCAGGTCGATCCGGCCCGGGGCCATCGCCTCCAGCGTGCCGAACTGCTCCGCGATGACCAGCGGGGCGTGGTTCGGGAGCATGACTCCGCCCGAGCCCAGCCGGATGCGGGTCGTGTGGGCGGCCAGGTGGGCGAGGATCACGGCGGGTGAGGACGAGGCCACGCCCGGCATGGAGTGGTGTTCGGCCACCCAGTAGCGGTGGAAGCCGCGGGACTCCGCGAGGCGGGAGATTTTCACGCTGGTGCGGAGGGCGTCGGTGGCGGTGCGGGTCGCGCCTACCGTGACCAGGTCCAGTACGGAGAGGGGTACGGGTGCGTCGCCCTGCGCGGTGCCGCGGATCTCGTCCGTCTCACTCACCGGGTGCCTCCTGCGTCTTTACGTCGGTTGTCCTCGACGTACGAACAGGAGGGTGTCCCCGTTTATTCCTCGAGGGCCCGGGGCGGGCCGGGGGGTGTCTCGCCCCCTTTGCCCCTGCCCGTCCCGTACCTGGGGGCTGCCGCCCCTGGACCCCCACGTCGGCCTGAACGGCCTCGTCCTCGAACGCCGGACGGGCTGAAGACGCCTAACCCCTCCGGGAACGGCGAAAACAGGCCAGTCGGCTACACCTGGACGATCGGCTCCTTGGTGAACAAGGTTCCCAGCTCGGGGGCGTTCACGCGGCGGTCCGAGAGGCGGAGGGCCTCCCAGACGGTGACCTGGTTGGCGGTGAGGACCGGCTTGGAGAGGGCCTTCTCCAGGGCGAGGAGGTGGGAGGCCGTGTGGAGGGCGGTGTCCGGGAGGAGCACGGCGTCGGCGTCGGGGTGGTCGGCCGCGCGGGCCAGGGCGAGGACCTGGTCGTACTCCCAGGTGGCCACCTCCGCGGCCGTGACGATCCCGGCCCCGCGCACCCCTACCACCTCCGCCCCCGCGTCCTTCAGAAACGCGGCGAAGAGCGCCGCCACGTCCTCCGGATACGTCGCCCCGACGGCGACACGCCGGGCGCCGATCTCCTGTACCGCGTGCGCGAAGCCGAACGACGTGGAGGAGGCCGGCAGCCCTGCCGTCCGGGCGAGGGCGCGGACCTGGTCGTGGGCGCCCTGCCAGCCGTATACGAAGCTGCCGCTGGTGCAGGCCCACACCACCGCTTCGGCCCCCGAGAGGCGCAGCTCCTCGACGCCCGCCGCGAGCCGGGCCGCCGAGCCCATCTCCAGGAGCGCGTCCACGCGGTGGGCGTCCTCTCCGATGTCCGTGTGGACGACGGTCAGGCGGATGTCGCTGCCGAGCAGCTGCTCGATGCGCGGGTAGTCGTCCTCGGCCGAGTGGCCGGGGTAGAGGAATCCGAGTGCGGTCATGCCCAACCTTCCTGTTCTTCCGGCAGTACCGGCCCCCGACGAGCGGACTCGTCCAGCAACGCCTGATAGGGGCCCACCGCCCGGGTACCCAGTTGTCGCAGCGCCGCCCACATCGTCACCTGGTTGGCCGAGATCACCGGGATCCGCAGTTCGGCCTCCAGCTGGGGGATGACGTCGTACGTCGGAAGGTTGGTGCAGCTGATGAAGAGGGCGTCCGCGCTGCCCCGTACGGCCCCGCGGGCCATCTCCACCACATCCCGGTACGGGACCTTCCAGATGTGCCTGGTCAGGCCCATGAAGGCGCGGCGCGTGACCTCGATGCCCGCCTCGGCCAGGTACTCCTCCAGGGACTGGGTCACCGACACCGTGTAGGGGGTCACGAGGGCGATCCGGCGGGCGCCGAGCTCCTCCAGCGCCGCCAGGAGCGCGCCGGAGGTGGTGAGCGCCGGGACCGCGCCCGCCCGCGTCATCGCCTCGCACATCGCCCGCTCCCCGGCGACGCCCCCGACGAAGCTGCCGGAGGTGCAGGCGTACGCGACGACCTCGGGCGCGACCGCGTTCAGGGCGCGCACCGCCTCGCCGAGCGTCTCGTGCTCGGAGACCAGACGGGCCAGGTCCAGGCTGACCTCGACCGGCACGAACGGGGTGCGGGTGAGGTGCAGGGAGACGTCGTCCGGCGCCCAGCGCCACAGTTCGCGGTCCAGGGCGAAGTCGAAGGGGGCGACGACACCGACACCGCGCTGCGGGCGCGGGCCGCCGAGAAAGGAGACGTCCATGGCAGCCACCGGCCTCACGAAGGGAGAGGAGAGGGGAAGGGAACGGGACCAGGAACAGGTGGGGAAAGGGAGGACCAGCAACGAGGGGAACGGGACGGGGGACGAGGGAAGGGGGGACGAGGGGACGACGGGGAGGGGGGACGACGGGGAAGGGGGAACGGGGACGCGTTGGCAACGGACCGTACGCAAAGCCCGTGTTGACGAAGGTAGGTTCGGGTGCGAGCGTGGTCAATCCGCGCATCTCAGACGGCTCCGGCCCACCTCGCCCCTCGGAAGGCCCACCTTCATCTCTCAGAGAAGCGGACCCGCATTGCGAAACGGTTTCCACCGATGACCGCCCGTATGTCCTCGCCCCCGTCGCACCCGCCGTCCGAAACGACCCTCCTTGTCCTCGACGCCGAGCCCCTGCCGCGCCTCGGCAGGCTCACCGGCCGGGTGCGGATCGAGCACGCGGACGAGTCCACGCTGGCCGAGCGGCTGCCCCACGCGGACGTGCTGCTCGTCTGGGACTTCACCTCGCACGCCGTGCGCCGCGCCTGGCCCGGCGAGGGGCCCCGGCCGCGCTGGGTGCACACGGCGAGCGCGGGGGTGGACCATCTGATGTGCCCCGAGCTGGCCGCGTCCGACACGGTGGTGACGAACGCGCGCGGTGTCTTCGACCAGCCGATCGCGGAGTACGTCGCCGCGCTGGTGCTGTCCATGGCGAAGGATCTGCCGCGGACGTGGGAGCTCCAGGGGCGGCGGGAGTGGCGGCACCGCGAGTCGCAGCGGGTGGCGGGCACCCGTGCCTGCGTGGTCGGCTCCGGGCCGATCGGGCGGGCGATCGTCAGGACGCTCAAGGCGCTGGACGTCACCACGGCGCTGGTGGGGCGTAGACCGCGGACCGGTATCCACGGTCCGGAGGAGCTGGACCGGCTGATGGCGCGCGCCGACTGGGTGGTGTCCGCGGCGCCGCTCACCGAGGCGACGTACGGCATGTTCGACGCGCGGCGCTTCGGGATGATGCAGCCGTCGGCGCGCTTCGTCAACGTCGGACGCGGGCAGCTCGTCGTCGAGGGCGCGCTCGCCGAGGCGCTGTCGAAACGGTGGATCGCGGGCGCGGCCCTCGATGTCTTCCAGCACGAACCGCTCGGCCCCGACAGCCCGTTGTGGGAGGTGCCCGGTCTGATCGTGTCGCCGCACATGAGCGGGGACACGATCGGCTGGCGGGACGAACTGGGCTCGCAGTTCGTGGAGTTGTACGAGCGCTGGGAGGCGGGGAAGCCGCTGCGGAACGTCGTCGACAAGAAGCGCGGGTACGTGCCCGGACACTGAACTCCCTCTGGAGGGCCCGATGTCGGAACTCACCGAGCTGACCGCGGTACAACTCGTCGACGGCTACCGCAAGGGCGAATTCAGCCCCGTGGACGCGGCACGCGCGGCCCTGGAGCGGGCCGAGCACGTCCAGCCCGCCGTGAACGCGTTCGTACGACTGGAGGCGGAGGAAGCTCTCGCGCAGGCGGCGGAGTCGGCGGGCCGCTGGCGGCGCGGCGAGCCCGCGGGCCTGCTGGACGGGGTCCCGGTCACCGTCAAGGACATCCTGCTGCTGCGCGGCACACCCACCCTCCGTGGCTCCAGGACCATCAGTGCGCAGGGCCGTTGGGACGAGGACGCGCCCTCCGTGGCCCGGCTGCGCGAGCACGGCGCCGTCTTCCTCGGCAAGACGACGACGCCCGAGTTCGGCTGGAAGGGCGTCACGGACTCGCCGCTGTCGGGGGTGACCCGCAATCCGTACGACGTCTCGCGCACGGCGGGCGGCTCCAGCGGCGGCAGCGCCGCGGCCGTGGCCCTCGGCGCGGGCCCGCTGTCCCTCGGCACGGACGGCGGCGGCAGTGTCCGTATCCCGGCCGCCTTCTGCGGGATCTTCGGCCTGAAGCCGACGTACGGCCGGGTCCCCCTGTACCCGGCCAGCGCCTTCGGGACGCTCGCGCACGTGGGGCCGATGACCCGGGACGCGGCCGACGCGGCGCTGATGATGGATGTGATCAGCGGCCCCGACGCGCGGGACTGGTCCGCGCTCGGACCGGCGGCCGGCGGCTCCTTCGTGGACGCGCTGGAGGGCGGGGTACGGGGGCTGCGGGTCGCGTACTCGCCTTCGCTGGGCGGGCAGGTCGCGGTCCGGCCGCCGGTCGCGGCGGCCGTACGGCGCACGGTGGAGCGGCTCGCGGCGCTCGGCGCGTACGTCACCGAGGCCGACCCCGACCTCACCGACCCGGTGGAGGCCTTCCACACGCTCTGGTTCAGCGGCGCGGCCCGCGTCACCCAGCACTTCGGGCCCCACCAGCGGCAGTTGCTCGACCCCGGACTGCGCGAGATCTGCGCCCTCGGCGCCCGCTTCGGCGCGCTGGACTATCTCGCCGCGGTGGACGTCCGCATGGAGCTCGGGCGCCGGATGGGCCGCTTCCACGAGTCGTACGACGTGCTGGTGACGCCGACCCTGCCGCTGACGGCCTTCGAGGCGGGCGCCGAGGTCCCGGCCGGCTCCGGCCACCGCCGCTGGACGGGCTGGACCCCGTTCACGTACCCCTTCAACATGACTCAGCAGCCGGCGGCCACGGTCCCCGTGGGCCTTGACGGGGACGGCCTGCCCATCGGCCTGCAGATCGTCGCCGCGCGCCACCGCGACGACCTCGTCCTGCGGACCGCTCACGCGCTGTACGAGGCGGGGGCCGCGGGGGTGACTCCCCCTGGGGCCTCTCCGGCATGATCCGCCGGGCAGTCCTCAGTCTCGCCGGAAGCTGAGCGTCTCCCCCAGCGCGCCGGAGCGCCACAGGTCGGTGCAGGCCTCGGCCATCGCGTCGAGGCCGTCGACCACCTGGCCCCAGACGATGCCCGGCACCCAGCCGACGTCTCCGTTGAGGAGCAGGTTGTTGCGCTCGTAGAACAGGGCCAGGTCCACCACCGTCGTTCCGGCGCGGACGTCGCGGTCGTAGCCGTACGCCTGCGTGCCCAATTCCGTGCCCGCGAAGGAGAAATAACAGAGATCTCCAGGAATTGGGGTAACTGTCGGATTTTCCAGCGGAGGTTCTGATTGCGCGAAGGGCGGGAAAAGGGCGTAGATCTCATTGCGCGCGTACTTCGCGTGGTACACGTCGCCGCCCAGGGGAAGTGAATCCCACACCGCGGCGCAGGTGATCGGCGCCCGGTCGTCGAGGAGTTTCGCGGTGCAGTGGATACCGCGCTTGACCAGCGAGACTTCGATGTATCGATCAGCCATGCATTCCATGGTCCCCCGGAGGTCAAGTGCGCGTCGTACCCGTACGGGGCTGAAATCGATCCGAATACATCGCATGGTCTCGGGTAGCCGCGCGGCCATGGCTCCACCTAGAGGGAATGACGCAGAGAAACGAGGCCCCACCCGCCGGTCGCTGCTCGCGGGGGCGGCGGCGCTCGGCGCGCTCGGCGCGGCCGGCTGTACCCGGGTCGCCACGGCGTCCGGCAACGGCGGTGATCTCCTGGACCGGCTGAAGGCGCAGGGTGTCGTCCGGCTCGGCATCGCCGGCGAGATCCCCTTCGGCTACATCGACAAGAACGGCGAACTGACCGGCGAGGCGCCGGAACTCGCGAAGGCCGTCTTCAAGCGGCTGGGGGTCGATCGCGTCCAGCCGGTCCCGACCGAGTTCGGCTCGCTCATTCCGGGGCTCAACTCGCAGCAGTTCGACGTCGTGTCGGCGGGGATGTACATCAACCCCGAGCGCTGCCGGCAGGTCATCTTCGCGGATCCGGACTATCAGATGCTGGACGCGTTCATCGTGCGCAAGGGCAATCCGAAGGGGCTGCACGACTACCAGGACGTCGTCTCGAAGAAGGCCAGGTTCGCGACGGGCACCGGCTATGCGGAGATCCAGTACGCGGTCGAGGCCGGGTACAAGGAGAGCGACATCCTGATCGTGCCGGACCAGGTCGCCGGGCTGAACGCGGTCGAGGCGGGGCGTGTCGACGTCTTCGCCGGGACCGCGCTGACCGCACGTGAAGTGGTCAAGAAGTCCCGCAAGGCGGAGAGCACCAAGCCCTTCGCGCCGCTGGTGAAGGGCAAGCCGCACGTCGACGGCGGCGGCTTCGCGTTCCGCTCGGCCGAGACCGGGCTGCGGGACGCCTTCAACGTGGAGCTGAAGAAGATGAAGGACAGCGGTGAACTGTTCCGCATCCTGCAGCCGTTCGGTTTCACCCAGGCCGAGATGACCGACATGACCGCGAAGGAGCTCTGCCGCGGATGACCTCGGGACTGTGGGAACTCGTACTCGAAGGCATCTGGACAACCGTCCAACTGCTGGTCTTCAGCGCCCTGCTGGCCGGCGCCGTGTCCTTCGCGGTGGGAATCGCGCGCACCTCGCGCCGGTGGATCGTCCGCTTCCTCGCGGGCTTCTACACCGAGGTGTTCCGCGGCACCTCCGCGCTCATCATGATCTTCTGGGTGTACTTCGTCCTGCCGCTCGCCTTCGGCTGGCAGCTCGTCCCGATGTGGGCGGGCACGCTGGCGCTGGGGCTGACGTACGGGGCGTACGGCGCGGAGATCGTGCGCGGCGCCCTGAACGCGGTCGAACCCGCGCAGCGCGAGGGCGGTATCGCGCTCGGCTTCACGCCCTGGCAGCGGATGCGGCTGATCCTGCTGCCGCAGGCGGTGCCCGAGATGATCCCCTCGTTCTGCAACCTGCTGATCGAGCTGCTCAAGGGCACCGCCCTGGTCTCCGTCATGGGTATGGGCGATCTGGCGTTCAGCGGCAATCTGGTGCGGCTCGCGTTGCAGCAGAGCGCGGAGATCTACTCGTACGTCCTGCTGATCTACTTCGTGATCGCCTTCCTGCTCACCCGGATGATGCGCGGTCTGGAGAGGCGGCTGAAGGCCGGAATCGGCAAGGAACCGGAGCGCGGGGTGTCGCGGCGTGAACTGCGCCGCGCCGAGACCACGGGAGTGGGCGCCGCGGGCGCCGGCGCGATCGCGGGCGGGGGTGGCTCATGAACTGGGACTGGAGCGCGGTCGGTGACTTCATGCCGCACTTCTGGGACGGGCTGCTGGTCACCCTTCAGGCGCTGGCCCTCGGTTCGCTGATCTCGTTCGCGCTCGGACTGGTCTGGGCGCTGCTGATGCGGACGCCGACCCGGTGGGTGCGCTGGCCGGTCGGGGTGGTGACGGAGTTCATCCGCAACACCCCTCTCCTGGTGCAGCTGTTCTTCCTCTTCTATGTGCTGCCCGAGTGGAACATCACGTTCTCCGCGCTGACCACCGGTGTCGTCGCGATCGGGCTGCACTACTCGACGTACACGATGCAGGTCTACCGGGCCGGCATCGAGGGCGTGCCGGCCGGCCAGTGGGAAGCGGCCACGGCGCTCAACCTGCCCCTGACGCGCACCTGGACCGCGGTGATCCTGCCGCAGGCGATCCGCCGGGTGGTGCCCGCGCTGGGCAACTACGTCATCTCGATGCTCAAGGACACCCCGATGCTGATGGCGATCACCGTGCTGGACATGCTCGGTGAGGCGCGGCTCTATTCGCAGCAGCACTTCCAGTTCACCGAGCCCCTCACGGTGATCGGCGTGGCCTTCATCCTCATTTCCTATCCGGCTTCCCTCCTCATGCGAGCTCTGGAGCGACGTCTTGCCCGCTGACACGAACGCCCATACGAACCCTGACCCGAACGCCACCACCAGCCCTGTGAAGGACCTCGCCAATCCCCCGGTGGACGGCGGCGAACTGATCCGCTTCGACAAGGTCACCAAGCGCTTCGGGGAGAACACCGTCCTCGACGGACTCGACTTCCGCGTCGACTCCGGCAAGCACGTCACGCTCATCGGGCCGTCCGGCTCGGGCAAGACGACGATCCTGCGGCTGCTGATGACCCTGGCCAAGCCGGACGAGGGAACGATCACGGTGGCCGGGGAGCGGCTCTTCCCGGCCCCCGAGAAGCAGCTCCGCGAGGTCCGCAAGAAGATCGGGATGGTCTTCCAGCAGTTCAACCTCTTCCCGAACATGAGCGTGCTGAGGAACATCACCGAGGCGCCCGTCACGGTCCTCGGCCTGTCCAAGGACGAGGCGGAGGCGCGGGCCCGCGAGCTGCTCGACCTGGTGGGCCTCGCGGACAAGTGCGACGAGCGTCCGAGCCGGCTGTCCGGCGGCCAGCAGCAGCGTGTGGCGATCGCCCGGGCGCTGGCGATGCGTCCGCAGGTGCTGCTCCTGGACGAGGTGACCTCCGCACTCGACCCCGAGCTGGTCGCCGGCGTCCTCGATGTCCTCCGTGACATCGCTCACACCACCGACATCACGATGCTCTGTGTGACCCATGAGATGAATTTCGCCAGAGACATATCGGACCAGGTCCTGATGTTCGATTCCGGCCGGGTCATCGAGTCCGGGCCACCGGAGAAGATTTTCAGCGACCCGGAACACGACAGGACCCGGGAATTCCTCAGCGCGGTGCTGTGACTGCGAGGAGTGAACGTGGGCCCGCGCGGCAAGGCGCGAGGTCCGGCCGGTGGGTCATGCCCTGCGTGCCATGACCTCGGCATATGCCAGGGTGGCGCGCTCCTGCTGAGAAGGCGGGAGCGCGCCATGAATGTCGTCAACAGACCCTCGCAGCAAGCTCTTTGGCGGTTATCGTGGAGGAAGCCCAGCTGTCCGGGCTGTGTCTCAAATACGCCGGGCCGACACAGAGCGCAGGGGGAAACCGTGGCGCTGATGCACGAGCCGACCGCGCCGTACCACTCGGCCCAGGACGCCCTCCGTGTCCTGGAGACGGTGTCACGGCACTCCACCGGAATCACCGACGCCGAACTCGGCCGCCGGACCCGCCTCGGCGCCGAGCGGCTGACCGCCCTGCTGCGGATGCTGCGCCGGGAGGGGTACGTCGAGCAGATCGCCGACGGTGCGTACGTCACCGGCGCCTCCCTCAGCCGCCTCGGTTCCGCCCACGGCCGCGACCAGGCCCTGCGCGACACGCTCCAGCGGACCATCGACCGGCTGCGCGACTCGGTCGGCGCAGCGATCTACATCAGCCGGTACATCGACGGCGAGGTGCACGTCACCCAGTACGCCGCGAGCCCCGCGACGCCCGCGGTCAACGAATGGGTCGACTTCCGCTCCTCGGCGCACGCCAGCGCGGTCGGCAAGAGCCTGCTCGGCCAGCTCGACCACAACGGCCGCCGCGACCACCTGGCCCGCCACAAGATGGCCCGCCTCACCTCGCGCACCATCACCGACGAGCGGCTGCTGCTGTCCCGCCTCGCCGCCCAGCCGCCCACCGTGCCCGTGCTCGACCTCCAGGAGTACGCCGTCGGCACGGTCTGCGCGGCCGTCCCCATCACGGCGGGCTCCTCCGTCGGCTGCCTGGCCCTGTCCCTGCCGGTCGAGCACGCGCACCGGCTCCGCCAGGCCGCGGACACCCTGAACCGCCGGGCCACCCCCGTGCTCCTCTCCCTCGCCATCTAGCCCGGCACCGGGTGGTCAGGAGCACCCCCTCGGACCAGGTAGTATTTCTTTCGTCGCCGACCGCGGGAGCGCGGGAGGCGAGAGTCATGCGCCGCTAGCTCAGTTGGTTAGAGCAGCTGACTCTTAATCAGCGGGTCCGGGGTTCGAGTCCCTGGCGGCGCACAGATGAAGGCCCTCCACAGCAGTGGGGGGCCTTCACGCATGTCCCGGTACGTCGCTGGGCGCGGGTACGCCTATGGGTGTTTTGGGCGCTTTGGGTGCTGTGAGTGCTGCTCCGGGACCCTCGTTGCGGCGGTCCCCGCCCGGGTCGGCGGGGCCACCCCTCACCCGGCTGGGGTACGACGCCGGTCGCGGCGCCGGTCAGCCCGGCGTGACGAAGTGCGTGAGCGCCCGGGCGAGCAACCCGGGATCCCGCGCCCCGCACAGCTCCCGCGCCGAGTGCATCGACAGGCCCGGCACACCCACGTCGACCGTGGCCACGCCGAGGCGGGCCGCGGTGATGGGCCCGATCGACGTACCGCACGGCATGGCGTTGTGGGAGACGAACGGCTGCCACGGCACGTCGGCCCGTTCGCACGCCGCGGCGAAGGCGGCGACGCCGGTGCCGTCGGTGGCGTACCGCTGGTTGACGTTGACCTTGATGACGGGGCCGGCGTTGGGCAGCGGGTGGTGGTCCGGGTCGTGACGCTCGGCATAGTTGGGGTGCACGGCGTGCGACATGTCGGCGGAGACGCAGAAGGCGCCCGCGAGGGCCCGGTTGAAGTCCTCGGCGCTGCCGCCGCGCGCCGCGACACCTCGGCCCAGCACCCGTTCCAGGAGCGGTCCTTGGGCCCCCGACTCGGAGCCGCTGCCGACCTCCTCGTGGTCGAAGGCGGCGAGGACGGGAATGTGCGCGGGCGGCCGTGCGGTGGCGGCGGCGACCAGGGCGGTGACGCCCGCGTGCACCGATATCTGGTTGTCGAGCCGCGGCGAGACGATGAACTCCTCGTCCGCGCCCAGGTATCCAGGCGGCTGGATGTCGTGCAGCATCAGGTCCCAGCCGAGGATCTCGGCGAAGTCGGCGTCGGCCTCCTCGGCGATCCGGCGGAGCAGCGCGCCGGGTTCGGTGCCGCCCAGCCCCCACAGCGGGGCCATGTGCCGCTGCCGGTCCAGGGCGAGCCCCTCGTTGGCGGTCCGGTCGAGGTGGATGGCGAGCTGCGGCACGCGCAGCAGCGGCTTGTCGACGCGGACGAGCCGGGTCGAGCCGTCGCGCAGGGTCAGCCGCCCCGAGATGCCCAGGTCACGGTCGAGCCAGGTGTTCAGCGGTACGCCGCCGTAGATCTCCACGGCGACCTGCCGCCACCCCGCCGAGCTGGTGTCGGGCGCGGGCTTGACCCGCAGGTTCGGCGAGTCGGTGTGCGCGCCGATGATCCGGAACGGGGTGCGGGGCGGGGCGCCCTCGGGGACGTACCAGGCGATCAGCGCGCCCCCTCGGACGACATATCTGCCGCCTCCGGCACCGTTCGTCCAGTCGTCCGTCGCGCGCAGCTCCTCGAAGCCCGCCTTTTCCAGCCGCTGCGCCGCGCTCGCCACCACGTGGTAGGGCGAGGGGCTGGCCGTGACGAAGGTGAGCAGGTCGTCGCCGTGGCTCCGGTCGGTCGCGTCGGGTGTGACGGTCGTGTCGTGCATGTCGTGCGTGTCATGCGTGTCATGCGTGTCATGCGTGGGGGACATGAGTGCCTTTCAGGTGCTGTCGAGGGTTGAGGGGTGAGGGTTGAGGGGTGAGAGGTGAGGGGGCGCTTCGGGAGTGTTGGCGCTACGGGAGCGTTGGGCCGGGTGCACGGTGCGGCCGGTACGGCGATCCAGTCGTGAGGCGGATGAGACAGGTGGGCCCGGTGGGCTGGGTGAGCTGATGGGCAGGGTTAGACGGGTAGGCAGGGTGAGACGGGTGGGCTGGGTGTGAGCCGGGTGAGCCGGCCCGGATGTTCCACCGGTACGCGGCGGCCGTGTCAGTGCCCGGACACCTCAGCGCCGTCCCGACGATCGCTGTACGCACCACTCGCCCCCTCCGTGCCGGCCCCTCGGACGGCGTACAACCGCAGCAGGTAGATCCCCGCGACCACGATGGCGACCCCGTGGGACCAGGCCACGACGGTCAGCGCGGAGAACGATTCGAGGGCCGCCGACACGGCGATCATGCCGAGTCCGAAACCGAGGTTCTCGACGGTGGCGGACAGGCCGAAGGCATGGGCGCGCAGGGCCTCCGGCAGGGTCTGCACGTGCGAGGTGTACGACACCTCGGTCAGCCCGTCAGCCGCGCCCGCGACCAGCGCGATGCCGATCGTCGCCGCCATCGGGAACCCGGCGAAACCGAGGATGAACGCGGCCGACATCAGCACTGTGCCCAGTCCGAAGCCGAGTGCCCCGACGGACCGGCCGGTGTGCTTGGCCCAGCGCTGGACGACCTGCTGCGCCAGCACGTTGCCCAGTGCCCAGAACAGCCAGAAGCGGCTGACGAAGGCGGCAGGGTCGTGCGGGTCCAGTCCGCTCGAATAGACGGGCAGGGCCGCGTTGTGGGACGAGGAGCCGAGCGCGTCGACCCCGCGCAGACACACCATCAGCCCGAGCGTGGGCACCGCGGTCAACGCCGTCACCGCCCCGAACACGCCCTTGCGCTCGCGGGGTTCGGGCCCCGCGGACGGCGTCGGCCGCACTCCCGGAAGCCACGCGACCGCCCCCGCGCACACCAGGAAGCTCGCCGCGTCCACCAGGAACGCGGCGGTGAAGCCCAGCCATGGCACCACCACGCCGGACGAGGCGAACCCGGCGACCATGGCCAGCGAACGCCCGCCCACCATGAGGGAGTTGGCCCAGCCACGCCGGTCGGTGCCGACGAGGTCGGGGATGGAGCTGCGCAGCGAGACCATGAAGACGGTGCCGCACGCGCCCACGACAGCGGACACCGCGAACAGCACGCCGGTCCGCAACCCTCCGTCCGGCGTCACGACCAGCAGGAGCATGACAATCGCCTGCGCCGCATTGGTCCACAGCATCACCGGCTTGACCGCGTACCGGGCCAGGA
This sequence comes from Streptomyces sp. NPDC058246, assembly GCF_042881985.1. Lineage (NCBI taxonomy): Bacteria > Bacillati > Actinomycetota > Actinomycetes > Kitasatosporales > Streptomycetaceae > Streptomyces > Streptomyces sp. NPDC058246. The sequence continues at coordinate 173,373 of NZ_JBHVWZ010000006.1, read as the reverse complement.
TCCGCCCCGCGATCATCCCGGCCAGGAACCCCGCCCCGAGCCGCACCGCCATGAACAGCCCCATGGCGAGCGCGCTGTCGGTGGTGGCGTAGACGAACAGGTTGAGCGCCACCATGTTGAGGAAGGTGCCGTAGGAGGAGACGGAGTAGCCGGCGACCAGGACGCGATAGCGCCCGTCGGCCGTCACGAGCAACGCACCACGGGCCGCCCGCACCGGGCCGACACCACAAGCCGCGTCCACCGGGCCGACACCACGAGTCGCCCCCACCGGGCCGACACCACAAGCCACCCCCACCGGGCCGACACCGCGAGGCGCCCCCGAGGGATCGGCCTGCCCCGCACCGGCTCACCGTCGACGACTTCGGTGTCCGTGACCCGGATCAGGTGACGCATGTTCCCTCTTCCCTCGGCACAGGTGTCCGGGTCCATCCTCCCCCCGGGGAGCACGAGGGATTCCTCTCCCTTTTCCCGGCCCGGGCCGGCGCCCTGCCGGCCCCGCCTACCTCGTCAGCAACTCCTCTCGCCCCCGCGACCGGTACTCGGCCAGCAGCCCCTCGACGTCCGCCTCCCCCAGCCTCCGGTAGGCGCACTCCCCCGGTGGCCGCCACCACACCGGATCCGGGCACCGGAAGCCCTCGCGGCGCAGCCCCACCCGGTGGATCTTGTTGGTGGCGGTGACGGGCATCCGCTCCATGATCCGTACGAAGCGGGGTGCCATCTTCGTGCCCAAGTCCGGTTGGGAGAGCAGGAATTCACCGAAGGACAGCGGGTCGAAGGAGGTACCCGGTTGCAGAGCGAGTGCCGCCATCACCTGGTCCCCGGCCACCGGGTCCGGCACCGCGTACACCGCCGCGGCGGCCGCGTCCGCGTACCGGGCGAGGATGTTCTCGATCATCGCGGCGGCGAGGTTCTCGCTGTCGACGCGCAGCCGGTCGTCGGTGCGTCCGGCGAAGTAGAGGTAGCCGTCGGCGTCGCGGTAGAAGAGGTCGCCGGTCCAGTACCAGCCGGCACTCCTGCGGGCGGCGTCGGCGGCCGGGTTGCGCCAGTAGCCCTCGAAGGGGGTCGGGCCGCGGTTCACCAGCTCGCCTATCGCGTCCGCCCCGTTGAGGAGTCGTCCGTCCCCGGTGAAGACGGCGGGCGGACACTCCCGGCGGGTGGCCGGGTCGACCACCGCGAGATCGTCGCCGGGGGCCGCCCGGCCGATCGCCCCCGCCGGGGTGCCGGGCGCCCACTGGATGGCCGCGCCGCCCTCCGAGGAGCCGTACCCCTCCACCAGGCGCACCCCGAAGCGCGCCTCGAAGGCGGCCGCGTCGACCGCTCCGGCCTCGGTGCCGAAGCCCAGCCGCAACGGGTTGTCGCGGTCGTCGGGGCGGGCGGGCGTGGCCAGCAGGTACTGCACGGCCCGGCCCACATATGTGAAGTAGGTGGCTCCGCAGGCTCGTACGTCGGCGAGGAACCCCGAGGCGGAGAAGCGCCGCCGCAGCGCGACCGTCGCGCCCGCCGCCAGCGCGGGAGCCCAGTCGGCGATCACCGCGTTGCCGTGGAACATCGGCATGCAGATGTAGTGCGTGTCGTCCGGGCGCACCCCGAAGTGGTCGACGAGCGAGCGCCCGGCGGCGGCGAGCCGGCCCTGGGTGCAGATCGCGGCCTTGGGCGCGCCGGTCGAGCCGGAGGTGAAGTAGAGGAGGAGGCGGTCGTCGGGGGTCGCGCGCGAGGCGTCCGGCTTCGCGCCCTCGTACGACGCGAGGAGGCCGGTGTACGCGTCCGTGTCGGTCACCAGCACGCGGACGCCGGGGAGTTCGAGGCCGTCGAGGAGAGGCAGGTGGGCCCGCTCGGTGACCAGGACACGGCACTCGGTGTGCAGGATGTCGCGGGCCAGTTCGGGTCCGCGCCGGGTCGGGTTGATCCCGGCGACGGCGGCTCCGGCCAGGGCGGCCGCGCTCAACCACATCGGGTATTCGGGGGTGTTGTCGAGCAGCACCCCGAGGTGCGGTGCGACGCCGGGTGGCAGCAGGTCGGCGAGCAGCGCCGCCCGGGCCGCAGCTCCCGCCGTCACCCGGTGGTGGCTCAGCACCCGCCCCTCGAACCACAGCCCGGGCCGGTGGTCGCCCCACCGTTCCTGTACGAGTTCCGCGACGGTACGCCTCATGGACCCCATGGGGGCGCACCATAATTGACGTACCGTCAGATCGGGAGGGGTGCGGCAGGCGCAGCGCCGGCCCCATGGCCTACATCCCGAAGAATCCGTCGCTCGCCGCCGACATCTGGTGGTAGGTGATCATGAAACCGACGCAGAAGGCGACGATCACGCCGAAGAACACCAGCATGCCGATCGTGCCCGCGGCGGCCTTGCCCCGGCTCGGCGCGTGCGCGGTGGCCTTCTCGGGGCGCTCGGCCGCGTAGTGGACGGTGACGATGTCGCCCTCGATGACCGTCGAGGGGCCGTTCGCCTCCTCGAAGCGGACCGTACGGCCCTCGCGCGTCGTGAACTCGTACACGTGGTGCAGCGTCGTGGTCACGGAGGTGTCGCCACCGCCGCCACTGGTCGTCGTGTACGAGCGCAGACAGCGCGCCTCGGCGGTCAGCCCGCTGTTCCAGGCCCGCCTGAGGTCCATCGAGCGGCGGACCACCTTGGCCGCGGCGAGGAGCACCACGGCCATCATCAGTGCGGGTACGGCGTAGAAGAAGACGTCCATGGCATTCCCCCGTGTTCGCGTCCTCGCGTGTCCGCGTGTCCGCTCCAGCTCCCTGCACGCCGTCATGGTCATGTCGGCGTGCAGGGAACATACCCGCGGGCACCGGGGGCGCGCCTCAAGGGATGCTCAGAAAACCGGAGCCGCCGGAACGCGACCGCGTCAGAACGCGACCGCGGAACACGACGGCGCCGGTACGCGAGCGCGTCAGAACGTGACGTCCGCGCACGAGTAGAACGCGTTCGCCGTGTCCGAGATCGTCCACACCCCGAGGATGATGTGGTGTCCGCTCTTGCCGGTCGGCAGCGTGCCGGTGTGCGAGAACGTGGACGGGGGGCGCTGTCCGTTGTAGGGGACCGTCAGGAACGGGGTGGTCTCCAGGTCCGCGCGGGTCAGCGCGTGGTTCTGGTTCCAGCCGGTCTTGGTGATGAAGTACTTGAAGTCGGTCGTGGCGTGCACCGCGGTGAACTGCCAGCGGAAGCTGTAGCTCTGACCGCTCGTGACCTTGGTCGTCGGCCAGGCCGTGCCCGAGGGGGTCTTGGGCTGGTTGAGCTGGCTGAAGTTGGTGTGGTTGGCGGAACAGATCTGACCGTCGGCGGGACCGGCCGCGGGGAAGCCCTTGGGGCCCTCGACGCTCTGGGGCTCCCACTGGATGTCACCGCAGTTGGCGACGGTGCCGCCGTTGGCGGCGCACATCTTCTGCCGGCTGAGGGGCTGGTCGGTGTAGCCGTGGGCGTTGGCACCGCCCGTCGAGAGCACGAAGGTGCCCGCGGTGACGAGGCCGAGCACGGCCGCGTACATCTTGGCTTTGCGCATGCTGCCGCTCCTGGAGGACGTGGGGGAGGTTCTCGTGAGCCGTGCGCGCGGTATTCAGGTCTAGACCAAGTCCCAGATTATTGCTGAGAGTTGAACATGTCCATACCAATCTCGGAGGGGATTCCGGAGAGCGCCCTCACGAGGAGGCTTCCCTCCGCCCGGCGTAGAAGGCCACCGTCAGGTCCTTCACCAGCGCCTTGCGCTCGTAGTCGTCCAGTTCGACCAGCCCGCGCATGGTCAGCCGGGTCACCGTGTCCTCGACCGAGTCGACGACGGAGGTGAGCACGGAGTCCCGGTGCTGGGCGTCCAGGGCCGCGATGCGGCGGCGCTGCATCACGGCGGCGACCTCGGGGGCGTACTCGATCCGGGTCGGCTGCGCCGAGAACACCTCCAGGCCGACCGGCGCCGTGTCGGCGGCCACCAGCCGGGTCAGCGCCTCGCCGACGGCATCCGTGTTGCGCAGGGTCACGTCCTTGACGACGGCGGGCGGCACCTCGACCGGGAGTTGGGAGAGCACGCGTGAGAGCGCCGCCTCCACGCACTCGCGCAGATACGTCTGGTGGTCGTCGACCCCGAGCGTGGCGCGCGCGGTGTCCTTGACGCGCCAGACGACGAGCACGACCACCCGCACCGCGACGCCGTTGGCGTCGACCACGGACATCGGCTCGCTGCGCCAGTGCCGCAGCCGTACGTCGACCCGGTGGCGCAGCACCAGCGGGTTGATCCACATCAGACCGGTGCGCCGGACCGTGCCGCGGTAGCGCCCGAAGAGGCCGAGCACCCAGGCCCGCCCGGTCCGGCCACGGGTGAGCCCGCCGAAGCCGAACAGACCGAGCGCGCCCGCCCCTGCGTACGTCGCCCACTGCGCGGGCCCGAGCCCGGCGCCCACGGTCCAGGGCAGCCCGACGGCCTCCGTCACCGGCGGCGGCAGCACACCCGCCCACCACGAGGTGAGGACACATCCGGCCACACCACAGGCCCCGGCCAGCACTCCGGCCACTCCGGGCAGCACCCGGGCGGGGTGTTCGACCAGTTCGGGATCGACCTCCGGCACCGGGCGCGGGGCCCTGCCGGGTGCGGGCCGGCGGATCCGCGGCTGCTCGCCGGTACCGCGCCGACGGCCCACCACAGCCGGCGCGACGGGCACCGAGACCGGGTCGGGGTCGTCACGGAAGAGCAGATGGACGGGGATCTCGGTGGTCACCTCGTTGTGGATGATCCGCGCGGACCGCGAACCGCCGCTGTCCGGTGCCGGCGCACCCTCCGGCCTGGGCGGCTGCGAGGGTCCGGCTTCGGCGCGCCCGCCTTCGACCCGGCCGCCTTCGGACAGCCCGCCCTCCGGCCGGCCGCCCTCCGCCTGTGCGCCCTCCGGCTGTGCGCCCTCGGACTCCGGGGTGTGTGAAGTCGTCGTACTCATACGTGCCTCCATGCCTCCGCGCCTGGAAGTTTCGTAAGGACTGAGAACTCGGGGTGGACTTCGACAGAGGGCCCGGCCGGCTCAGGAGAAGAGCCGGCGCCAGGTCTCCGGCCCCGGGTAACCGTCCGCCGCGCCGCCCCGCCAGCCCTGGGACCGCTGGAACGCCTCGACGTTGCGCCGGTCCGCCTCGCCCCAGCGCGGCCCCGGTCCCGTCGTGTAGTGCTTGCCGAACCCCTTCTTGACCAGCTGCACTCCCAGCCGGGTGACGTACTCGTTGTGCGCGCCCGGCCTGAACATCGCACGCCCCGGATACCCGGGCACCCCGTGCGAGGAGGCGCCCGACCCCGGGGAACCCGGCGGCCCGGAGGAACCGTTGCCCCCGGAGGAACCCGGGGAGCCGGGACTCCCCGCCGCCGCGCCCGGAATGTCCCTGCCCTCCTTGCCCACCAGGTACGACCACGTCTGGGGCCCGGGCAGCCCGTCCGCGTCCGGCCCGGTCCAGCCCTGTGCCCGCTGGAAGGCCTGGGTGGCCCGCCGGTCCGCGTCCGACCAGCGCGGCCCCGGGCCCGAGGTGTAGAAACGCCCCGCGCCCCGGGTGACCAGCAGACGGCCCAGCTGGGTGACGTAGGCGTTGTCCGCGCCGGGCCCGAAGTACGCGGACCCCGGATAGCGGGTGGCCTTCGCGTGCGGGGCGGACGCGCTCGCGCCGCTCGCGGCCTCCTTCAGCCCCTTGTAGCGGTAGGCCGCGTAGTGGTCCGCGTGGGTCCAGTACGCGTACGGGGTGGCCTGCTTCCGGGTGTGCGGGCGGGCCTGCTCGTAGGCGAGGTAAGAGGTGTGCGTGTAGTCCGTCCAGCCGCCGAAAAGGACGACGTGCGAGCCCTTCTCGGGGTCGGCCGGATTGTGGAAGAGGAGAATGTCGCCGGGCTGCAGCTGCTCACGGGAAATCCGTACGCCGAAGCCGCCGAGGCTGCCCGTCCATTCGTTTCCCGGCAGGTTCCAGGCCATCGAGACAAACCCGGAGCAGTCCTGCCGGTACCCGTCCGGCCAGTAGGCGAGCATGCTGTACGGCACCTGCGCGGCGACCCATTTCTTCGCCCGGTTGATGATGGCGGCCCGGGTGGTCGTGGGCGTACTGGTGCCGGCCCCGGGCTTCCCCGGTTTCGCCGGCTTTCCCCCGGGCCCGTGCAGCGGGGCCTGGCCGCCCTGGGGGGTGTCGGGCTCGTCACCTGCGCGGATGCCCGGCCGGGCGGGTCCGTGCGTGGCCGATACCGCCGGCACCGACTGGCCCGCGCCGAGGACCGTGCCCGCCGCCGCGGCGAGGACGAGTGCCATGGGGGTCCCCCCTGTTCGAGCGAAGCCGAGAGCCTGGGTGAGGGCCGCCGGATGGCCCACGGGACCGGAAGAGGAGGAATAGGGGATGACGCGCCGCCAGTGCACGCATCCGGGGCAGTCGCAGTCGCTCGCGGGATCGAATTCCTCGAAGACCGGAGTCTCCATGCGATTCCCCTCACACTCCAGGCCGAATTCTCCGCACTTCTGCACAGTCGTCAGTTTCGCAACTGTCGTCCGGTGTCGCATGTTGACGGTCCGAATGATGTACGCGGGCCCTCCGACCTGGTCCGGGCCCCTCCCCTGCGGTCGGGAGCACCCCTGACGGTCGGGTAGAGTTCTCGGGTCAGCAGGCGCCGCTAGCTCAGTTGGTTAGAGCAGCTGACTCTTAATCAGCGGGTCCGGGGTTCGAGTCCCTGGCGGCGCACCGGCCGATGGGGCTCTCGCAGCAGCGAGGGCCCCATCGTCGTACCGGCACCTGTGCCACGTACCGGCATCTCCGGCGCGTACCGGCATCTCCACGGCGTACCCGGCCCCTCCGCCGGGGGCGCGCCGGCCCCGCACGCAACAGCCCCACACTCGTACACGCGTCCCAATTAGCGCGTATGACCGGTTAACACCGCGTTTCGCATCTTGCGATCATGATGAACGGCGTAGAACCCTGGGCTTCAAGGGACTGTCGATACATGACAGTTGGGGGTATGGCCGGTTGCGACCATGGGGGGTTGGGGGCCTCGTTCATGAACAGATGCCGAGGGGGGCATCATGCAACCGGAAGGCCGTCGTTCCATGTCCATAGGGTGTGGAAGATGTGGTGACGCTGGCCTGCCAGTGATGCGTCCGGAACGGTCGAGGGGGACCCGAACGGGCGACAGGAACCAACGAACACGCACCTGACCGTGCGTGCGGGGGGATGACTCATGACGTCGACGCCGACGGGCGCCCGACAGGACTTCGACCCGTCAGAGACGACCCAGCTCAGGGTGCCATCGCACCGGACCGGCGGCTTCCGCAGGATCAAGAAGAGCCTGCCGAGATATGACTACGAGCACTACAGCAGGCTCGCGGGGCCCCTCACACAGCCGGACCCGAACAAGCCGTACAAGGTGCAGTACCGCTCGCTGCTCTCGCAGGAGCCGCACCGGATAAGGGCCGCGCTCATGCTGGGCGCCGCGCCGCTGCTCTCGCTGATCCTGCTCGGCTGGCTGCTCCAGCCCGAGCACTGGACCGAACGCGACTATCCCGCCTACGACTTCCTGCCGGCGCTCGACATCGTGATGCTGGTCTCGATCGGCCTGATCGAGTTCTTCCGCTGCATGAACGTGCTGTCGAACGCGCACGCCACCCTGGTCGCCCGCGACCCGGTCCCGGTGGTGCCCGAGACCGGCACCAGAGTCGCCTTCCTCACCTCCTTCGTGCCCGGCAAGGAGCCCCTCGCCATGGTGACGAAGACCCTGGAGGCGGCCGTCAAGCTGCGCCACCGGGGCCTTCTGCACGTCTGGCTCCTCGACGAGGGCGACGACCCGGAGGTGAAGGAGGTCTGCAAGCGCCTCGGCGTGCACCACTTCTCCCGCAAGGGCGTCGCGCAGTGGAACCAGGCCAAGGGCCCGCACCGCGCCAAGACCAAGCACGGCAACTACAACGCCTGGCTGGACGCCCACGGCGACGACTACGACTACTTCGCCTCGGTCGACACCGACCACGTGCCGCTGCCCAACTATCTGGAGCGGATGCTCGGCTTCTTCCGCGACCCGGACGTCGGCTTCGTCATCGGCCCGCAGGTCTACGGCAACTACGACGCGTTCGTCACCAAGGCCGCCGAGTCCCAGCAGTTCCTCTTCCACGCCCTCATCCAGCGGGCGGGCAACTTCTACGGCTCCCCGATGTTCGTGGGCACCTCCAACGCCGTACGCATCAAGACGCTGAAGCAGATCGGCGGTCTGTACGACTCGATCACCGAGGACATGGCGACCGGCTTCGAGATCCACCGCGCCAAGAACCCGGCCACCGGCAAGAAGTGGAAGTCGGTGTACACGCCGGACGTGCTCGCGGTCGGCGAGGGGCCGGCCGCCTGGACGGACTTCTTCACCCAGCAGCTGCGCTGGTCGCGAGGGACGTACGAGACGATCCTCAAGCAGTACTGGAAGGGCTTCTTCTCGATGCCTCCGGGCAAGCTCTTCAACTACACGATGATGATCATCTTCTACCCGATGTCCGCCCTCAACTGGATCCTCGCGGCACTGAGCTGCGCGCTCTTCCTGGGCCTGGGCGCCTCGGGTGTGAACATCGACCCGACGGTCTGGCTGATGCTGTACGGCAACGCCTCGGCGCTCCAGATCGGCCTGTACATCTGGAACCGCCGGCACAACGTCTCGCCGCACGAGCCGGAGGGTTCGGGCGGGGTCGCGGGCATGGTGATGTCGGCGCTCTCCGCGCCCATCTACGCCCGGTCCCTGATGGACGCCGTACTGCGCCGCAAGAGCAAGTTCGTGGTGACCCCCAAGGGTGATTCGGCCAGCCCCGACACGCTGTTCGGCACCTTCCGGATCCACCTGTTCTTCATCCTGGTCTTCGCCGGCTCGATCGCCGCCGGTGTCCTGCTCGGGCACTCCCACCCCGCGATGCTCACCTGGGCCTCCTTCGCCCTGCTGATCACCGCCTCGCCGATCTTCGTCTGGCGCTGGGCCCTGCGCCAGGAGAAGAAGAAGCCGCCGGTGCCGCCCGAGGACAGCGTGCCGCTGCCCGCCCAGGCCTCCGTGCCCCAGCAGGAGCAGCACGCCCCGCATGCGCCGCAGCACAAGCCCACCTGGGCCGCGACCGCCGGGAACGACCAGACGATGCAGATCACCCTTGGGGGAAGTAAGAAATGAAAGACGGTGCCCGTCGCCGCCGTGCCCGCCGCCTCGGGATAACCGGGGTGGTGGTGCTCGCTCTGGCCGGGATGAACGGGCCCTGGCTGTACCGCTTCGGAACGGACAAATACCACCAGTACACGATCAATAAGCCGGAGTACAAAGCCGCGAACGGCCATTGGGACATCATCAATTTCCCCGAGGAATACCGGCTGAACACGATCCACGCGGCCCTGCTGCACACCGGCAAGGTCCTGCTGATCGCGGGTTCGGGCAACAACCAGGACAACTTCGACGCGAAGAAGTTCGACACGCGGATCTGGGATCCGGTCAAGGGCACCGTCAAGGCGATCCCGACGCCGGCCGACCTGTTCTGCACGGGCCACACGCAGCTGGCCAACGGCAATCTGTTGATCGCCGGCGGCACCAAGCGGTACGAGACGCTCAAGGGTGACGTGACCAAGGCCGGCGGCCTGATGGTGGTCCACAACGAGAACCCGGACAAGCCGATCACGCTGCCCGCGGGCACCAAGTTCACCGGCAAGACGAACGGCAAGACGTTCGTCTCCAAGGACCCGGTGCTCGTCCCGCGCGCCAAGAAGGTCTTCGACAAGGCGACCGGCAAGTTCCTGCGCAACGACCCGGGCCTCGGCCGCATCTACGTCGAGGCGCAGCGGAGCGGCCAGAAGTACGAGACGGGCACCCAGGACAACTACCGCGTCCAGGGCCTGACCGGCGCGGACGCCCGCAACACGTACGGCATCGCGCAGAAGCTCGCCCTGGACAAGAAGGACTTCCAGGGGATCCGGGACGCCTACGAGTTCGATCCGGTCGCCGAGAAGTACATCAAGGTCGACCCGATGAACGAGGCCCGCTGGTACCCGACGCTGACCACCCTGTCGGACGGCAAGGTGCTCAGCCTCTCCGGTCTCGACGAGATCGGCCAGCTGGTCCCGGGCAAGAACGAGGTGTTCGACCCGAAGACCAGGAAGTGGACGTACACCAAGGGCATCCGGCAGTTCCCGACGTACCCGGCGATCTCCCTGATGCAGAACGGCAAGCTCTTCTACTCGGGCTCGAACGCCGGTTACGGCCCGGACGACGTGGGCCGCGACCCCGGCATCTGGGACCTGGACACCAACAAGTTCACCAAGCTCAAGGGCCTGAGCGACCCGAACATGATGGAGACGTCCGGCACGGTGCTGCTGCCGCCCGCGCAGGACGAGAAGTACATGGTGATCGGCGGCGGTGGGGTCGGCGAGTCCGCGCTGTCCAGCAAGAAGACCCGTCTGATCGACCTCAAGGACAAGAACCCGAAGTTCGTGGACGGGCCCGAACTGGAGAAGGGCACCCGCTATCCGCAGTCCTCGATCCTGCCCGACGACACCGTCCTGGTGTCCGGCGGCTCCGAGGACTACCGCGGGCGCGGCGCCTCCAACATCCTCCAGGCGCGGATCTACGACCCCAAGTCGAACAGCTTCGACAAGGTCGCCGACCCGCTGGTGGGCCGCAACTACCACTCGGGGTCGATCCTGCTGCCCGACGGCCGCGTGATGTTCTTCGGCTCCAACTCGCTCTACGCGGACAAGGCCAACACCAAGCCGGCCACCTTCGAGCAGCGCATCGAGATCTACACGCCGCCGTACCTCTACCGGGACTCGCGGCCCTCGCTCTCCGGCGGCCCGAAGACGATCGCCCGCGGCGGCTCGGCGACGTTCGCCTCACAGCACGCGTCGTCCATCAAGACGGCCCGGCTGATCCGGCCGAGCGCGTCCACTCACGTCACCGACGTCGACCAGCGGTCCATCGCGCTGGACTTCACGAAGACGAAGGACGGGATCACGGTGACGGTCCCGAAGAACCGCAACCTCGTCGAATCCGGCTGGTACATGCTGTTCGTGACGGATGACCAGGGGACGCCGAGCAAGGCGCAGTGGGTCAAGGTGCCCTGATCCTCGAGCGTTCCGCAACAGGGGGCGCCCTCCGCCGAGTTCAGGTCCGGCGGATGGCGCCCCCTTCACGTGCGGGCCGCTACTTGGAGGCCTTCGCCAGTCTCAGCGCGTACTCCGGCCACCACTGACCGGCCTTCGGGCCGCCCTTGCACGTGCCGTCGGACTCGCCCGGCCGCTTGACCCACAGATACGCGTCGACGAGCGGGTCGGTGGTCTTGCTCGTCGGGGTCTCACCGAGCGCGCGGCCCGGCGGGTTGCACCAGTTCTCGTCCGCCTTGCCGCCCGTGTACGGGCCGTTGCCGTTGCGGCTGGTGTCGATGACGAAGTGCTTGCCGCCCACCTTCGCGGACAGCTGCTTGCCGTACGCGAGGGAGTCCTGGGTCGAGTAGAAGTTGGAGACGTTGACGGCGAAGCCGTCCGCCTGGGCGATACCCGCCAACTGGAGCGGCTGGAAGATCTGGTCGGGGTGGCCCCAGCCCGCGTTGCCCGCGTCCAGGTACACCTGCGTGTTCTTCAGGGACTTGAGCTTGGTGATGGCGCTCTTGAGGAGGAAGTAGCGCTCCTCCTGGAATTCCGCCGGGGTGCACTGGTTGACCAGGTGCAGGATCGCGTCCGGTTCGAGGATCACCGTGGCGGGGCGGTCCTCGATGCCCTTGGCGACCCCGTCGATCCAGGTCCGGTAGGCGTCGCCGTCGGCCGCGCCGCCTTGCGAGAACTGGCCGCAGTCGCGGTGCGGGATGTTGTAGAGGACCAGGATCGCGGCGCGGTCGGCCTTCTGGGCGGCCTCGGTGAAGCCGCGCGCCTCCGCCTCGGGGTTCTCCGGGCCGATCCACTCACCGGTCGGCTGCTCGGCGATCTTGCGGATCTGCTCGGCGTCGTCGGTCTTGCCTGCCTTCACATACGCGGCGACCTGCGCGGCCGCGTTTCCGTCCGGATTGACCCAGAACGGGTCCGAGTTCTTGGGCTGTTGTGTGACCTTGGAGCCTGCGCCGTCGCCCTTGCCGCTGTCGCCCCCGGAGGAGAAACACCCCGCGAGCAGCAGTGCCGCCCCCACCACCGCAACGGACGCCCGTGCCCCGGCCCCCCTCGTGCCGTACATCCAACTCCCCCTTGGGTGCACCGTCCTAAGTGTCAATCCTGACATACCTGTCGCGTCGCCCACGAGGTCGCCCGACCCTTGTCGGAGAGCTGTTACAGCCCAGGACCCCCGGGTAGGCGCGGCTGAGCGTGGCGGACGGGGGACGAGAAAGAGGATCGGGGTACGGGACATGCACCACGGCAGCCGGGAAACGCTGCTGGCGTCGGCCCTGCTGGAGGCCTCGGACACGCTGTCCGATGCCTTCGACACCGAGCGTCATCTCCAGCGTCTGTCCGACCACTGCGTGGAGATCCTCGGCGCACGAGCCGCCGGGATCATGCTGATGAACGGCGGCGAGGCGGCCTCGCTCGCGGTGAGCAGCCGCCAACAGGCCGTCGCGCTGGACCTGTTATCCGCCCAGCAGCAGGGCGGCCCGTGCCTGGACAGCTACGGCACCGGGCGGCCCGTACCCCTCGTCGCGATCAGCGTCGCCCATGCCGACTCCCGCTGGGCCGACTTCACCGCGCGGGCGCTGCGGCACGGCATCGCGGCGACCTTCGCGGTTCCGCTGCGCCGCCGCGAGACGCTGCTGGGCGCGCTCAACGTCTTCGTGCCCACGCTCCCCGACCCCGGGGTGCCGCCCGAGGACGACGAGAATGTCCGCCTCGCCCAGCTCCTCGCCGACGCGGCGGCCGTCGGACTGCAGAACCACCGGCTGTACGCGCAGTACCGCACCCTGGCCGAGCAGTTGCAGGTGGCGCTCTCCAGCCGCGTCCGCGTCGAGCAGGCGAAGGGCATGCTCGCGGAGCGCTGGGGCACGGGGGTCGACGAGGCCTTCTCCGCGCTGCGCCGCTACGCGCGCCGGCACCGGCTGCCGCTGGACGAGGTCGCGACACGGGTGATCGACGGCTCGGTGGCCCGGGACGAGGTGGCCGACGGGACGCCCGGATCCTCCTGAAGATTCCCGCGCACGCACCCTTCCACCTGGGCGGATGACACAAAGCCACCGCTTGTCGACTCGACGTCGAACAACCTCTGGGCCACGACGCTCATCCGTTCTACAGTTGCCTCAAACGGCCCCAGCCCCCGGCCGGTTGCGCTGTCCGCCCCCACCCCTCGCGGACGGCCCGCAGAACCTCCCGCGCCGGTCGCCGGGTTACTCCCGCAGCCCGTGCGCGCGCGGTCGAGGACCAGCCCGGTCGGCGGTTTCGGGGGAGCGGGCCGTCGACCGGGCCAGGTACGGCTCCCCCTCCCCCTGCGGCTCAGCCCGTGTACGGCTCACACCACCGGCCGTCGGCTCACAGCCCGACTACGGCTCACAGCACGGCCGTCGGCTCACAGCCCGCTTCCAGTGAGGTACGCCGACACGATCACGTTCGCGGTGTAGCTGCGGCTCGCCCGGTCGAAGGTGCCGCCGCAGGTGACGAGTCGCAGTTCCGCGCGCCCCGGCTTCCGTACGCCGTAGGCCTGTTGGGCGTCGAAGTGCTCGCGCGGGAGGACCTGCACGTCGTCCACCGTGAACTCGGCGACCGTCCCGTCGTCGCGGATCACGCGGACGGTCTCGCCCGGCCGTACCGCGCTGAGCTTGTAGAAGACGGCGGGCCGGGTCTCGGTGTCGACGTGGCCCACGAGCAGTGCGGCCCCGGCCGCCCCCGGCGTCACCCCGGCGGCGTACCAGCCGACCACGCCCGGCTGGTCGAACGGCGGCGGATCGATCGCGCCCTGCGCGTCGAGCCCACGGGCCACGACGGGCGCCTGCACCCCCATGACGGGGATGTCGAGGCGCTGCGGCCTGGCCTCCCCCATCGGAGGGTGCGCGGGCGGCAGCGGCATCTCCGGTGGTCGTCCGACGGCCGCGATGTCCCCGGTGGTCGGCGCCGATATCCCCTGCCGTACGTCCGTCACCTCGCGGCCCCACAGCCACAGCCCGAGCAGCAGCACCGCCCAGGCGACACCGGTGAGCAGCCGACCGGTACCGGAGGAACGCTCGCTCTCCGACATGGCGGCCCTGTCAGTCGCGGCTGTCGCGGCCCCGGCGGGCGCTGCGCACGGCCACCGCCACGGCGGCGACGCCCGCCAGGACGAGCCCGATCACCGCCTGCTTGGTGCCGGGGCCGGTCGCCGCCCGGGTGTTCACGGTGGCGAAGTGCGCCGCGGTGCCGCCGCCGCCCGCGTGCACGGGCGCGACCGGTGAGGCCGCCGCGGAGGCGTTCGAGCCGCCTTGCGCCACGACGACCGTGCCCCTGACCTGGCGGTCGACGCCGCCGTTGCCGGTGCAGCTGACCCTGATGTCGTAGGTGCCGGGCGTCAGCGAGGTGGGCACGCGCGTCTCGCCGACGAGCGCGCCGCCGCCCTGCCCGGTGAGCTGCGCGTCCGCCACGAACGCGGTCGACTGCGCGGTGCCCGCCTGGCCCGCGCAGCCCGTCGCCCGCACTTGGATGTCGCTGCCGGCGGCGGGCGACGCGGGCGTCACGGAGACGCCGGCACCCGTGTCGGCCGCGTAGGCGAGGGGTGTGCACGCGGCCGCGACCACCGCCCCGGCACAGAGAGTGAGTCGCATAGAGCGCATCGTGAACCTCCAGATATCTGGAGACTCCCCCTCCGGGCGCCGGGGCGCATCTTCAGAGGGGCGCGACTGCTCCGTACGGGTTGTGAATGGTTTAGAGCCGGTCGGCCGGCTCCGCGGTCTGGATGCGGTCGACGAGGTCCGCGATCGAGTTCACGATGTTCGACGGCCGGTACGGGTACTGCTCGATCTCCTGGGGCGTGGTCAGCCCCGTGAGCACCAGGAAGGTCTCCATCCCGGCCTCCAGACCGGCCAGCACGTCCGTGTCCATGCGGTCGCCGATCATCGCGCTGGTCTCGGAGTGCGCCCCGATGGCGTTCAGACCGGTCCGCATCATCAGCGGGTTCGGCTTGCCCGCGAAGTACGGCTGCTTGCCGGTCGCCTTGGTGATCAGCGCCGCGACCGCGCCGGTGGCGGGCAGCGGGCCCTCCGTGGACGGGCCGGTCTCGTCCGGGTTGGTGGCGATGAAACGGGCGCCGTTCTTGATCAGCCGGACCGCCTTGGTCATGGCCTCGAAGGAGTACGTACGGGTCTCGCCGAGGACCACGTAGTCGGGCTCGTGGTCGGTGAGGACGTACCCGATGTCGTGCAGCGCGGTCGTCAGGCCCGCCTCACCGATGACGTACGCCGTGCCGCCGGGCCGCTGGTCGTCCAGGAACTTGGCGGTGGCCAGGGCGGAGGTCCAGATGTTCTCGACCGGCACGTCAAGGCCCATGCGCTGGAGCCTGGCGTGCAGGTCCCGGGCGGTGTAGATCGAGTTGTTGGTGAGCACCAGGAACGGCCTCCCGGACTCCCGCAGCTTCTTGATGAAGGCGTCGGCGCCGGGGATCGGCACACCCTCGTGGATGAGCACACCGTCCATGTCGGTGAGCCACGATTCGATGGGCTTGCGCTCTGCCATGTGCTGGGTCTCCTGCCGTCCTGGCGTACGTACGCACGATCCGGGGGCGCCGGAACGACGCTGTGCCGACGCCCCCAGCCTAGTCAGGCCCGTTCGGCAGCGGCCTGGTCAGGCCTGCTTGATCGTGACGCCGCCGATCCCCGTACCCGTTGACGCCGGCCTGTCGCCGCCCTACGACGGATACGGACGCGGGCCGTCAGCTGCCGGTGGCCGACTTCCAGTCCTCGACGTACGACGGGAGGTTCTTGTCGATGTCGGCCCAGTCCGGCTCGAAGACCTGGACGCCGTCCATGAGCTTGGTCAGGGCGATGGCGTTCGCGTCGGTGGCCTTGACGTCCTGGCGGGCGGAGAACCCGCCGCCGATCTCGCTGACCTGCCGTTGCGCCGTGGCGGAGAGCATGAAGTCGAGGAGCTTCCTGCCGTTCTCCGCGTGCGGGGCCTTGGTGACGAGCCCGGCGGCGTACGGGAGGGCGAAGGTGGTGGGCTTTCCGGCGCCGTCGGCGGCCTTGTCGGTGGCCCGCGGGAACCAGATGCCCAGATTCGGCATGTCCTTGGACTGCGCGTAGTTCATCTGGACGTCGCCGTTCGCGACGAGGAGTTCGCCCTTGTCGACCTTGGGGGCGAGCTTGCCGGTGGAGGCGGCCGGTCCGACGTTGTTGGCCTGGAGCTTCTTCAGGTAGGCCAGCGCGGGCTTCTTGCCGCCGAAGTCGTGAATCGCCTTGATGAGCACGGCGGTTCCGTCACCGGCGACACCCGGGGTGGAGTACTGGAGCTTGTTCCGGTACTTCGCGTCGAGCAGCTCGTCCCAGGTGGTGGGCGGCTGCTTGAGCTCCTTCTTGTCGTAGACGAAACCGAAGTAGTTGTCGACGACGGAGGTCCAGGTGGCGTCGGCCGCCTTGTCCGCGCCGTCGACCTGGTCGGATCCCTCCGGGGCGTACTTCTGGAGCAGCCCCTTGCCGTCGGCCTGCTGGATGAACGGCGGCAGGGTGACGAGGACGTCGGCCTGCGGATTGGTCTTCTCGCGGACGGCCCGCTGGACCATCTCGCCCGAACCCCCCTCCACGTACTTGACCTTGATCCCGGTCTCCTTCTCGAAGTCCTTGAAGACCTGGTCGTACCAGCCGTCGCCGTTCTCGCCCTTGAGGCCGTCCGCGCTGTAGACGGTGACGACCTCGGCGTCGGAGGCGGCGGAGTCGCCGCCGCAGGCGGTGAGGGAGCCGGCGAGCGCGAGGCTGCCGACGACGGCGGCGATCGGGGTGAGCTGCTTGAGGCGCGTGTTTCTGGGCATGGCGAGGTGAACTCCTTGCACTCTCAGCGCTTTTGAGGGTGGGTGGATCAGCGGTAGGTGGCCTTGGTGCGGATCCGGGAGACGGCGAACAGGACGAGCACCGTCGCCGTCATGAGGACCACGGCGAGCGCGGAGCCGGTGAAGAGCGCGCCGCGGTCCGTGGCCGCGTAGATCTGGACCGGAAGCGGGGTCCAGTCCGGCGGGTAGAGCATCATGGTGGCGCTCAACTCGCCCATGGACAGGGCGAAGCAGAGCCCGGCGGCGGCGGTCAGTGACGGCAGCAGCAGGGGCAGCCGCACCCGCCACAGCACGTACCAGGGCCGCGCGCCGAGCGAGGCGGCGGCCTGTTCGTACGCCGGGTCGAGGCGGACGAGTGCGGCCGACACCGACTGGTGGGCGAACGCCGTGACAAGAACGGCGTGCGCGAGGATGACGATCCACCGGGTGCCGTTGAGCAGCATCGGCGGCTTGGAGAAGGCGACCAGGACCGCCAGGCCGACGACGACCGAGGGCACGGCGACCGGCAGCATGAACAGGGCGTCCAGGACACGCCTGCCCCGTTTCCCGAGCGCGTGCGCGGCGAGCGCCGCCCAGCTGCCGACGAGCAGCGCGAGCAGGCTCGCGGTGACCGCCGTGACCAGGCTGGTGGTCAGCGCCTGGAGCGATTCGCCGCGGGTGGCGGCCGTGTAGTGCCCGGTGGTGAAGCCGGACGGGAAGGCGCTCGACCAGTTCGTGGCGAACGAGGCGGCGAGCACGACCAGCAGCGGCAGCGCGAACAGGGGCAGGAAGATGACGAAGAAGACGGTCCAGATGGCCCACTTCCCCTTGCGGCTATGCACCAACACGGCGGCTCACCACCCGATAGAGGCCGTAAAGCCCCACGGAAATGAGGACGTTGACGACGGCGACCACACACGCGCCCGGATAGTCGGACTCCAGGATCGCCTTGCTGTAGACGAGCATCGGCAGGGTCGTGACTCCCTTGGCTCCGGTGAACAGCACGATCCCGAACTCATTGAGGCAGAGGACCAGGACGAGACTGCCGCCGGCCGCGAGCGCGGGCAGCGCCTCGGGCAGGATCACCTGCCGTACGACCCGCGCGGGCCGTGCCCCTAGGGAGGACGCCACCTCCAGTTGGGCCGTGTCGATCTGGGAGAAGGCGGCGAGCAGCGGCCGCATCACGAACGGCGTGAAGTACGTGACCTCGGCGAGCAGCACCCCCCACGGCGTGGTGAGGAACCGGAACGGCCCCTCGGTGGCCCCGGTCGCGGCCGTCCACAGCCCGTTCGCCATCCCGACGGTCCCGTAGAGGAAGAGGAGGGCGAGCGTGATGAGGAAGGACGGGAAGGACAGGAAGACGTCGATGAACCTGGCGACGGCCTTCCCTCCGGGGAACGGCACGAAGGCGATGACCGACGCCAGCACGAACCCGAGCACGAGACACCCGGCGGTCGCCCCCACCGCGATCCAGACCGTCGTCCAGAGCGCTTCGCGAAACGCCGGCGAGCCGAGGACATCGGCGTACGGCCGAAGGGACGTGCCCCCGGTGTCCGGCTGGAGGGACTGCTGGACGAGGAGAGCGAGGGGGTAGAGGAAGACGAGCCCGAGAACGGCGACGGGAGGAAGGGCCCACAGCAGGCTGGTCGTCGGCCGCCGTGGGCGGCCGTTCCGCGGCGCGATGGGGGCGCCCGCCCCTGGTCGAGCGGAGTCGAGAGTCCGGGGGAGGGTGGGCAGAGCGACCGACGCCGGCTCATTTGTCATCGGGGGCTCACTGGACCTACGCATCGGTCACCCCGGCGGCCAGCAACACGGCGTCCTCCGGCGCGAAGTGCAGGGTCACGGCCTCCCCGTGGACCGGCGGCTCGCGCAGCTCACGCAGGTCCGCCATCACCCGGTGGCCGTCCACATCGACGTACAGCCGGTGCGTGGCCCCCCGGCCACTGCACTTCGCTCACGGTCCCGACGACCTGGTTGGGGCCGGGCCCCAGCCCGACCAGATGGGGCCGTACGCACAGGGTGGCCGAGGCGCCCCGCGCCGCATCCCCCGTGTCGACCTCGAGCTCGACTCCGCCGAGAACAACGCCCCCGGAGCCCACCGTCACGGGAAGCAGGTTCGCGTTGCCCACGAACGACGCCGTGAACTCGGTGCGCGGCGCCCGGTACAACTCCTGCGGCGTCCCGACATCCTGCAACCGTGCCTTGTCCATGACCGCGATCCGGTCGGCCAGGGTGAGCGCCTCGACCTGGTCATGGGTGACGTACAGGATGGACGCATCGGGCAACTCCCGGTGCAGACGGGTGAGTTCGGCCAGCATCCCGGACCGCAGCTGCGCGTCGAGCGCGGACAGCGGCTCGTCGAGGAGGAGGACGCTGGGCCGGATGGCGAGCGCCCGCGCGATGGCGACCCGCTGCTGCTGCCCACCGGACAGCTCCCGCGGACGGCGCCGGGCGTAGTCCGCCATCCCGGTCATCTCCAGCGCCTCGGCGACCCGCCCGCGGATCTCGCTCCTGGCCGCCTTCCGCGCCTTGAGCCCGAAGGCGACGTTGTCCTCGACGCGCAGGTGCGGGAAGAGCGCGTACTGCTGCACGACCATCCCGACCCCTCGCCGGTACGGCGGCTCGTCGGTGACATCCCGTCCGCCGAGGAACACGCGCCCGGAGACGGGCCGCACGAACCCCGCGACGGCCCGCAGCGCGGTGGTCTTCCCGGACCCGGACGGCCCGAGCAGCGCCATGACCTCACCGGGCTCGACGGTGAGATCGAGCGAGTCGAGAACCGTGGTGCCGCCGTACGCGACGGACACCCGGTCGAACCGGATACCGCTGCTCATCGCCCGCCTCCGTCGAGCCGGCCGGGCTCGTCGAACAGCGCGGGTGCATCGAGCGGTGCAGGTCCCTCGATCGGTGCGGGTCCCTCGAGCGGTGCGGGTCCCTGGAGGAGCGTGGGCAGCTCGGCCACCGAGTCGAGCACCTGTCCGGCCCCGGCGGCGCGCAGCGCCTGGTCGTCATGCGCCCCGGTCAGCACGCCGGCGACGAGCCCGGCCCCGGCCCGTACACCGCTGAGCATGTCGTAGGAGGTGTCGCCCACGACGGCGACCTGCTGGACGCTCTCCGCCGCCTTGGTGCGCAGGAAGGCCTCCAGCACCATGTCGGGGTACGGCCGTCCGCGGCCTCCGGCGTCCGCCGGGCACAGCGTGAGCGGGACCAGGTCCCGCCAGCCCAGGGCGTCGAGGATGGCGTCCTGGGTGACGCGGGCGAACCCGGTGGTGAGGACGACCGTCCGCCCGGCCCCGGTGAGCGCCTCGATCGCCTCGCGGGCCCCGGCGATCGGCGCGATACGGCCGCCGTCGACGAGTTCGCCGTACGCCTTCTCGAAGGCGGCGTTGGCCCGCTGGGCGAGCGTCTCCTCGCCGCACAGATGACGGAAGACGGAGATCTTGGACTCGCCCATGGTGGCCCGGACGTAGTCGAGCTTCTCGGCGTGGTCGGCGGAGCCGGGCTCGACGCCCAGCTCCCCGGCGGCCATGGCGAACGCCCGCTCCACCAGGCCGCCGTCGGCGACGGTGGTGCCGGCCATGTCGAGGACGACAAGACGTATGGGGTTCAACTCGGTCACCATCCCAGCTCGTCGGCGGTCTTCTCGGCAATCGCGGGCGAGCAGGTCATACCGCGCCCACCGGGCCCGGTGACCAGCCACACCCCGTCCCGCACCCGCTGCCGGTGCACGACCCGGCTGGGGTCGGTGCACTGCGCGTACACCCCGGCCCAGCGGCGCCGGATCTTCGGCAGTGGCCGCCCGAGGAAGGACTCGACGACCTCGGCGAGGTGGTCGTAGGGGTCTTCGAGGGTGTCGAAGGCGAAGGGGTGCTCGTACTCGTGGGTGTCGCCGATGGTCAGCCCGCCGTCCGCGCGCTGCACCATGAGCAGCTGCATCCGGTGCGCGGCGGCGGTCGCGGCCTGCGGCTGGTGCGCGTCGAGCTCGTCGAGGGCGGGGCCGCGGTACGCCGGGTAGTAGCGGAAGCTGTCGGCGTCGGCGACGGAGGTGGTGAGCGGCTCGCCGAGCGGATCGGTCTGCATCATCTGCAGCCGCACCCGCCGCACGGGCAGCTCGGGCCCCGCCAACTCCCGTACCAGACCGCCCAGCCAGGCCCCCGTGCACAGCACGACGACGTCACCGCTGTGCACGTCTCCGTGATCGTCGCGCACGGCGTGCTCACCGACGACATCGACGATGTCACGGACCTCCCGCCCCGGCAGGAAGGTGTAGAGCGGGGACTTCGACAGCTCCTCCCGCAGGGCGAGTTGAGCGGTGCGCGGTTCGACGGCCGCGTCGCGCTCGCAGTGGAGCGCGGCTTCGAAGAAGCCCCGCAGCACGGGGTTCACGGCACGCGCCTCGTCCGCCGTCAGCAGCTTGTAACCGCGTGCGGCGGCGTCCGGCCGGCCCACGGCGGCCTCGGCGACGGCGAGTTCGCGAGCACCCCGTACGGGTGTCAGCGATCCGTTGGCCCGAAAGCCCAGGCCGGGCACGCGCGCCCCGATCGCCTCCCACAACTCCCTTGCCCGCAAGGCGGTTTCGAGCTCCTCACCGCCGGCGCGACCACTCACCCAGATCTGCCCGAAGTTGCGCAGCGAGGCCCCGCGGGCCTCCGCCTCACGCTCGATCTGTACGACCTCGTGGCCGCGCTCCACTGCATGCCAGGCGTGCAGGGTGCCCACCACGCCGGCTCCGACGACTATCACTCTCACAACGGCCACGCTCCTCGGGAAGGGGGAATCGGAAGGGTCCGTACAGCAACCAGATGGTGAACCGCCCATCACATTTGGGCTAGACCCGTTATCTTTACGTGATAAAAAGAGGCGGGCTGGAGCCCGCCCCGAGTGACGCGAATCAACCGCCCAGATGCGCGGTGAACGAGAACCGGTCCCCCCGGTACAGGGTCCGCACCCGCTCCAGCGGCCGCCCCTCCGTGTCCCGCGAGACCCGGTGGATCAGCAGCATCGGAAGCGCCGGCGGCGTCCCGATGAGCAGCGCCTCGCGCGGAGTGGCCAGCACTGTCTCGATCCGCTCGTCCGCGTCGCCGAAGCCGATACCGAGCCGGTCGTGGAGGTAGGCGTAGAAGGAGGAGTCCGGGTCGAAGTCACGGTCGAGGTCCGGTACGCGGGCCACGGCGACGTACGTGCTCTCCAGCCCGACCCGCTCGTCGTCCGCGAGCAGCACCCGCTCCATGTGCCACACGGGCTCGCCCCGCGTCAGCCCGGCCTCGGCGGCGAGGGCCTCGGGGCAGGGGAAGCGGTCCAGCGAGATGAGCGTACGTCCGGGGGTGCGCCCCTGCCGCCGTACGCCTTCGGTGTAGCTGGCCAGCGAGAGCGGCTGCTCCAGTTTCGGTCCGGCGACGACCGTCCCCCGCCCCTGCCGCCGCAGCTTCCCTTCGAGCAGCAGCTCACGCAGCGCCTGGCGCACGGTCTCACGGGCGACCTCGTACTTCTCGGCGAGGTCCCGCTCGGTGGGAAGGAGGCCCCCCTCCCCCAACTCCTCGATGAGCAGGGCGAGGTGCGCCTTCACCGCGTAGTACTTCGGAATACGCCCGTGCTCCGGGATTCCGGAGCGGACGGGGGCGCCGGGGGCCTGATCGTTCGGGTAGTCCACGAGGGGATCGTCGCAGACCGGGTGCGCGCGAGGGGTTCCAGGTGTCAGCGGCGGCGTACCCGGCGGGATGCGGCGAGCAGGACCGCCCCCGCCCCGAACAGCACGAAGCCGACCGTCACACCGATGCGGTGCGGTGCGCCGGGCCCGGTGCGGGCCAACTCGTACGCGGATGGTGGTCCGCCCCTGTCATGTGCGCCGCCACGGCCCCCACCACCACGGCCGCGACTGCCGCCGCCGCCGCTGTCACCACTGCTCCCGCTGCTGCTGGTGCCGGCGCCGGCGCTGGTGTTGCTGCTGCTGCTACTGCTGCTGCTACTGCTGGCGCTGTCGGGAACGCCGCCGCCATCGGCTCCCGCGCTGTTCCCGGCGAGGGTCTCGTCGCCGCTCTCGGGTGTGCTCTTGTCGCCGTTCTCGTCCTCGATGCGGAACCGGTAGTCGTTCGACTGACCCACCCAGTCGCCGTCCTCGTTGCGGCGCTGCACGACGGCCGCGTTCGCGACGACGTCGTCGGGTGCGGTCGCGTCGGAGGTCAGGGAGAGGCGGACCTTCACGGTGAGCGTCCGCCCGGGTCCCACGGTGAACCCCGGGAACCCGTCGTCGAAGGCCCCCACGTTCTCGGCCTGGTCGGTCGTCTCGAACGTCACCGCATGCGGTTGATCCCCTTCGTAGAACTCCAGCCGCGCCTGGGCGGGCCGCAGCACCCGCTTCTGGTCCACCAGCACGACGACCGGGTGAATGTCGCCGCAGGAGTGGGCGGTGGTGTTGGTGAGGTCGATGTACCAGGTCCCGAAGTCACCGCCGACTTCGTAGGCGGCCGGCCCACCGTGGATCCGCGTCTTGATGGGGAAGTCCCGGGTGTCGGGGGCGGCGCAGGTGGGACGGGGGCTGGAGAGGGCATGGGCGGGGGCCGGGGGGAGAACCAGGCCCACCAGTGCGGCGGCCGGGGCGGCGGCGATCAGGGCGAACGGGAGGGATGTGCGCAGTCGCATGAGAAGCCTTTGGCCGATCGAGGGCGGCGGGGATCGGGATCGGAAGCGTCAGGCGGAAGCGGGCAACGGCTCCCGTGACGCTGCCACGCCCCCGCGCCGACGCCCGACCGCCACGCCGGTCCACGTCGCCGTCGGGTCCCGAAATCCCCCCGCCCGGCGGAGCTCAGCCCGTCCGGCGTTTGAGGACGAAGCCGTTCAGGCCGATGCGGGGGTCTGGGGGCGGAGCCCACAGATACGGGACGGGTAGGGGCGGAGGGGGCGAAAACCCCGTTGGGCCACGCCCTGTCACCTCACCCTCACCCTCACCGTCGCCCCTACCCTCGCCCTTCCCCCCGCCCGAACAACGGCGCCAACAGCAACTGCGCCGCCCCCTCCGCAACCCCCCGCGCCCCGCCAGGGGCAATACCCACCGGAACCGCAGCCCCCGCCCCCTCCCGCCGGGCCAGTTCGTCGAGGACCGCCCCGACACCCTCCACAAAGGCCTCCCGATGGGCCGCGACGGTCCGCCCGCCCAGCAGCACCAGATCGATATCCAGCAGCCCCACCAGATTCGCCGCCCCCGCCCCGAGCACCCGCGCCGCCTCCCCCACGGCCCCCCGCGCCACCGCATCCAGACACAGCACCTCGATGCACCCCCGGTTCCCGCACCCGCACACCGGCCCGTCCAGCTGAATGACCTGATGCCCGAACTCCCCCGCACCGGTCCGGGCCCCCCGATGCACGGCCCCACCGATCACCAGCCCGGCCCCCAGCCCCGTACCAAGATGCAGATACGCGAAGGACCCTCCGAAGCCCCCACCACTCCCGAGGCCCCCGCCACCCCCGAGGCCCCCGCCACCCCGGAAGCCCTCACCACTCCCGGAACCCCCGCCGGCCCCGAGACCCCCGTCACTTCCGAAGCCCTCACCACCCGCCAAGCCCCCGACGGGCCCGGCACCCCCCACGGCAACCCCCAGCGCCGCCGCGTTCGTGTCCTTGTCCACCACCACCGGCACCCCCAACCGCCCCACCAACGCGTCCCGCAGCGGAAACCCGTCCCACTCCGGAAAACCGGTGACCCGGTGCAACACCCCCCGCGCGTGATCGAGCGGTCCGGGCAGCGCGACCCCGACCCCCAGCACGGACACCGCCGCGTCCGCGATCAGGGTCTCCACCTCCCCGGCCGCGCCCTCGACGACCGCGTCCGCCCCGGCTCCGAGATCCAGCGGAGCCCTCCGTTCGGCCACCACGGTCCCCGTGAGATCACAGAGGACCGCCGTCAGCTCGTCCCGGTCCAGGTGGAGCCCGACCGCGTGACCGGCCTCGGGGACGAGCCGCAGCACGGTGCGCGGCTTGCCGCCGGTGGAGGCCCGGCGACCGGCCTCCGTCGCGAGGCCGTCCGCCCGCAGCCGCGCGGTGATCTTGCTGACGGCCTGCGGGGTCAGCCCGGTCCGCTCGGCGAGTTCGAGCCGGCTGATCCCGGCGGGGCCGGCCGTGCGCAGCAGGTCGAGCACGAGCGCGGCGTTGTGACTGCGCAGGCCGAGCAGATTCACCCCGGCCGGCCCGCTCCCTCCGACAGCCCCCGGCCCGACCCCCTCGACGGCCCCCGGCCCGACCCCCTCGACGGCCCCCGGCCCGCTCCCTCCGACGGTCATGGCCCCCGCACCACTGCTCCCGCCGCTGCTCCCGCCGTCAGTCCCGCCACCACTCCCGGGAACGCCACCCGCATAGCTCCTGTTCACACACCCATTGTCCCCCGCGCTTGCACTTTGGCAACAGCGTTGCGAAAGTAGAACCCATGACTGGTACTCCCCTCCGCGTGGGCCTCGTCGGCTACGGCCTCGCGGGCTCCGTCTTCCACGCCCCGCTGATCGCCGCGACCGAGGGGCTCACCCTCGACACGGTCGTCACGTCCAACCCGGAGCGGCAGGAACAGGCCCGCGCCGAGTTCGGCGACGGCCTCCGGTTCGCCGCCACGCCCGACGAGCTGTGGGCGCGCGCCGACGAACTGGACCTGATCGTCATCGCGTCCCCGAACAAGACCCACGTCCCGCTCGCGACGGCCGCCCTGAAGGCCGGTCTGCCCGTGGTCGTGGACAAGCCCCTCGCCGGTACCGCCGCCGAGGCCCGCGAGCTGGCCGGCCTGGCCGACGACCGCGGTCTCCTCCTCTCCGTCTTCCAGAACCGCCGCTGGGACAACGACTTCCTGACCCTCCGTAAGCTCCTCGACGAGGGCGAACTCGGCGACGCCTACCGCTTCGAGTCCCGTTTCGAGCGCTGGCGCCCGCAGCCCAAGGGCGGTTGGCGCGAGTCCGGCGACCCGGCAGAGATCGGAGGTCTCCTCTACGACCTCGGCAGCCACGTCGTCGACCAGGCTCTCGTCCTCTTCGGCCCCGCCACCGCGGTCTACGCCGAGTCCGACATCCGCCGCCCGGGCGCACAGGCCGACGACGACACCTTCATCGCGATCACCCACGCGAACGGGGTGCGCTCCCACCTCTATGTCTCCGCGACGACCGCCCAACTCGGCCCGCGCTTCCGCGTGCTGGGCTCACGGGCGGGTTACGTGAAGTACGGCCTCGACCCGCAGGAGGCGGACCTGCGCGAGGGCAAGCGCCCCGGCGAGGTGGCCGAGTGGGGCGTCGAGCCCGAGTCCCTGTGGGGCCGCGTCGGCGCCGGAGAGTCCCCGCTCACGGGCGGCGGCGGCCCTGTGCCCACGCTCCCCGGCGCGTACCCCGCGTACTACGCGGCGATCGCCGCCGCCCTTCGCGACGGCGCCCCCAACCCGGTCACCGCGCATGAGGCCGCGGCAGCGCTCGACGTCCTGGAGGCGGCCCGCCGCTCCGCCCACGAGGGAGTGGTGGTGTCCCTGTGAACGCGCCGGAGATCGCCGAACTGGAACAGCAGGAGAGCCGGTTCGTCCTGTCCCACTTCACGTACGACGACGCGTGGGCCCTCGGCACCATGCTCGTCGAGCTGGCCCGGGACCGGCACGCCCCCGTCGCCATCGACATCCGCCGCGGCGGCCAGCAGCTCTTCCACGCCGCACTGCCCGGCTCGACCCCGGACAACGACGCCTGGATCGACCGCAAGCGCCGCGTCGTCGAACGCTACGGCTGCTCCTCGCTCCTGGTCGGCTCCCGGTTCCGCGCCAAGGGCACGACGTTCGAGGACTCCTCGCGCCTGGACCCCGACATGTACGCGGCGCACGGCGGCGCGTTCCCGATCGCGGTCGAGGGCGCGGGCGTCATCGGCACGGTGGTGGTCTCCGGGCTGCCGCAGGTGGAGGACCACGCGATGGTGGTGGAGGCGCTGGAGCTGTTCCTGGCCAAGTAGCACCGCGGGATTAACCCGAGGCTCCCTCCGGTTGGGACTGTCGCACGAGACAGCGATCATGGAACGACGGATCATGGAACGACGGATCGCGGAACAACGGATCGCGGAACGACGGATCGCGGAACGACGGATCGTGGAACGACGGATCGTGGAACGACACCCAACCGGAGGGAACGGAACCATGAGCACCGCCCTGAAGGAAACAGTCGGCCGGTACGGCATCTGGAGCGTCGGACTCCGCTCGGAGGACCCGGACCGGCGCGCCGAAATCGCCGAGGCCGCCGCCGAGCTCGAGCAACTCGGCTACGGCGCCGTCTGGCTGGGCGGCAGCAGCGCCGCCCGTCAGGCCGTACCCCTGCTGGAAGCCACCTCGCGGCTCACGGTCGGTACCAGCATCCAGAGCATCTGGCAGTACGACGCCGACGCGAGCGCGGCGGCCTTCGCCGAGGTGGAGTCGGCCCACCCCGGCCGTTTCGTGCTCGGCCTCGGAGTGAGCCACGCCAAGCTCGCGGACCAGTACCGCCGCCCGTACTCGGCCCTGGCCTCCTACCTCGACGCGCTGGACGCGGCCGGAGTCCCCACCGAGCGCCGGGTCCTGGCGGCCCTCGGCCCGAAGACGCTGCACCTGTCGGCCGACCGGGCGGCGGGCGCGATCCCCTACCTGGTCACGCCCGAGCACACCGCCCAGGCCCGCGAGATCCTGGGCGAAGCCCCGCTGCTGGCCCCCGAGTTCAAGGTCGTCCTGGAGGCAGACCCGGGCCGCGCCCGCGCCCTGGCCCGCGAGACCCTCGCCATGTATCTCTCCCTCCCCAACTACACCAACAGCTTCCTGCGCCTCGGCTTCACCGAGGACGACCTGGCCGCCGGCGGCAGCGACCGCCTGGTCGACGCGCTGTTCGCATGGGGCGACGAGGACCGCATCCGCGAGCGCATCAACGCCTTCCACGACGCGGGCGCGGACCACGTGGCGATCCAGGTGCTGGACGGCGGCCCGAGGGACGGCCTGCAGCGGGAGGGATGGCGCCGGCTCGCCGCTGTCCTGACATGACCGGTCCGACCCAAGGGGTGCGGGGCCGCGGCGATATGCGGCTCCGCCACGAGGGCGGCGCGACAAGCCCCGCACAACCCGCGGCCGAACAGGCACCCGCGGTTCCCCGCCCTCCCGGCGGAGCACTTACGCGTCCTTCAGCTCCTGTCGCTGCCGCCCCAGCCCCTCGATCTCCAGCTCGACGACGTCCCCGGCCTTCAGGTACGGCTTCGGCTCGGGCTGCCCGAGAGCAACCCCGGCCGGCGTTCCGGTGTTGATGACATCGCCCGGGTACAGGGTCATGAACTGGCTGACGTACCGGACGACTTCCGCCACCGGGAAGATCTGCTCGGCCGTCGTACCGTCCTGCTTGAGTTCGCCGTTGACCCAGAGCTTCAGCGACAGGTTCTGCGGGTCCGGGACCTCGTCCGCGGTCACCAGCCACGGCCCGAGCGGGTTGAACGTCTCGCAGTTCTTGCCCTTGTCCCAGGTTCCGCCGCGCTCGATCTGGAACTCGCGCTCCGAGACGTCGTGCGCCACCGCGTACCCGGCGACGTGCGCGAGCGCCTCCTCATGGGACTCCAGGTAGCGGGCCGTACGGCCGATGACGACCGCCAGCTCGACCTCCCAGTCGGTCTTCACCGACCCGCGCGGCACGAGCACCGTGTCGTTCGGGCCGATCACGGTGTCCGCCGCCTTGAAGAAGATCACCGGCTCGGCGGGCGGCTCGGCGCCGGTCTCGCGGGCGTGGTCGTGGTAGTTCAGCCCGATGCACACGACCTTGCCGATACGGGCGAGCGGCGGCCCGACGCGCAGCCCGGACGCGTCCACCCCGGCCTCGTCCAGCGCGGGCAGCTCCCCGGCCTCGGCGGCGGAACGGATCCGGCCGAGCGCCGCGTCGTCGGCGAGCAGCGGCCCGTCGATGTCCGGGACGATGCCGGACAGATCCCGGAGGGTCCCCTCGGCGTCGAGCAGCGCGGGCCGCTCCGACCCCGCCGTACCGACTCGCAGCAGCTTCATGATCACAATCTCCCTCGATCGCGGGCGGTCGACCGATGGGTGCAGCCATCGGAGGACTGGTCGATCCTCCAAGCTCGGCGTCCAGTCCGCAATACCCCGTTCACGGACTGGACCGTCACCGCCCGCCAGCCACTCGTTCAGGTGGCAGCGACCACTCGTTCAGGCGGCTTCAGCGGGTCGGGGGTACAGCACCGCCCGCTCCACCGCGCTCCATGTCGTACTGGTCACCACGTACAGCGCGGCGGCCAGCGGCATCACCGCCACGGTGAAGAGCGTGAAGAAGGACATGAACGGCATGAACTTGTTGACCGAGGCGAGCCCGGGCACCTGCTGGTCCCCGTCGGCCACCGGAACGGCGGAGGCGGCCATCATCATCTTCGTACGCCGGTAGTTGAAGGTCGCGACAGCGGCGACCAGGACGAACAGCCCGAGGTACACGAGCCCCGCCGCTCCGAACACTCCCCCGCTCCCCAGCGCGTCCGCCCACCGGCCGCCGAGCGGCGCGGCGAAGAGCGCGTGCGACAGCAGCCCGTTGCTCTTGCCGCCGATCGTCGAGTTCGAGAACAGGTGGTAGAGGAGGAAGAAGGCCGGCAGCTGGAACAGGCTGGGCAGACAGCCCGACAGCGGCGACACCTTCTCCTCCGCGTGCAGCTCCAGCACCGCCTTCTGCAACTTCTGCGGATCCTTCGCGTGCTTCTTGCGCAGCTCCGCGACGCGCGGCTGGAGCTTGGCGCGCGCCCGCTGCCCGCGCGCCGCCGCCCGCGACAGGGGATGCACGAGCAGTCGTACGAGCGCGGTGAACAGGACGATCGCGGCAGCCGCCGCCGAGGCGTGGAACAGCGGCTGGAGCAGATCGGCGAGCTGCTCGACCACCCGCGCGAAAACGGACATGAACGTGGACAGGAATGTGGACATGGGTGAGCCCTCCGAGGGTCTCGTCGTGCCGAATGCGAATGCGGAATGCGGCATGACGACCCGCGCGGGGTCCGGCTACGGAGATGCGGTGCGGAGATTCCCCTACGCGGCGGCCGTCAGGAGGGCACGCCCGGGCGCTCGGGGGCGCGTACGCCCCGCCGCGTCGGGATCGCGTTGGGGCAGGAAGGCCGTACGGTGCTCACGGTCCCGGATGGCCGTCCGGACCCGCGTACGGGGGACGGCGGGCGCGCAGCGCGAGCCGATGAGGGCGCAGACGGCGAGCGCGGAACCGGCGCCGGCGGTCGCGGCCAGGGCCACGGCGACGGCGGCGGGGAGGCTGCCGGTGTCGAGCAGCGCGACTTCGAGCAGCAGAAGCAGCAGCACGGCGGCGGGGCGCATGCTCGCCCAGCTCCGGATCATCTGCTGCCCCCCTGTCCTGTCGTACGTCACGCGTCTCTTGTACGTCGGCCGGCTCACGCACTCCGGCCGGCTCTCGTGCGTCGGCCGGCTCGCGTACGTCGGCTTGCACTCGTACGTCGGCTTGCTCTGCGTTTGTTATACAGGAGCCGTCTCGATCGGTTCCAGCAGGCGCTTCGGCTTGAGCAGTGCGCGGCTGACCGGATCCGTCGGGTCGGGGTCGAGGCCGGGCCCCGGCACCATCTCGACGTCACGGACGGGGACGACGAACCCGCAGGCGGGGCACTCACCGTAGGGGCCGAGCTCCGTGCCGCAGGCCGCGTGGCGGAAGTAGCGCAGCTGCGTCTCGCTGAAGTGCTCGCGGCCCCACAGCCCGAGTGAGCGCAGGGTGGGCCAGAGCGCGATGCCGCGGTCGGTGACGACGTACTCGTCGCGCGACGGCGACTCCTGGTAGCGGCGCTTTTCCAGGATGCCCTCGGCGGTGAGCGTCTGGAGGCGGGCCGCGAGGACCGCGCGCGGGATGCCGAGGTGGCCGAGGAAGTCGTTGTAGCGCCGTACGCCGTAGAGCGCGTCGCGCATGACGAGGAGCGTCCAGCGCTCGCCGACGATTTCGAGCGCGCGGGCGATCGAGCATTCCTGCGTCGCGTAGTCCTTGCCGAGAGCCATGCCCTCCACTGTAGCCACTTTCCGACATCTTGGTTCAGTGAACGAACCTAGGTGCTACTGTCGTCTCGTAGCCATGGTTCATTGAATGAACCCACTCGGCCCGGACCCAAGCAGACTGACCCCCTACGGAGCCCGAAGGGCAGGCCATGTCCCAGCTCGACCGCACCCACACCACCGTGACGACCCCCTCGGCGCACCCAGGGCGGGAAGCCCGACGGGCGCCGGCCTCCGACCCTCGCGCCGCACCCTCCACACAGGAGACTCCCGGCGCGGCCCCGTCCGGAGAGCACACATCCCGCGCGGCCCCGTCCGGAGAGCAGTCGCCCCGCGCGGCCCCCACCCTCGCCCTCACCAGCGCGGCCACCGCCGTGGCCCTGATGACGTACACGGCGCCGTTGGTCACACTCCCCGACACCGCCGCCGCGCTGCACACCTCGGTCTCCGCCCAGGCCTGGCTGCTCAACGGCACCCCGCTGGGCCTGGCCGCGCTGCTCCTGGTCGCCGGCAGCCTCGCGGACGACTACGGCCGCCGCCGGATCTTCCTCGGCGGCACGGTCGCGCTCGGTATCACCACGGCGCTGGGCGCGCTCGCGTCGTCGACCTGGCTGTTCACACTGGCCCGTGTCGCGCAGGGCGCGGCGAGCGCGGCGATCCTCGCGAGCAGCCTGGGGCTGATCGTCCACGCCTTCCCGAACCCGCGCGAACGCCTGCATGCCACCGGCGTCTGGGGCGCCTTCGTCAGCGGCGGCATCGCGGTGGGCCCGCTGCTCGCGGGCGCGATAGCGGGATGGAACTGGCGGGGGGCCTACGCGGTGCTGGGCGCGGCGGCGTTGATCGTCGCCCTGTTGGGCACCCGGGCGCTCACCGAGTCCCGCGCACCGCGCGGTGGCCGCCCCGACCTGGCGGGCGCGCTGACGTTCGGCCTCGCACTGGTGGCCCTGGTGGCCGCGCTCACGTTCGGCCGCGACGGGTGGCTGCGCGCGCCGGTGGGCCTGCTGCTGGCGGCGTTCCTCATCCTGATGGCCGGCTTCGTCGTCATCGAGCGCCGGGCCCGTACGCCCATGATCGACCTCGGCCTGCTCCGCCACCGCCGCTTCCTCGTCTCCTCGGCCGGTGGACTCTTCACGGGCCTCGGGGTGATCGGCCTGTTCAGCTTCCTGCCGACGCTGCTTCAGCGGACGCTCGGGCTGTCCGCGATGGACACGGCGTGGCTGTTCCTGCTCTGGTCCGGCCTGTCCTTCGCGGTCGCCCTGCAGGCGCGCCGGCTCGCCGGCCGGGTCTCGCCGCGCCACCAGCTCGCCCTCGGCTTCGCGCTGCACGCGGTCGGCGTCCTGACGATGCTGGGCGCGCTCGACTCCGGTTCCTGGACGCGCCTGCTCCCCGGCTTCCTCGTCTCCGGAGTGGGCAGCGGCCTGCTCAACGCCTCGCTCCCGCACCTCGCGGTGGAGTCCGTCCCCGCCGCACGCGCCGCGATGGGCTCGGGCGCGCAGCAGACCCTCCGCTACATCGGTTCCTGCGCCGGGGTCGCCCTGACGATCGCCCTGGTGACCTCCACGGGTGGGCTCGCGCACGGCGCGGACATCGCCATCGGCGTCTCGGCTGCGCTCACGGGCGTGGCCGCGGTGAGCGTGCTGGCACTTCGCCGACGGGTCTGACGACGTCGGCGCGCTTCGGCCCCGGCCGCTAGCGAGGCCGCATGGACCGCAGCTTCCCCCACACCGCCATCCGGTACTTGGATGTGTACTCGGGGGTGCAGGTGGTGAGGGTGATGTAGTACCCCGGCTCGCTGTACCCGTACGACGGGCGGACGGTGCTGCGCGGCACCCTGGCGATGACCCCGCCGTCCCGCGCCGAGGTCTGCGGCAGGGCCGTGTCGACGACGTACGTGTAGAGCGCGGCCTTGGTCTCGACCGTGATCGTGTCTCCGCGCCTGAGCCGGTTGATGTACCGGAAGGGTTCGCCGTGCGTGTTCCGGTGCCCGGCGAGCGCGAAGTTCCCTGCCTGGCCCGGCTGTTGGGTGCCCTTGTAGTGGCCGACGTACCCCTTGTTGAGGACGTCCTGCTTGCCGACGCCCTCGGCGACGGGGACGCGGAGGGAGAGCCGGGGGATGGTGAGGACGGCGTAGGCCTGGGAGAGATCGGGGAGGGCGCGGGCGGCGGTGACGGCGCCGCCGCCTTGCCGCTGTCCACCCGTGGGGCTCGGGGTGTCCCGACCGTCGGAGCTCCCGGGGCTCGGGGAGCTGCCGCCGTCCCCCGCGCTGTCCGCGCCCCCCGGCGACGCAGACGGGCTCCCCCACTCCCTCTCCAGCGCCTGCACCTTGCGCTCGGCGTTGTGCTGGGCCTGCCGGTTGGTCCACCACAGCTGGTGGACGACGAGGAGCAGGAGGACGACTCCTACGGTGACGAGGAGTTCGCCGCCGGTCCACAGGGTGCGCCGGCGGAGGGCGCGCCGCCGACGGGTGCTGTGCTGCACCACGGGAACCCGCATGCGTACGCCTCCTTCGCCCGCTCGCTCGCCCGCTCGCCCGCTCGCCCGCTCGGCCGGTCGGCGGGCCGGGCCCGCACGATAGGCGCTGCCCCCTCAAGTCACCAGCCCCGTACACCTCCTGGCACGGGCCTCTCCCAGGGCGCCGCCCGAAACCCTTCGTACACCGGTTTTAGAAAGGGGCTCGAAAAGTGCGGTCACACCTCTCGACAACCCCACCCGCCGCGCCCGATGCTTCCTGATGGCATCAGCGGGACAGGCCGGGGCCGGTGGGACGACCGGTGCCGAATGGACGCGCAACTCCGCTGGGGCGAGCGGAAGTTGAGCGGAACGGAGAAGCCATGATCCGACGCAGAACACTGCTGGCCGCGGCGGGCGGCACGGTCCTGGGCGGCGCCCTGGCGACGGGCACCGCCCACGCGGACGCGACCATCGCCGTCAACCCCGCCACGACGTACGGGAAATGGGAGGGCTGGGGCACCTCGCTGGCGTGGTGGGCCAACGTGTTCGGCGCCCGCGACGACTTCGCCGACATCTTCTTCACCACCAAGTCGACGACGTACAACGGAACGTCGCTTCCGGGCCTCGGCCTGAACATCGCCCGCTACAACCTCGGCGCGTGCAGCTGGAACAGCGTGAACGGCGAGTCGATGGCCGCCTCCGCCAACATCCCCGCCTTCAAACAGATCGAGGGCTACTGGCAGGACTGGAACAACGAGGACCCGACCTCCTCGGCCTGGAAGTGGACGGCGGACGCCACCCAGCGGGCCATGCTGCTGAAGGCGACCGCGCGGGGCGCGACGAGCGAGCTGTTCGCCAACTCCCCGATGTGGTGGATGTGCCTGAACCACAACCCCTCGGGCGCGGCCGGCGGCGGCAACAACCTCCAGTCCTGGAACTACCGCCAGCACGCCTCCCACCTGGCGGCCGTGGCCCTCTACGCGAAGACGAACTGGGGCGTGACCTTCTCGACCGTCGAGGCCTTCAACGAACCGTCCTCCAACTGGTGGACGGCCACCGGCACCCAGGAGGGCTGCCACATCGACGCGTCCGTCCAGGCGGCCGTACTCCCTTACCTGCGCGGCGAGTTGGACAAGCGGGGTCTGACCGGCATCAGGATCTCGGCCTCGGACGAGACGAGCTACGACCTGGCCCGTACGACGTGGAGTTCTTTCAGTTCGACGACAAAGGCGCAGGTCAACCGCGTCAACGTGCACGGCTACCAGGGTTCGGGCGGCCGCCGCGACCTCCTCTACACGGACGTGGTGACGACCGCGGGCAAGGGCCTGTGGAACTCCGAGTACGGCGACGGCTCCGGCCTCACCCTGGCGGGCAACCTGTGCCTGGACTTCCGCTGGCTGCACCCGACCGCCTGGGTCTACTGGCAGGTGGTGGACCCGTCGGCAGGCTGGGCGACGATCGCGTACGACGCGAGCACACTGACACCCGGGCCCATCCAGACGAAGTACTACGTGATGGCCCAATTCACCCGCCACATCCGCCCCGGAATGACGATCGTCGACACGGGAGTGGACTACGCGGCGGCGGCCTACGACGCGACGGCGAAACGCCTGGTGATCGTGGCCGTGAACAAGGCGTCCTCCTCCCAGACCCTGACGTTCGACCTGTCCCGCTTCACCACCGCGTCCGGCGGCACGGGCGGCCTGGTCCCCCGCTGGAACACCCTGACATCGGGCACGACGGGCGACCGGTACGCGGCGCACTCGGACACGCACGTGAGCGGCAAGTCGATCGCGGTGCCGTTCGCGGCGGGGGCGGTGCAGACGTTGCAGGTGGACGGGGTGGCGATCTGAGAAGAGCGGAGAGGGGGGCAGCGACAATCAGCCACAACCATCCCCAACTAGAAATAATCATCCATAATTCTTCTCAACCAGGCGTAACCAGGCGCAATATGACGCCACCGGTGGAACTTGGCCGGCCCCACCCGGCGGAATGCGGCTGCCCGGGCGGAATATGCCCCCGGAGACTCCCGCCCCCCTGGCCTGCACCTCTCTCTTCTTTGTCGGTCAACGGCAGTACGGTGTCACCCATGCGCCCCGACACGCCTGCCGAGAACGTCGACCACCATGCCGAAGCGGCACGCCTGGAGCGGACCGCCGGCCTCTACCCCGAGGACGCCGAACACCTGCTCGTGCAGGCCGCGGCCCACCTCGAACTGGCCGGAGACCGCCCAGCCGCGACCGCGCTCTACGACCGTCTCCTGTCGTCCTCGACGAGTTCTCTCGAGAACCCCCACCTGGTACGAGCCCTCAAGGCCTCGAACCTCTGGGAGTACGGGCACGAGGCGGAGGCACGCGCGATCATCGACGGCGTCAGGACCGCATCCCCCCGCGACCCGGCCGCCTGGGTGATCGTGGCCGAGGCCCTGGAGTCGCACGACGAGCTGGAAGCGGCGCAGGAGACGTTCACGCAGGCAGCCCAGCTCCTCCTGGCGGACGTATCGGAACCCCCCTACGCCACCCGCCCCCTCCTCGTCGGCCGCCACCGCGTCCGCCGCATGCTGGGCGCGGCCCACGACGACTGGGACACCCTGGCGGACACCATCCACTCGTCCCCCATCTCCTTGGACGAGCTCCACGACCCGAAGCGGGTCTGGTCCCTCGGCTCGGACAACCCGGCCGAACTCCAGGCGGAAATCTCCCGCCTCCAGGCAGAACTGGGCGCCTACCGCGAGGCCCTCTCCCGCCCCTTCCCGGTGGCCGTCCTCCACTGGCCGTCCCCCGAACTGGCCGAACTCCTGACCGCGTACCCCACCCTCGCCTCGGAGTACCCGTCCCACGAGGAACACCTCGCGACCATAGAGGCCTCCCTCCGCGAACTCGCCGCCTCCGGCACCCCGAACCTCGGCATCGTCACCGGCACCGTCCCGTCATACGAGGCTTTCGCCGCCTCGGAGGCATCCTCCCCGGCAGACCCGACCCTCCTCCCGCAGTACGCGACGACAGTGGCGGCGCGGGGACTGGCGGTGGCTTGGCCCCCGCAGCGGGGGGATGTCTGCTGGTGTGGGTCGGGGCGGGGGTATGGGGAGTGTCACGGGGCCACGCAGGCCTGAGGTCGTCGGTGGTCTCGCCGCCCGAGGTTCGTTGCCTGAAACGCCTCCCAGGACTCACCGTCGGGGCGTTCCGGGAAACGACCCCCGGACATCCACCCCATTCATTCTGGCTCCGCTACTCCTCCACCACTCGTGCGCGCTAACGTCGCATGCAACCAGCTGAACTGGCACGCCCGCACGCACCCTGGGCTTGTCCCGACCCAGGGTGGAAACGGCGATCATCGATCGTGACGACATGCGTTCGTGAGGCTCGACGACAGTGAACAGCGTGATGCCTTCCTCTCCCGGTGTCTCGGCCCGCATGAAAAGGCAGGCGAGCAAGGACACGGGTGCCGAACTGGCCGTGCGACGGCTGCTGCACGCGGCCGGGCTGCGTTATCGCGTGGAGTACCCCGTGCCCGGCATGCCCCGGCGACGGATCGACGTGGCCTTCACCCGGGCCAAGGTCGCGGTCCTCATCGACGGCTGCTTCTGGCACGGCTGCCCTCAGCACGCCACTCACCCGAAGGCCAACGCGGACTGGTGGCGCCGCAAGCTGGACCGGAACATGGCCCGCGATCGGGAGACCACCGAGCATCTGCTCGCGGCAGGGTGGACAGTGTTGCGGTTCTGGGAGCACATGTCCGCGGAAGAGATCGCGGCGGCGGTACGTGCGGCGGTGGACCGGGAGAAGCGGGATCAGGACCGGCTGAAGCAGCGGGCGCGAGAGCAAGGTGAGCAAGGTCGCCGGAAGAGTTGAGGGGGAGCGGATGGTCGATCGACTCGGTTTCGTGGACGTCTGTTCCGGCGCGGGCGGGTTGGCGTCGGGGCTGGAGAGCGCCGGCTTCTCCCCGGTGCTCCTGCTCGACAACAAACGACAGGCCTGCGAGACGCTCCTGGCCAACCGGCCGCATTGGAACGTGGTCTGCGAGGACCTGGTCGAATTCCTACCGGACGAGTACCCGGAGACCCTGGACGTCGATCTCCTGTCGGCCGGCCTACCGCGAGTGAAATCCTCGGCCGCGGTAGGACGTTCGGACAGCGAGCAGGAATTGCGACTTCTCACTGCCACGATCTATCTGGTCCACTCGATCCAGCCGCGGGCCCTGTTGCTGGAGAACCTGCCCGCTCTCGTGGAGTCCTCGGCGTACGCCGGCGTGCGCGACTTCGTCCAGGCCGAGCTGGCGCATCTCGGCTACCGGTTCTGCTGGTTCGTGCTGAACGCAGCGGACTTCGGTGTGCCGCAGGAGCGCAGGCAGGGCATTCTCGTGGCTCTCAAGGAGCGGTGGTTCCACGCGTTCGCTCCGCCCGTGCCGACGGTGGAAGAGCATGTTCCGGTCGGTCGGGCCCTGCGGCTGTCGATGGCGGCCCGAGGCTGGTGCGACGCAGACGCCTGGGCGGCCCAGGCGCGGGCCGTGGCACCCACCCTGGTCGGGGGCTCGGACAATCGTGGCGGCGCGGATCTCGGCCCATCCGGCACGAAACGGGCGTGGGCGCGGATGGGGGTGAACGCAGGCGCGCTGGCCAACGAGGTGCCGGGAGCTGAGTACCACTGGCCGCGCTCGGACGACCCGGCGCAGATGGTGAAGATCACGGTGGACCAGGCGGCCCTTCTGCAGTCGTTCCCTCCGGAGTGGCGTATTACGGGACGGAAGACGGCTCAGTACCGGCAGATCGGTCACGCCACGCCCCCGCCGGTGGGCAGGGCGCTGGGTGCCGCCATCGCGACCGCTCTGCGCTCCTCCGACTGCATGTAGACGAGACGTTCTGTTCACCCCCGCGCGCTGGCTAAACTTCACGCACATGAGCCACATCAAAGAAGAACAACACTCCTCACCTGCGGTTTTCCGCATCGTGGACCTTTTTGCGGGTCCAGGTGGGCTGGATGTGGCAGCGGATGTGCTGGGGTACCAGATCACCGGCATCGAATGTGACGCAGGGGCATGCGCCACCCGCAGTGCGGCAGGAATGAACACCTTCAAAGGCGATGTCCGGCAGTACCGCGCGGCCTTCTTCCCCGACGCCCAGGTACTGACCGGTGGACCCCCCTGCCAGACGTTCACCGTAGCCGGGCACGGGGCGGGCCGCAGAGCGCTGGACCAGGTGGTGGAGTACATCGAGCGCCTCCACGACGCCGTGCGGAACAACGACCAGGACTGGACGGAGATCTTCCGAACCTGGCGCCGCATCTTCGAGGAACTCCGGCGGAAAGAGATCGAGGCCAAAGAGGTCAAGGCCGAGAAGAGCAACGTGGAGAACCTCAGGGGCAAGGTACGCAAGGCCATGAGGAAGAGGCTGGAGACCCTCGGGAACTCGCAGGGTGAGATCAAGAGCTTCCTGAAGCGTCTCAAAGCACCGCAGGCCCTTGCGTCCTCCGATGGCGAGCTCAAGGTCCTGATCAAGGAGTTCTGCGACCTGAATGATGAACTCGCCAAGTTGAAGGACAAGTTGGAAGAGCTGGGAGACGAACGGACTGGACTGGTCCTGCAACCTCTGTGGTGGGTGATCGAGCGGAGCAGGCGCCCCGGCTCGGAGCCGTACGAAGCCGTCGTCCTGGAGCAGGTACAGGCGGTGATGCCGGTGTGGGAGAAGTACGCCGAGGTGTTCGCCACTCTCGGGTACCGGACCAGAACGCAGCTCTTGCACACTGAGGCATTCGGGGTCCCACAGACCCGCAGGCGTGCGGTGCTCATGGCTCGTGTCGGTCGAACCTCCCTTGCAGAGGTGCCCGAGACCCACGAGCGCTATCAGACGGGGAGCCGCCCCTCGACCCGAGCGTCCAAGGCGGCTCACGCGGACGTCCTCCCTCTGGAAGCTCCGAAAGCGGCCTGGGTCTCCATGGAGGCGGCACTCAAGAAGGCACGAAGCATCGCGCCCGATCTTCCCGAGCGCCCTGCCTTCACCGTCATCTCGAACTACGGGACCGGGGGTGTACCTGAGGCGCGCGGCCGACGCGACCACGACGCCCCTTCCTCGACGATCACCGGGAAGGTGTCGCGGAACCGCGTGGTCCACAAGGGCACCGACGAGGACCTCCCCGGCGACCTCTCCCGCTTCGCCCCTGCCGAGGCAGGGGTCCTCCAGACGTTCCCTGTCGCATATCCCTGGACCGGCAACGACGTGCCGCAGCAGATCGGCAACGCCGTGCCTCCCAGGCTCGCCCTGCACGTCCTGCTGCGGGTGCTTGAACCCGGACTGAGCGCCGAAGAGGCCAGGTCAAGGCTGGAGCAGGCCACCACGGACCTGGAGAACTGGACGCCCGGCGAGCCGGTGGAGATCCGCCGGCACGTCGATCGGGAGGGTCACCTGCTCACGGGCAGGCGACCCGTCTCTCACCCCTGAAGCGTCCGGCCTCGGATCGGGGCCGTCTCGAAGAGCTCAGCGAAGTAGTCGGTGAGCGCGACCACCGACTCCTCCGGGACAGGCTCTTCGTCGGGCCCGTCAGGCAGGGAGTGCCTCGGCACCGGGGGCGCGGAATCAGCATCCGCGGCCCACTGGCGCAGCACCTCGGGATCGCGCGGCTCGTCCGGTGCCAGCACGTCGTAGACCAGGGTCGCAGCGGCAGCGTTGATCGCCGCCATGAGGCCCTCGACCTCACGGCCTGTACTGGCGATCCCGCGTCCCAAGATGCGTACGAGAGCCTGGGCAGTGGGACGGTGGTCGATCAGGTCCCGCCGCAGAGCGGAGTGGATGAGGTCCTGGTTGGCGCAGGCCGCCCCCACCGGGGAGTAGTCCTTGCCATTACGGAACATCTCTGCCGCCCACCACAGGCGCGAGAAGCACTGACGGTCGAGCGCGCCCTTGAAGCGGGCCGGGTTGATGCTCGACTCACTCCGCTCCGACGCGGGCGCCGAGAGATGCCGCCAAGCCACATAGTCCGGAGCGACGGCCAACGCGAGATGGTTCCAGAGCCTTCGGTCCGCGGCCTCACGCCGAGTGATGCGAAGAGTTGCGTGCAGTCGGGGCGCCAGCCAGGCGTCGGCCTGGGTCCGATTCTCCCGGAACTCGTGCATCGCGTCCTCCACAAGTTCCCTGAGCGGTTCGACCTCCCACCGGGGGTCGTCCTCCGGCAACGGTTCGACGACCTTGGCGAGATCGACACCGC
Organism: Streptomyces sp. NPDC058246; assembly: GCF_042881985.1. Lineage (NCBI taxonomy): Bacteria > Bacillati > Actinomycetota > Actinomycetes > Kitasatosporales > Streptomycetaceae > Streptomyces > Streptomyces sp. NPDC058246. The sequence continues at coordinate 132,844 of NZ_JBHVWZ010000006.1, read as the reverse complement.
CGTGCCCCTGGGTCCCCTTGAGCAGATCCTCCGTGAGAAGGGGGTCGGCCGCCGTCGCGGACAGCAGGCCGAGCCGCTGAGGAAGATGATGCGGCTTCTCGATCATGCTCTGTCCCCTCGGTTCATCTGCTGTAGTCCGCGTAGGGCATTGGCAAGCGCCTTGCTCGCCCCGGAACGCCGCACGGCGGCGTAGTGGATGCGGGTCTGGAGCTCCACCCACCCCGCGTCACCGGTGCGTCGGCGATGGACCTGGCGCAGCGCCTCCTCCACATGGACGCCCGGCACCACATCGGGGAGCATCTCCCGCAGCACTTCGCCCTGCCAGTCGGTGGGGAAGACCGGTGAGCCGTCGGGTTCGACCTCCAGATCACCGACAGAGCTGTGGAACACCGCGGTCCACACATCGGTAGCCATCTGGGAGACCAACATCTCGTGGACCTTGCTCTCGATTCCCCCGCTTTCACCGCCCAGAAGATCGGAGAAGCCCTCGATGTCAGTGTTGACCAGCACCGTCGGCACACGGCCCGAGGTGTCCACGATCCACGGTGCGTCGGAGTAGGGGTGCAACCACTCCCGCGCGCTCTTCGAGAAACTCATCTGCTTCACGTCAAGGCGCAGACCACTGAGCGGCTCCTCGGCGGCCACGTCGACGGTCCAGTCGTCGTCGGTCTCGGCGATCGCCCGACCGGGCACATCGTCGACTGTGGCGACTGCATGGGCCGCGAGGGTGGCACGGCCCACGTGATCATCGCGGAACACCTCGATGGCACCGGACCACTCCTTGCTCTCCGGGGCGTCCTGCCGGAGGTCGACGGCAGTACGCACATTGGTCTCGCCGTCGGTGAGCACTGCCAGAACACGCAATTCGCTCCACGGGGCATCGGAGGCGTTGGCTCCGGGGGGCAGAGTGGCGGACAGACCGATCCTGGCCGACACCCAGTCCTCACGCTGCGCCACACCCAGAGCCACGGTCCGCTGCTGAGTGGAGTACGCCGAGGTGTCCAGCTGGTCGCGTGATCCGTCGGGCAACTTGAGGGAGACCGAGGTCACCCGAAGGGCGATCGGGCGGTTCAGCCGCTTGTACGGGTAGAACTTCATGCCTCACTCCCCCTTGCCGGCGCGCAGTTCGAGAACGAGCCGTGTGAGCGTCGTACGGACCGGATGACCGGCGACGTCGGTGGAGCCCCGGAACGTGGCTCGCCGGACGCCCGGCGTGAAGCGGAGCACCCCGTCCTCGACCTCACAGCCGTCCACCGCGACGAGCTCTGCCCACTCGAGTTTGGGGCGACTGCCTGAGCGCACGTCGAGGAGGACCACCGGTGTCATGGCGGGCAGTTCGTCACCACGAGGCAGCTTCACCTCGGCCGTGATCTGCCACTCCCCGCCCGCACCGATCGAGGCGTCGAGTCCGTCCAGCTCCGGGAGGACCGGCCCGGAGCCGCGCCTGCGCGCGGGCTTGCGCGGAACCGTGAGTGCCTTCCGCAACTTTGCGCCCCCCTGGCCGCCGGAACGCTTCGGCTGGGCGACCAAATCCTTCACAGCGGTGTTGACATCGGTTGTCAAACGGGCGATGCGATGGTGCGCGGTGTGCGACCAGCGGAGGGTCAACTCCTCGGACTGACCCCAGCGGTCATGCTCGGGGGGCTCGGCCGCACGCAGGAACTCCTCGGCCTCTTCGGCGAAGGGAACCGACTCTCCGGCCGCGTGCCCCACCAGGAGAACAGCCTGAAAGGCGTTGACGCCCAACGGCAGGCCGGCGACACCGGACTTCTTGATGGTCATTCGATTGCCGCGCAGCGAGTGCACCTGGTTCGGGATGCCATCCGCGTCTTCGGCCTCCGTGACCAGAAGCACCGCGGGGTGCGTACCGAGCGTGCCACGGCGGCCGCCGGAGAGAGGCAGCCGGAACGGGACCCTGTGGAGAGCGACCTGACCGGCCTCGGTGAGCCGGTCCACGGTTGTCCCGTCGTAGAAAGCACGCAGCGCCCGGGTCCGAGAGGGTTGGGAGACGGTGGGATCGACCTTCTCCTCGTCTATGACAACCTCACCGTTGCGCAGCGTACGGACTGAGGTCTCCAGGAGGGGAAGTCGGCTTCCGCCACCGGTCATCGCTGCCCAGAAGTCCCGCCCCAGTGCCTCGACCAGACGTCTGTGCATGGCTCGGATGTCGCGTGTTCCGTCGTCGTCGCTCCCGTCCTCGTCGTCGGCATCAAGGTCGAAAGTGCTCTGGTCGAGGCTTGCCACGTCATGGGCACCGACGATGAGGAAGGAGGTTCCCGGCTCGTCGCTGTCGCGGGTGAGGTGAAGGCGCTCGACCGTCTCCTCGTCGGCCCACCAGGAACGAGCCACCTCTGCACCCGGGGTGTCGGGGTCCGGGCGCCCCAGCCAAGCGGGGCCCGCGTACGAGCGACCGTCGACAGAACGCCACGGCAACTCCAGTCGTCCGATGACACGGCGTTCGGTTCGGCCCTCGTGAGCGAGCGAGAGAGTGGAGTTGATCAGAACCATGCCGAGCGCACTGGTCGCCCAGAGCGTCGCCTTGCCGAGACCGTAGGAACCGCCCGCGCTCTGCCCCGACTTGAGACTCTCCAGTTGGCGGCGGACGACAGCCGCGAACTTGCCGTCGTCGTAGTCGTCGCCGGTGAGACCAGAGGCGTTGTAGTCGTCGATCCTGAGGAGGACCAATCGGCCCTTCTCGAACATGTCGCTAACACCGGCGTCCACGACACGTCCGACCTTCTGTTGGGAAGCCGACTGTGAGACCGCCATGTAATGGGGGTGGAGTTCATCCCAGAGGATGGCCCTGCGGAAGGCGTCCAACGCCTCGCCGGTGAGCTCGTGGAGGGTGTAACGCACGCGGACCGGGCGGCCGTTCTCCGCGAGCCGCTCGTCGAGGCTGTTCTGGCAGGTCTCGCGTGCCAGCACCCCCACGTCTGCATCGAAGGCGAACGCCGCGGCGTTGCCCAACTCCCGCCCGCCATCGGCGTGTCCGGGACGGTGGTACCAACCGATGGGCAGGCCGGCCAGAGTGTCGGTGGTGCGCGTGTGCACGGTGGCCAGGTCGGTATTCAGCGCCTGAGCGATCCGTTCGATCGTCTCCGGCCTCGGTGTGGCTCGCCCGGTGATCCAGGCGGAGACGGCTGCGCGCGTCACGTCCACCGCCTCGGCCAACTGCGTCTGCGTCATACGCGCCAGCTTCAACTGCCGCGCCAACCACGGGCCGAAGTCCTCGCCTGCTTCCACTCTCACTTGCGCTCCGGTCTCGGCTCGTTCCTACGACGACGCCTCCACACTACCCCCGCGATTGACACAAGGAGCGACTGTCAAAGGAAGTTTGACTTCCGAGACTCTCAGCTCCAGTCACCCACTAAATATCAATCATCCAGTTTTCAGTTGATTTGGCGCCCATTGTCCAATATTGCACCCTCGAAGTGAAGGTCGACGCCCCCGCAGAAATGCGGACCTTCGACCTCCACTTCCACCCCCAACGAACCGTAGAGGCAAGGCACTTGCGTACGCCGATTCGAATCCGCTAGCGTCTTTCATCGGCAGCCCCACCTGTCTCGAGAGAATCGTTTCTCCGATCCCGGCCACAGGTGTGCATTGTTCCAAAACAGATCACTTTTGCTGCCTTGAGAAGTGCACTTCCTTTCCCTTGCCCTGCCGCGTGCGCAAATCCGTTTTCTAGGAGTACGGCGGCTCCCGCTGCAACCGCTTCCGGCATGAACCGCGTCCGTCACATCGCCTGCCCCGCCCGTGCTCATGGATCGGAGACCCGTGTTGTCCGTTGAACCGCCCTCGGTAGTGAAGACCGTGCTCGAGCAGTCCTCCCGCGTTCTGCAAACGTACGAGGTCGACCCCGGACTGGTAGCCGAACACTCGAACGGCGAGCGGCGCATCACGCAAGGCGGATACGGCGACCGTCAGCTCTTCGAACTCGTCCAGAACGCGGCAGACGAAATCGCGGGGGAACCCGGCGGTTCCATCCACGTGATCCTCACCGAATCGCATCTCTACTGTGCCAACGAAGGAACTCCGGTTACGCCCGAGGGCGCGGAAACCATTCTCCGAATGAGCATGTCCCGCAAACGCGGCGGGCAGATCGGTCGATTCGGCGTGGGAGTCAAGTCGGTCCTCGTGGTCACCGACGCCCCGGAATTCTTCAGCCGAACCGGCAGCTTCGGTTTCGATCGTGCGTGGTCGTACGAACAGATCCGGGCCGTGCCGGGGGTCGTGGAGCGGTACGGACCTGAATTCGACGCTCCCGTGCTGCGGATGGCCCGACCGCTCGACGAGAACCTCGAGCGTACGGCCGATCCGATCCTCGACGAGCTGCTGACCTGGGCGACCACCGTCGTACGACTGCCGCTGCTCACGAGAGCGGACGACCGGCTCGGCCTCGACATGCACGGAGGTCGCGCGCGTCTTCCCGGCGAGCAGCGCGAGGAGTTCCCGGTCGGCTTCCAGCTGTTCTCCCCTCACGTGGCGAAGGTCGTCCTGGAGGACCGTCGCCTTCGTCCGCTCGCCCGCCGGGTATTGACCACCGAGCAGAGCGGCGATCGGCACGCCGTGGTCGAAGAACGGACTGGCAAACCGACGGCCACCGACCGCTGGCGCGTCTTCACCGTGACCCACGAGCCCGGGCCGGCCGCCAGGGCCGATGCCGGTGAGCTCCACGGCCGAATCGCGCTCGAACTCGCTTGGGCCGTACCTGACCTGGCGAGGAATTTGCAGAGCGGACTGCACGTCAGCCCGAAGTCTCGTGGCCGGGGACGCTTCTGGTCCTTCTTCCCCACCAAGTACGAGATGTCGCTGAGCGGCATCCTCAACGGGGCCTGGAAGACCAACGAGGATCGGCAGAACCTCCTCGACTCCTCGCCCTTCAATCAGGAAATGATCAAGGTGTCGGCGACGCTCGTCGTGGACGCCCTTCCCTCTCTCGCTCCCAGCGAGGACCCGGCTGCCTACCTTCCTCTGCTGCCCGGGCGTGTGAAGGAAGCGATCAGTTGGGCGGACGAGTTCCTGACCCGGGAGATCTGGTCCAGGGCCGCGGTGCGCCCGTCGTTGCCCGACCAGGACGGGGTTCTTCGCGTCCCGACCGAGCTGCGCTTCCACCCCCGCTTCGACAAGGAGCAGAAGCGCCTCGCCGGCTGGCTGCGGATGTGGCATGAGTGCCCCGGTCGCCCCACGAACTGGCTGCACCCCAGCGTCGAGACCGACACTCTGCGCTCCGGAAAGGTCGAGCACATCCTCGACGCGGCTGGGCACGAGCGTACCGGCGTGCGCGAGTGGCTGGAGGCGCTGGTCGAGAGCAAAAGCGTCGAAGCCTCGACTGTGGCCATCCGCATCCTCGCGGACATGATCGAAGTTCAGAACCCGTTCGTCGAAGAGGCACGGAAGGCACGGATCGTGCTCACGGAGGAGCACGGTCTCGTCGCCCCTGTGCCCGGTCGGGTGTTCCGCCGCGCGGAACAGGGTGGACTGCGTGAGTCCACGGTGTACGTGGTCGATGACATCGCCCGGAACTCGTCGCTCGCCCACGCTCTCAACGTCCTCGGCATCCGGGAAGCGGACGCCGAAGGACGCTTCGTCAGCGTCCTCGACCAGGGCTTCGACGGCTACGGGGACACCGAATGGGAGCGGTTCTGGGAGCTGTTCCGGCAGGCCGGGGGACGCCGGTTGGCCCACAGAGTTCTGGAGCGGGTGCCGACACCTCGTGACACGCTGCGGGTGCGGACCGCCGACGGGAAGTTCCGGCCGGCGCGGGACTGCATGCTCCCGGGGGCGGTGGTCGACGCCGGGCGAGACCCGAGCATCGCCGTCGACAAGGAATTCCACTCCGACGATCTCTCCTTCTTCCCCGAGATCGGGCTGCGGGAGCGCCCCTCGACGGGAGTCCGGCCGGAGGGCGAGGCCTGGTTCGAGGAGTATCGGGAAGCAGTCCACTCCGCCTACCTGCGGAGCCTGGACGAGCGTGCTCCCCGTCCGTCCCTCAGCCGGATGAAGTTGGACGGCTCCGCGATCGGTGGTCCGCTGCACCTCTTCCGCTCCCTTTCGGAAGAGTCTCGGGCCGCCTTCCTGAAGGTCTTGGCCGACGACGACGTCGTGGACAACTGGACCTGTCGGGTCGGTGCTCAGTCGAGCACCCGCCAAGCTGTCATCTCGCCGATCCGCTGGATGCTCAAGAAGTACGGCACGGCCGCCACCTCCCAGGGGATCAAGCCGCTGAAGGAGGCCGTCGGGCCACAGCTCGCCGCTTACCGCGATGTGCTGCCGGTCGCCGACATCTCGCCGGAGAAGGCCCGCAAGCTGCGTCTGCCGACCACCGTCGACGATGTACCGGCCGACCGCTGGGACACGCTTCTCGCCGACGTGTCCGTGAGCGAGGACGACGGCTTCGTCGGCGCCACCTACGTGATGCTCACCCGATTCGGCGCGGACTTCCCCGAGGACGCTCTGACCCGGTGCCGCATCGGCGACGTGTGGGGCGCACGTCCTGACAACGAGATCACGCTTGCCGTCGGGAGCGCCGAGTATCGGGCGCTGCGAGCCGAACAGCTTCCCGCGCTGCTCGTGGCGACTCCCGAGGACGCCGAGCTGATGGTCGAGAAGTGGGGCATGCTCCGCTACGCCGACGTGATCAGCCGGGAGACCCGCGAAGTCCCCGAAGGTGACCCGGTGCCTCTGGTCGAGCTGTACCCCGCGCTGCGTCAGCGGCTGAACAGTGCCAACCGGAACAGTCTGGTGCAGCGGTGCACCGAACTGGAGGAGGTGACCCGCACCCCCAAGGGCGCGCAGGCCGCTGCTCTGGACGCCGTGCGCCAGGGCAGCACGGTCAAGGTCCGCGTCCCGTTGAACCCCGAGACGATGCTGCGGCTGATCGACCGCGAGCTGGAGCTCGGCCTCGGCACGACGGGCTGCCGGGCGGTGTTGGAGCAACAGGACCGCATGGCTCGGGACAGCGAGATGAAGGCAGCGGTCAGAGCCGTGCGGGACGCGGAGGACGTTGTCGCCAAGATCGAGCTGCTGATCGGTGCGGACGCCCTCCGGACCGGGCTGCCCGAAGGTCTGTTGGAAGCCGAACTGCAGGAGACCGACAGCACCGAGCCGTCCGGTCACCGGATCGCGCAGATGGCGTTCAACGCACACGGCGACGGAGTGCTTCAACAGCACGCCAGGGACATCCAGGCCAGGTTCCCCAACGCACCTGTCGCCTACGGAGGTTCATCGGCTGCCGTCACCTTCGTGTCGGACCTGAAGCTGCCGGCGTCCTTCGCCGGCTCCAGGACGCCGTCTCCGCCCGCCTTCGAGACCGTGGACGGCCCGCAGGACTTTCCCGCACTCCACGGCTACCAGGAGGATCTGGTCCGGAACATCTCCACCCTCCTCGACCGGCTGGCCCCGCAGCGCGGCATGTTGTCTCTGCCCACCGGCGCCGGCAAGACTCGGGTCACCGCCGAAGCCGTGATCCGCTGGGTGAAGCGGGTGGGTGACCTTGAGGGACCGCTGCTGTGGATCGCGCAGACCGAGGAGCTGTGCGAACAAGCGGTACAGAGCTGGAAGTTCGTGTGGAGCAAGGTTGGCGCGGAGCGGCCGCTCACCATCAGTCGGCTCTGGAGCAGCAACGAGGTGGGGAACGTCGTCGAACACCCACACCTGGTCGTCGCCACCGACGCCAAGCTGGAACGATGCCTGGACACCGAGCAGTACGCCTGGCTGCGACAGGCTGCGCTGGTGATCGTGGACGAGGCGCACACCGCTATTTCCAAGCGTTACACCGACATCCTTGGGCAGTTGGGGCTCACTCAATACGAGACGGGACGGCATCTGCTCGGTCTGACCGCCACTCCGTTCCGCAACACCAACGAGGACGAGACCCGTCGGCTGGTCAACCGGTTCGGTAACCGGCGCCTCGACGAGGGCGTCTTCCCCTCCGGTGATCCGTATCGGGACCTCCAAGAGTGGGGAATGCTCGCCCAGGTCGAGCACCACACCCTGGAGGGCGGTCGGATCGAACTGACCCGGGACGAGAAGGTGCAGGCCGACCGGATGGCGGTGCTCTCCCGCGCCGCCGAGCAGCGTCTCGCCGACGACCACGCGCGCAGCCGCCGTATCGTCGACAAGGTGGCCGACCTTCCGAAAGGTTGGTCGACCCTTCTCTTCGCCACGTCCGTGGATCATGCGAAGTACTTGGCAGCCAGGTTGAACGACCGTCAGATCCCTGCCGCTGCTGTGGACTCGACCACAAGCCCCCAGGATCGGCGCAGGCGGATCGAGGACTTCCGATCGGGTCGCATCCGAGTCCTCACCAACTACGGTGTCCTGACCCAGGGTTTCGACGCACCCGCCACCCGTGTCGTGGTGGTTGCCCGCCCGGTCTACAGCACCAACATCTACCAGCAGATGATCGGTCGTGGTCTGCGCGGTCCCAAGAACGGCGGCAAGGACACCTGCCTGATCCTCAACGTCAGCGACAACATCGCGAACTTCGACACCAGGCTCGCCTTCACCCAGTTCGAGCACCTCTGGAGCCGGAAGTGACCGACGCATACCTCGACAGTCCTCCGCTCACCGATGAGCAACGGGCCGTGGTCGAGCAACCCTGGGACGCGCGTGTCCTGGTCACCGCCGGGGCCGGGGCGGGAAAGACGCACACATTGGTGCGCCGACTCGATGCGCTGTGCGGTCACGAGGACCCCGACGAGGCGTTGGAGGCCGCCGAAATTCTTGTGCTCACCTTCTCCCGCGCCGCCGCCCGCGAGTTGCGCGAGCGGATCGCCCGCCACGGGGAGCGGGCCCGCCGGGTGCGCGCCCAGACCTTCGACGCCTGGGCGTACGGAGTGCTCCTCCAGGCGTACCCGGACGCCGAGTGGGGTGCGGCCGGCTTCGACAAGCGGATCAAGGCCGCTACCGAAGCGATCGAGAAGGGTGCCCTGGAGGCCGGCGATGCCGTTCCACCCGCCCATGTCGTGATCGACGAGGTGCAGGATCTGTTGGGCGACCGCCGGGAGCTGGTGGAGGCACTGTTCGACCGGTACCAGGACAGCTGCGGCTTCACTGTGGTCGGCGACGCCGCCCAGTCCGTCTACGGCTTCCAGATCGACGACCTGCACGAACGCGCTGCTGAGACCGGCCGGTTCTTCGAGTGGCTGCGACGTTCGTTCCCCGACGACCTGGCGGAGCTGCATCTGACCGAGAACTTCCGGGCCGTCACTTTCGAGGCCCGGATCGCGCTGGCGCACGGGCCTCGGCTCCAGCAAGTCACCGACGCGGACGAGGAGGCGACGCTCTACGAGGAACTGCGCGACCTGCTTCTGGATCCGGCGAACGGGATGGGCGACCTCGCCGATCCGTTCACCTTGGACGGGTTGCGGTCCTTCCCCGACACCTGCGCGATCCTCACCCGCGACAACCGCCAGGCCCTGGTGGTCTCCGGGTTGCTCCACGAACACGGCGTCGAGCACCGGCTGCGGCGCCCCCTCGAGGATCGGCCGGTGCCGTACTGGGTAGCCGAGTTGCTGCGAAGCACCGAGGCGACCAGTCTCACCGAGGACCGGTTCCGCTCTCTGCTCGCGGAGATCCCTCTGCCGTACGAGCCGAATGCGACCGCCCTGTGGACCGTGCTGCGTCGAGCCGCACGCGCGACCGGGCGCGCTGTGCTCGATCTGGAGCGCCTGCGCCGCTCGGTCGCCGACGGCAGGTTCCCCGACGAAGCGGCCGACCCGGAGAGCACACGGATCGTCGTCTCCACCGTGCACCGGGCCAAGGGCCTCGAGTTCGACCGGGTGATCGTCCTGACCCCGCCGACCATCGCCGAGCTCCACAAACAGCACAAGGACGAACTGGACCTCCCCGCCGAGGCCCGAGCCTTGTACGTGGCGATGACGCGCGCCCGCCAGGACCTCTACCACGTGGGCTCCCCCGAGCTGCCGATGCTCAGGAGGGCGGGTGGCAAAAGGAACGGCCGCCGGTACGTCGGCGGGTGGCGGTCGTACGACAGATTCGGCATCGTCGCCGAGGCGGGCGACGTCTGTCGGGACAACCCGCCCGGCCATGAGACGGACGCCGTCACCACCCAGAGGTATCTCCTGGAACAGGTCCGCTCCGGCCAGGAAGTGGTGCTGCGCAGGCGCCACGACCTGCCAATGGGCGAAACACAGAGCCCGCCGTACACCCTGCTGCACGACGGGCGGGAGATCGGCGAGGCGTCGCAGCGGTTCCGCGAGGAGCTGTTCCAGGTGCAGAAGGTGAATCGCACCTGGGACCCCTGGTGGCCCCACGAGATCCGCGACCTGCGGATCGACACCCTGGAGACCGTGACGGGCAGCACGGCCGCCGGCGCCAACGCCGGACTGGGTGAGCGAGGCGTGTGGATCGTCCCGCGGATCACCGGCATCGGCCGGTTCCGGAGAGCCGACAACGACGAGGAGCAGCGCGCATGACGCACGTGGCAGGCCGACACTCCGAGCACTACCGGGTCCGGGACCAGGAACTCCTCGTGGGGCTCCGCCGTGAACTCCTCGGCCCCGCCGAGGATGCCGCCCCGCACGACCGGGACGAGGTGCTCACCCGGGACGCGCCGATCGACCGCTACCTGACCGGCGTGCTGTACCCGCGTGCCTCCAAGGAGCGAAAAGTCGAGATCGCTGCCGAGCAGAACGGCACGGACACCACGCCCGTACCTCCCCGCGACGACGCCGAGGAGTCCGGCACCGCGCAGGATGTCGGCGTCGCGGGGGACAGACGCCCCTCCTCCATGGGCCTGACCTTCGCCGTCGACCCGAGAAGCGACACGATCGTGGTCTCGACCCGCGCGGCCGTCTACGAACCCACGGACGCCGACGGCAACCCGATCCCCGCTCGCCGAGCCGAAGCCCGCACCACCGCCGAGCAGCGGGAGCAGTGGCGACGCAGGGAACTCCAGCTCCCGGACAAGCACATCGACCTGAACGCACCCGCGCCGGCCGAACCGATCGAACTCCTTGCCAAGAAGGTCGCGCTGCACGTCATCGTCCGGCGACCCGACCGGAAGACCGGCACGGTCACGGTCACCGTCACGTTGATCAACCAGCAGAAGATCGGGGAGCGGGATCTCCAGGATGCCTTCTCCTTGTTCCAGTGCGGGCTCACGGTCCGGGCCGCCGACGGTTCCACTGCGTTCGTCGAGCGCCCCGCCCCGATGTCCGCCCACGACCCGGAGATCGCCACGAGTCGGCTGCTGCACCGCCACGCCCCGACCTTTGCCGTCGGACACGGCTGCTCCGCCGCATGGGACTGGACCCCGTCGCCGATCGGCGTGACAGAAACCGTCCCGCCCGCCGTGCCCGAAGTCCGGAGCGAATTCGTGCCCAGCGTGGAGGTACTGCTCACCGACTCAAACCCGGAGATCGACAGCTCATCGCTATCCATGCTGGGGCTGGCCGAAAACTCCGACGCCGAGGTTCTGGCCGCTCTGGAAGCGCTCGCCACGGGTTACGAACGCTGGATCGACCGCAAGTCGGACGAGGCGGACGCTCTGACGGGCGAGATCCACGAGAAGCCCGCACGGGACCAGGTGAAGGCCTGCCGCGAGGCCCTGGGCCGGATCCACACGGGCATCGGGCTGCTGCGGGCCAAGCCCGACTTGATGCTGGCGTTCCGGCTGGCCAACCGTGCCATGGCCGACCAGCGCGCCCGCAGCAAGTGGGTGAAGGACGGACGCGTCGGCGCTCCCGCCCCCGCGGCCGGCGAGTGGCGCCCGTTCCAGATCGCTTTCGTGCTGCTCTGCATGGCCGGCATCGACGATCGCGAACACCCCGATCGGAAGATCTCCGACCTGCTGTGGTTCCCTACCGGCGGTGGCAAGACGGAGGCCTACCTCGGACTGATCGCCTTGACCTCCTTCCTGCGCCGTATTCGCATGGGCGCTGACGGCGGCGGTGTCACGGTCCTCATGCGCTACACACTGCGGCTGCTCACCCTTCAGCAGTTCGAGCGGGCGGCGACCCTGCTCTGTGCCATGGAGCACCTACGGCGCCGCACTCCTGTACTCGGTCATGAAGAGTTCTCCGTCGGCATGTGGGTGGGGCGCTCCGCCACTCCCAACATGCTGGCCGAGGCCGACGCCAAGCTCAAAGAACTGCGTGCGAACCTCGACAAACGCCTCGCCACCGAGAACCCCGTCCAGTTGCACTCCTGTCCCTGGTGCGGGACCCGCCTCGACGCCCGGAACTACGAGGTGGACGAGGACGTCAAGCGGATGCACGTCCGCTGCTCCGGCGCGGGCTGCGACTTCGCAGACGGCCTGCCCGTCCACCTTATCGACGAGGCGGTGTACGACGCCCGACCGACGCTGGTGATCGCCACTGTCGACAAGTTCGCCTCGATGCCGTGGCGGCCGGCGACCTCCGCGCTCTTCAACCTCGACGAGCCGGACGACGGCACCCCTCCTCCGGAGCTGATCGTCCAGGACGAGCTTCATCTGATCTCGGGTCCGTTGGGAACGCTCACCGGCCTTTACGAGACCGCCGTGGACGCGCTCGCCGACTGTCCCAAGGTGATCGCTTCCACGGCAACCATCCGTCGCGCCGCCGATCAGGGGCGCCACCTCTTCGCCCGTGACGTACGACAGTTCCCGCCCGCCGGTCTGGACTCCCGCGACTCGTGGTTCGCCGTGGAGACTCCGCGGGAGGAGAAGGCCAGCCGCCGCTACGTCGGGCTCCTGGCTCCCGGCACCAGCCAGTCCACCCTGCTCATCCGCACATACGCCACGTTGTTGCACCGGGCCGAGCACGCGGGCACCAAGGACGAGGTGCGCGACGCGTACTGGACTCTCGTCGGCTACTTCAACAGCCTCAGGCTGCTCTCCGCGGCCGAGCTCCAGGTCCACGACGACGTGGTGGCGTACCTGGAACTGCTCGCAGAGCGCGAAGGCGTGACGGTGCGCTCGGTCGGCAACTACTCGGAACTGACGAGCCGGATCGATGCCAGTGAAATCCCTACCCGCCTCAAGGGCATCGAGAAGAAGCACCCCGACGAGGACACCGTGGACGTCCTGCTCGCCACCAACATGATCGCGGTGGGCGTGGACGTGGACCGCCTCGGTCTCATGGCTGTGATGGGGCAGCCGCAGACAACCGCAGAGTACATCCAGGCCACCAGCCGGGTCGGCCGCGCGCACCCCGGCCTGGTCGCGGTCATGCTCAACTCGTCGCGTCCTCGCGACCGTTCCCATTACGAGACCTTCCAGCACTTCCACTCGGCTCTCTACCGCGAGGTCGAGTCCACCTCCGTCACCCCGTTCTCCGCCCGCGCCCGCGAACGGGGCCTGCACGCGGTGATCGTCGCCCTCGCCCGCATCATGATCCCGGCCGCCCGACCCAACGAAGGCGCCGGCAAGGTCGAGTCCTACGTGGACATCCTCAAGGGCCGCATCAAGTCCGTGCTCATGGGCCGCGTGAGCGCGGTCACCCCGGAGGAGACCAAGGCCGTCTCACGTGGCTTCGACGAATTCGTCGAATGGTGGCGCAAGGAAGCAAGTAACCACAGTGGCCTGCTCTTCGAACCGAAACGGGGCAATCGTGCCCCTTCGCTCCTGAGGACGTACGACGACGAGTCCGAGGGCACAGAGGCGTGGTCCACGCTGTGGAGTCTGCGCGATGTCGACGCCGAGACCGCCCTGTTCATGGAGGGAACCCGATGACCCCGCCCCCCGCCCGTCGTCGCCGGACCGCCGCGAGCGGCGGTACGCCCGCCCACAATCTTCCGCGACGCGGTGCGGTCCGCCGCGCCCAGGCGATCACCACGTACGGCGTCGGATCGCTCATCGCCGTCGACCAGGAGTCCTTCATCGTCTCGGGCCTGGACGAGGCCGACCAGAGCTGGAATGCCGACGAATCCCCACGGATCAGCGAACGGCGCCTGGCTCGACTGCTCGGCGTCGACCACTTCCGGTTGCCGCCGGCGTCCGACGACACCAGCAGGGACGGCCTCCGGGTCCGACGCTTCCCCTTGATGCACTCCTGCCCCGAGTGCACCGAACTGCAGCGACACGGCGACTTCAACCCGCCCGCCGGTCGAAGCACCTGCGGCACGTGTGAGGTCGACCTCGTCCCCTCCCGTTTCGTCACCGCCTGCGAGGCCGGACACCTAGGCGAATTCCCCTACTGGCAGTGGGTGCATCGCTCTGCCGACCGTGGTTCCACAACGATCGGAAAGTGCGGGGGAAGGCTCAAGCTGCGCTCGTCCGGGCGTACGTCCTCTCTCCGCTCGATCCTCGTCTCCTGCACCTGTGGACAAGCACCCGAGGTCTCGATGGAGGGGTCCTTCCGCAGGAACGCGCTGAGGGACCTGGGCCTCAAGTGCCGAGGCCCCCGCCCGTGGCTCGGCACGTCCGCCCCGGCTCGGGAGTGCGGACTCCCCCTGCGTACGCTCCAGCGCGGTTCTTCTTCGGTGTGGCAGCCGGTGCTGAAGTCGGCACTGTCCATCCCGCCGTGGAGCAACCGCCGCGAGGATCCCCTCGACGGCCACTGGGAAAAACTCAGGAAGTACGACGACCGCGCGGCCGTCGCGATCTACCTCGACGCTGTTTTCGACGAGGAGTGGCCCGTTTCCCTGGACGAGGTGATGACGCTGCTCGACGCGGAGCGCGAAGAGGACCCCGACAGTGAGGCGGCCCCCACCTTCGACCACCGCTATCGCGCCCTGCGCAACAAGGAGTACGAGCGTCTCCGCTCGGGCAACGACGAGAGCGAGCACTCCCGCGACGAGCAGTTCGTCTGCGAGACCCCACTGGGCGACCAGAGCTTGCTCGACCCACTCGGCGTCACCGGCCCGATGCTGGTCAAGAAGCTCCGCGAGGTACGCGCCCTGAAGGCGTTCACCCGACTCATCGACGCCGAGTCGACGACCGATTCCAAGGAGATGCCGCTCTCCGAACGTCCCCTGCGCTGGCTCCCGGCCATGGAGGTGAGGGGGGAGGGGGTCTTCCTCCGCCTGGAGGAGGACCGACTCGGCACCTGGGAGAAGGCGTCAGCGGTGGCAGCCCGGGTCGAGCGGATGCGTACCGCCCACCAGCGAGTGCTGGAGCAGCGGGCCGACGACCCGAGCCGGGCCGTTCCCTCCCCCGCCACCCCTCGCATGGTGCTGCTGCACACCCTGGCCCACGTTCTCATCAACGAGTGGAGCCTGGAAGCCGGCTACCCTGCGGCTTCCCTACGCGAGCGCCTGTACGCCAGTGACGACATGGCCGGGCTGCTCATCTACACGGCGACGAGCGACTCGGCGGGCAGTCTCGGCGGTCTCGTCGCGCAGGGTGAACCGGAGCTTCTCGACCGCACTGTGCGTTCGGCCGTCCGCCGCGCCGAGTGGTGCTCGTCCGACCCCCTCTGCGTGGAGTCCGAGTCGTCCGGCACCGGCGGCACCAACCTCGCCGCCTGCCATGCCTGCGTGATGCTCCCCGAGACGAGCTGCGAGCACAACAACATCCTGTTGGACCGCGCACTGCTCGTCGGCACCCCGGAAGATCCATACCTGGGCTTCTTCGCGGACGTACTGGAGCAGTGACATCCGGCCTGCCATCGGGCACCGACACAGATCGGTGCCCTGCTCCACCGAATTCTCAGTAGGCTCGGGGACTGGTAGCTCTCCGCTTCCAGTCCCCGCTGCCTAAGACCTTCATGACGCACAACAGCGAGAGCTTCTTCATTCCGAGCTTCTGCGAGCGCACGACTCAGCGTCTCGAAGCAACCCCCGTCCCTGCTGTCTCCGAGAGTTCCTCACCGTAGGACTTGGCAAGGCAGACCATCCTCCGTGGTCTGCACCTCGAAACGGGTCTGAGCTCTGTCGAGAATCTCATCCGCATCAGAGCCGTGTGCCCGAAGCCAGTGGAGGAAGTCCGTGATGACATCGATCACCGCTTCTTCGGCCATCTTCATGCTCAGCCTGCTCCCGTTCGATTCGCAGGGCAGCCTCGCCTGCTGGTAGAGACCTAACAGCGCCTCGGCTCGTGTGACGCCGGCTCCTCCCACATGCCCGTTCTCCGAGGTGAGCGACGTCGACAACTCGCACCAGGTCACTTTTCGATCGGGACGAAGCAGGACTCCCCAGCGGTCGGCCACAGCGCCGACGAGAGCCATGCCCCGTCCGGCCTCGGAGTCAGAGGTCGCGTCGACGAGGGTGGGCAGGGCACGCGGGTCGGGGTCGTGGACCTCGATGCGCAGATGAGTGCCGTTCATGGAGACCGCGAGTGTGGCCGGGGTGCCGGGGCCGACGTGCGTGATGACGTTGGACACCAGCTCGCTGACGCAGAGCTGGGCCCCGTCGGTGAGGTCGTGCAGACCCCAGATGCCCAGATGCAACCGCATGATGCGGCGCAGGGCAGCGACTTCCTCGAGATCGGCCGTGAAGGTCAGGTCCCACGGCTTCCGTGACATACACGCTTCCTGGATCACCAAGACCCCTCTCGTTGTCTGCCATCTCCACGTGATGGACGGAGCGTCACGCGCTCTCACGGTGAGTGGCGTCGTCGAATAGAGTGGCGTCGGCACATCCCGTCATGCAATGTGCAGGGCGAGATTCCCACTTCCGAGTGATTGGCAGGCGGACACCTTGGCGCGAGACTGAACACCCGCTATTCGTCGGACCGTTGAGAGGCTAGAGATGGCCGGTTCACCGACGGCACGCCGTCGCCGTCTCTCGATCGAGCTGAAGAAGCTCCGAGAGAAGAGCGCACTCACCTGCGCGCAGGTCGGCCAGGCCGTGGACTGGAGTGGTTCCAAGGTCAACCGCATGGAGACAGGCAGCGGCCGCGTCCAACCGTCGGACATCGATGCCCTGTGCCGGTTCTACGGGACCGACGACGAACTGCGAGAGTTCCTCAAGTCATTGGCTCGAGAGGCCAAGACGCGTGGTTGGTGGCAGGTGCACGGCGCCGGCGTCCCCGAGTGGTTCAACATCTACATCGGCCTGGAGCAGGATGCCTCCACGTTCCGGCAATACCAGTGCGAATTGATCCCTGGGCTCATGCAGACCGAGGCGTACACCTGCGAGCTCCACAAGACGGGAGCCCACATGTCCGCCGAGGACATCGACAGGGCGGTGCGGGTACGCATGGAGCGCCAGGCCATGCTGACGCGAACCGACGCCCCTGATGCTTGGTTCATCGTGAACGAGGGCGCTCTGCGCAATGTCATCGGAGACCGGGCGCTGATGCGGGAGCAGCTCGAACGCCTCCTGGAATCAGCCCAGTTGCCGTGCGTGACCCTGCAGATCCTTCCATTCGACTCGGGTACGTATCCGGCCACGGGCACGTTCACCATGCTGGGCTTTCCGGCTCCGGAAGACCCGGACCTGGTGTACCGGGACGGCATCACCGATGCTGTGTACCTGGAAGGCGAGCATCATGTTCGTGAGTACACGAGGGCATTCGACGGCTTGCGAGCCGCGGCCCTCAGCCCTCAGCGGTCCGCCCAGCTGATCAAATCCGTTCTGAAGGAAAACGCAAGGTGAGCATTGCAGAGTCCAATGACCGTGACCGTCCGGTGTGGTTCACGTCGTCGTACAGCAATGGCGCCGGAGGCGAGTGTGTCGAGTGTGCGATGGCCGGAGAGCGTGCCTTTGTACGGGACTCCAAATGTGAGGCAGGCCCAGCCATCACCGTTGGCCGCGACGCATGGTGCGCCTTCGTGGGTGTCCTGAAGCAATACGTTTGACGCACTGACGCGAGAGTCTCCACAGCGGCACTCGTTCCGCTGTAGGACATTCCTCACAAGACGGTGAATGGCAAGGGGCAGACGATCGTGAGCGCACAGTACGCAGAAACGCCCGGACCTGCGGCGCTGCCGTTGAAGACCATCGGCGACATTCGGGCTGCCCTTCGATCCGGCCATGGCTTTCCGGGCGACCGGGAATCCTTTGAAGCAGCGACTTCGACATCGCCATGCAGGAGGGCACCGACCTCGCGGTGCGGTTGAAGCAGGAGGCACGGGGGCTGTGAGCGGCGTGATCGCGCCGTCACTGTGCGGGCGGCCCAGCGGGCGAAGGCTCTCGGTGCCGAGCAGCCACTGGAGACTCTTCGGCAGGAGCTGGAACAAGCGCCCAGGCTCGGGGTTCTGCCAGGTCACGGTGACCCCTGAGGACGGCGTTCCCACTGAGTGACTTCTTGCCGCGTCTCCTGGCCGACGTCCTCGACGTCGGCCAGGCCATCGCGTCGCGGTCGTGCACGCAGACCTGGCTGGACTGGGCCACCCCGGGAACACCGCCGGAGCCTTTGGCGCGGGCGGGCTCGACGGCAGGCGCATTGGCTTCAGGAGCGGTCCGCACGGTCGTCGCCCGACCGTCGTGGGCAGGACGCTCGGGCGGGTGGAGGAGAGCGAGGGCGGCCGTCGGTCGGCCGCGCGGGCGCGTTAGCCTCGGTTCGTTCGACAGACGTAGCAGTCGACAGAGGCAGCGTGGGAGGCAGTGATGGCGAAGGTACCGGCCGCGGTGGTGGCCGCGGGTGGGCTCATCGGCGGGTACGGCGTGGCCCGCTGGACCAAGAAGCGGCAGCTCGGCGGGGTCGTGCTGGCCGCCGCCGGGGCCGCCGCCGCGCAGCAGTGGAAGCAGCAGGCGGGCGGGAAGGCCGCCGGGGCGCTGACCGCCGCGTACGTCGCCGCCTTCGCCGGGTCCCACCCGCTGGCCAAGAAGGTGGGCGCCTGGCCCGCCGTCTTCGGCGTCGCCGGAGCCGTGGCCCTCGCCTCCTGGGCCGTGGCCGACCGGCACGCCTGACGGCACACCCGGGCAACACGCCTGATCGGCACGCCTGAGCAGCTCCCGCCGCAGCCGGATCGGGCGGTGCGCCGCCTCCTCAGACGACGTCGCCCCCCACCCCCGACCGCCCCGCCGGAACCCCGACGATCAGCACCGTCACGTGCTGGCGTGCGGCCTCGCCGAGGACCGTGACCGCCGCCTCCGTAAGGGACTTGATCAGGCGGGCGGGCGCGTCGGGGATCCGCGGATGGGTGAGTGCGCCTTCGCGCAGGTTGAGGGTGATGACCGGCGCGGGCGCCTCGCCGGGTATGCCGGCGGTGCCCCAGCGGTGCTCCGGGATGCCGAACAGCTCCACGACGGCGACCGGCGCGCCCACTCGCCGACCACGGCGGCCACCGCGTCGGTCAGGGCGCGGATGAGCTTCGGTTCGATCGATCCGTCGAGCGTCTCCTCGCGGATCTGGACAGTCAGATGCGGCATGGGGAATCTCCGTTCACGTGGCTCTGCAGACCTGCAGACCTGCAGACCTGAGAGTGGATCGCTAACCTGGCGACTGCTTCCCTTTGAGGGCAAAGAAGCTTTGGTAGCAAAGCAACTTTGATCTCAAAGCTAATGAGAAGGGTGGACGATGTCAACGAGCGTCGACGACGCCGTCAGAGCCCTGCTGCTGCTCATGCCCCGCATGGTCGGCCGGGCCAAGCGCATCCCCGTACCCGAGGAGCTCCAGTCGCTCGCGCTGGCTCCCCGGCACCTGTCGCTGCTCTCCTACCTGCTCTTCGACGGGCCCATGACCGTCAACGACCTGGCCGCCCGCCTGGAGGTCGCGCCGACGACCGTCAGCCTCATGGTCGGCGAGCTGAGCGGGAAGGGGATTTTGGAGCGGCGGGAGGACCCCAGCGACCGGCGGCGGCGCATCGTCAACATCACCGACGCCCAACGGCCGTCCATCTCCGCGTGGTTGTCGCGCGGAGCCACCGCCTGGCGTCGCGCGCTGGAACCGCTGACCTCCGATCAGCGGCAGCTGGTCATCGACACCCTGCGCGCCTACGAGGCCGCGGCCGCCGCACCCGAGAGCGAGGACGAGGGAGAAGGAGAAGGAGAGGGAGAAGGAGAGGGAGAGGGCGACGTCGGTTCGGCCTCCGCTCCCTGAAATGCCCGCCGGTACGCGTGCGGGCTCGTCCCCACCACCCGCTTGAAGCGTTCCCGGAACGCCGTCGGTGAGCCGAACCCCGCCTGGGCCGCGATGCGTTCGACCGGATACGTGGTCGTCTCCAGGAGGTACTGGGCGCGCCGCACCCGCGCCCGGTGCAGCCACTGCAGGGGCGTCGTGCCGGTCTGCTCGCGGAAGCGGCGGTTGAGGGTACGGGTGCTCATGCCGGCCCGGGCGGCGATGTCCTCCAGGGTCAGGTCCCGGCCCGCGTTCTCCTCCAGCCAGTCGAGGAGCGGCTCCATGGTCGCGCCGGCCGGTACCGGCGGCAGGTCGTGGACGATGAACTGGGCCTGCCCGCCCTCCCGTTCCAGCGGCATGACCGACATCCGGGCGGCATGTGCGGCGACAGCCGACCCGTGGTCCTTGCGGATCATGTGCAGGCACATGTCGAGGCCCGCGGCCGCGCCTGCCGAGGTGAGGAACTGGCCGTTGTCGACGTAGAGGACGTTCGGGTCGACCGTCACGGCCGGATACCTGGCCGCCAGGTCCCGCGCCGCGATCCAGTGGGTGGTCGCACGCAGACCGTCCAGCAGGCCGGTGGCGGCGAAGACGAAGGCGCCGACGCAGATCGAGGCGATCCGGGTGCCGTTCGCCGCCGCCGCGCGCAGCGCCTCCGCCACCCCCGGCGGGAGCGGGACGGTCGGGTCGGCGACGCCGGGCAGGACGATCGTGTCCGCCTCGGCCAGCGCCTCCAGGCCGTACGGGGCGCGCAACGTGAAGGGGCCCGCGCTCACCTCCTCGTCCGCCGAAGCCGAACAGACCCGGATCCGGTACGCCGCCCGGCCGTCCGGCAGCCGGGCCCAGCCGAAGGCGTCGATCGGGGCGGAGAGGTCGAACGGGATGACCTGGTCGAGCGCGAGTACGACCACTGTGTGCATGGCTAGAGGGTAGGCGTACGACGGGTTCCAGTCAGCCCGAGGGGGCAGAGGGCGGAGGTCCTGGACCGGCGCCGGCAGAGGCCACCGGCGGACCCTGCGCTCTCTGAGTACGCCGGCAGAGGCCACCAACGGACCTTGCGCCCGCCGAGTACGCCGGCAGAGGCCACCAACGGACCTTGCGCCCGCCGAGTACCTCGGCAGAGGCCACCAACGGTCGCCCCACTCCCCGAGTGCGTCGGCAGGGGCCACCAACGGTCACCGCACTCGCCGGCAAGCACCCTCTGGCGAGAATCCGTTGCCCCCTGGCAAAAGTGCCACTTTTGCCAAGATCCGTCCCGCCCCTACCGTCACCCCGTGACCAAGTTCCTCCTCGCCGTTCACGTCCTCGCCGCGATCGTCGCCGTCGGGCCCGTCACGGTCGCCGCGAGCATGTTCCCGCCCATCGCGCGCAAGGCCCTCGCCGCCCCGGACGACTCGCAGGCGGTCGCGACCACCGGTCTGCTGCACCGCATCTGCCGGGTGTACGCGGCGGTCGGCGTCGTCGTCCCCGTCTTCGGGTTCGCCACAGCGAGCAACATGGGCGTGCTCGGCGACACCTGGCTGATCGTCTCGATCGCGCTGACCGCGCTCGCGGCCGTGGTCCTCGCGGCGCTGGTGCTGCCCCGGCAGAGCGCGATCCTGGACGCGATCCCGGAGGGGAGGGGGAACCGCGCGGCCACCGTTCAGCTTGCCATGTTCACCGGGATCTTCAACCTCCTCTGGGCCACCGTCACCATCCTGATGATCGTTCGACCGGGGTCCACCACAGGGGCCTGAATCCCGCCGCCCACGGGAGCGCTGCGGGGGCTTAGGATCCCGCCCATGTACGCACAGCAACAGCAGCAGCCGCAGTCCGGGCCCGGAAACTACCTGGCCTTCGTGGAGCGCCAGTTGACGGCCGACGGATGTAGCACGCGGTGGGAGGACTGGGCCGGGGTGCCCGTCCTGGTGGGGCGGCGGGCCGACTTCCGGATGCGCTGGATGGCGACCAAGCTGCACCTGTTCACGGTGGCCGCAGCGGTACCGGAGATAACCGTGCCCGCCATCTCGGCCTTCACCGACCAGGTGATGAAGTACGCCAAGGACACCAAGGGCGGCCTCCCCGTCGGCATGCAGAACGGGGTCGGCGCCTTCCCCCTGCTGGTCAGCGACCGGGTCGATCCGGCCGCCGTGCAGTGGGCGGAGGCGCAGCAGCGCATCAAGTTCGCCTGTATGACGCGGCCTGTCGTGGTCGACAGCGCGCGCAACTACGTGGGGATGTACCGCGGTAAGCCGGCCCTCGGGCGCGTCTACGCCTCGTACTTCATCGAGAAGGGCTCGCGGTACTTCTACGGCCAGTGAGCCCGGGGGCCCTCGACGGAGGCGAGTCGCCGGCTCACCTCCGATGCCCCAGCACATTCACGACCCGCCCGTTCGGATCCCGTACGAAGAAGCGCCGCACCCCCCACTCCTCGTCCCGCAGCTCCCGTACGACCTCCGCGCCCGACGCGATCACCTCCGCGTACACCGCGTCGACGTCCTCGACCTCCACGCTCAGGTCGGGGACGACGGGGGCCGTCCGCTCCTCGGTCAGGAAGCTGATCTGGGCGGTGGGGTTGGACGGGGAAGCGAGGGTCATCACCCAGCCCTGGTGCATGACTTGCTCGAAGCCGAGCAGGCCGTAGAAGTCCCGGCTAATCGTCATGGCCTTCTCGGACTCGACCTGGATGTCGGGGACGACCCTGCGGACGGTCATGATGGCGGCTCCTCTCGCTCGTCGCTCCTGGCTCCTGGCTCCTGGCTCGTCGCTCGTCGCTCGTCGCTCGTCGCTCGTCGCTCGTCAGGGTCGTGCTCGGCGGCACGCCCTCGCGCCTCACAGACGATGCGCCAGAATCAGTTCCTCGTCCGCCGAGTCTGCCCTGAACTGCCGGGCCACCGCAGCCACCACGAGCACCCCGGCCGCCGTCAGCAGCGTGCAGAACGCCCACGCCAACGGCCACGCGTTCGCGAACCCGTCCGGCGGACCGGGATGCGTGCGCAGGGATGCGTACAGCAGCGCCGACGGCGGGGCCGCCACCAGCAGCAACGGCCAGGCCAGCGCGTCCCGGTGGCCGAAGTAGGCGGCCAGGAGCAGCAGGGCCAGGGCGAGGAGGACGACGCCCGGGCCGGTCAGCGGGGTCGCCTCGAGGGTCGAGTTCTCCGTCTCGGGGCGGTTGCGCAGGTCCCAGGGGAGGCAGAGGAGGTACGCCGTCGCGGAGAGGACGGCGCCGAGCGCGCGGGTCAGCCAGCGTTCCGGCCAAGGGCGCGTTCGCAGGGGGCGGAGCAGCTTCTCGGTCATGCGTACGAGGGTTGCCGCCCGGGCGGCGGGCCGACAGAGTACGCGTACTCAGAAACGGCCACCCGTAGCGCCGCCCCGCACGGGAGAGCCGGCCCGCCACAGCGAGCGCCGCACAGGACAGCCGGCCCGCCACCGCGAGCGCCGCACAGGACAGCCGGCCCGCCACCGCGAGCGCCGCACAGGACAGCCGGCCCGCCACCGCGAGCGCCGCACAGGACGGCGGGACCGCCGCCCCGCACAGGACCCGGCCCGCCACAGCGCCACACACGGCCGACCCCACCACCGCTCCGCACACGGCAGCCCGCCACAGCTACACACACGGACCGGCCGGAGCCACGGCGCCACACACCGGCCGACCCCCGGCAGCCCCCACCCCTCCCCCCACCCCCCGACTCCCCCAATTCACCCCGCCGAAGCAGGCGCCGACGCCGCGCCCGCCTTGCCCGGGGTCACCGACAACGGCGTCGCGATGTCCTCCAGCGACCGTCGCTCGGCGTTCACCGCGAGGAACGCGGCGACGAGCCCCGCCGCGCACATCAGACTCGCGCCGATCCGGAAGGCGAGGACGGTGTCGCCGACCACGCCGGACGAGGTGAGGTCGGCGAAGACGAGCGGTCCGCTGATGCCGCCCGCGGCCGTTCCGATGGCGTAGAAGAAGGCGATGGCCATCGCTCGGGTCTCCATCGGGAAGATCTCGGAGACGGTGAGGTAGGCGCTGGAGGCGCCCGCGGAGGCGAAGAACAGCACGGCACACCAGCAGCCCGTCATCGTCGCCGCGCTCAGCGAGCCCCGGTCGAAGAGCCACGCCGTGCCGAAGAGCAGCAGACCCGAGATCAGATAGGTCGAGGAGATCATCACCCGGCGGCCGACCGTGTCGAAGAGCTTGCCGAGCAGCAGCGGGCCGAGGAAGTTGCCGGCCGCGATGACGGCGAAGTAGTAACCGGTGCCGCCGGTGGGCACGTCGAAGAACTTGGTGAGGATGGCGCCGAAGCCGAAGGTGATCGCGTTGTAGAGGAACGCCTGGCCGATGAAGAGGGCGAGGCCGAGCACGGCCCGTTTCGGATAGCGCCCGAAGACGGTCCTGGCGATGAGCCCGAAGCCGATGCTCTTGCGCTGCTGGATGGTGATCTCGCCCTCCGGGGACGGCAGCGGCTCGCCCTTCTCCTCCTCGATCTCCCGTTCGACGGAGGCGACCAGCCCCTCCGCCTCCTCGCCCCGCCCATGGATGAACTGCCACCTCGGGCTCTCCGGAACATGGCGCCTGACCAGCAGGATCACCAGTCCGAGGACGACTCCGAGGCCGAAGGTGAGGCGCCAGCCGAGGTCCTTGGGGAAGATGCTCGTGTTCAGCATGAGGATGGACAGCAGCGCGCCGCCGATCGCGCCCAGCCAGTAGCTGCCGTTGATGATCAGGTCGACCCGGCCGCGGAACCTGGCGGGGATGAGCTCGTCGATCGCCGAGTTGATGGCCGCGTACTCCCCGCCGATGCCGAAGCCGGTGAGGAAGCGGAAGGTGAAGAACCACCAGGAGTGGAAGGACAGCGCGGTCAGCGCGGTCGCCGAGAGGTAGACGACGAGGGTCACCATGAAGAGTCTTTTGCGGCCGTAGCGGTCGGTCAGCCAGCCGAAGAAGAGGGCGCCGACGCAGGCGCCCGCCACATAGAGCGCCGCCGCGATACCGGTGACCTGGGCCGAGGAGATGGGCAGACCGCTGCCCTCCTCGGAGAGCCGGCCGGCGATGTTGCCGACCGTCGTGACCTCCAGGCCGTCCAGGATCCAGACGGTGCCCAGACCGATCACGATCATCCAGTGCCAGCGGGACCAGGGCAGCCGGTCCAGGCGGGCGGGGACGTTCGTCGTGACGGTCCCGGTGGTGGCGGGCACGGACTCCGGCGAGGCTGCTGCGGTCATGGGTCCCTCTCACACTCCCTCGGGCCGCGCTCTGCGTCGAGCGGACCCTTCAGCTCCCGTGAACGCCCGTGAGCTCCCCTGAGCTCCGCCGGGCGAACCGAACGCTGCCCGGGTTCCCCGGCCGGGTGCGGTTACGCCCCCACCGCCCGCGACACCACGTAGATCAACAGTCCGGCCAGCGATCCCACCACCGTGCCATTGATCCGGATGAACTGCAGGTCGCGGCCGATGTGGGCCTCGATCTTCTTGGTGGTGTGCTCGGCGTCCCAGCCCGCGACGGTGTCCGTGATGAGCGAGGTGATCTCCTTGCGGTACGTCGTCACGACGTACACCGCGGCGCCCTCGACCCAGCTGTCGACCTTGGCCTGGAGCTTGGGCTCGGTGGCCATCCGGGCGCCGAGGGAGAGCAGGGACGCCCGCACGCGCAGCCGCAGCTCGCTGCGCTCGTCCTCGGCGGCGGAGACGATCATGGATCGTACGGCCGTCCAGGCGGAGGCGATCAGGTCCTGGACCTCGCCGCGGCCCAGCACCTCGCCCTTCAGGCGCTCGACGCGGGCCCGCGTGTCCGTGTCGGACTGGAGGTCGCAGGCGAAGTCGGTGAGGAAGCGGTCGAGGGCGCCGCGGGCCGGGTGGGACGGGGCGTCGCGCATCTCGGTGACGAAGCGCAGCAGCTCCTTGTAGACCCGCTCGCCGACCTTCCTGTCGACGAAGCGGGGGGTCCAGCCGGGTGCGCCGCCCTGCACCGCGTCCATGACCTGGTCGTCGTGCTCCACCAGCCAGTCGTGGGCGCGGACGCAGATCAGGTCCACGACCCGTTTGTGGCCGCCGTCCGCGACGATCTTCTCCAGCATCTTCCCTATGCCGGGCGCGATCTCCTGGGCTTCGGCGCGGCGGGTGATGGCCTCGCCGACCACCGCCTGCACGTCGGAGTCGCGCAGCACCGTGAGGGCGCCCCGGAGCGCGGCGGCCAGCTCGGCGGTCACCCGGTCGGCGTGCTCCGGGTCGGCGAGCCAGGCCCCGAGGCGGCTGCCGATGCCGACGGCGCGCAGTCGCTGTCGTACGACCTCCTCGGAGAGGAAGTTCTCGCCGACGAACTCGCCCAGCGACACCCCCAGCTGGTCCTTCTTGGTGGGGATGATCGCGGTGTGCGGGATGGGCAGGCCGAGCGGGTGGCGGAAGAGGGCGGTGACCGCGAACCAGTCGGCGAGCGCGCCGACCATGCCGGCCTCGGCGGCCGCCGCCACGTACCCCGCCCAGGGGCCGGCGCCCTCGTGGGACGCCCATGTGGCGAGTACGTACACCAGTGCGACGAAGAGCAGCAGGCCGGTCGCCGTCGTCTTCATCCGGCGCACCCCGCGGCGCTTCTCCTCGTCGGCGGGGCTGAAGGAGGTCATCGTACGGTTGGCCGTCGCGCGGTTCGCCGTCGCCGGGTTCGCCGTCTCCGAGGCCGCTGTCCCCGAGGTCGCCGTACGCGAGGCCGCCGTCGTCCGGTGCACGGGGGTGCCCGGCCTGGCAGGCCGCTCCACGTCGCTCGGTTCACCCGATGTCGTACGTCCCATTCACTCCACCCGTCCGCCGGCCCCGTACACATTGTCCCTTCCTGACCGACTCCTGGAACGGAACAGGAGTTCCCGGCGTCTGTTCGGATGGGGAATCGACCAGGGGGGTCCCTTAGGGGGCACTGTCTGTCTCCCTTCACCCCATGACGCATCATGGGGTCATCACATCGGAGCCTCGGGCTCCCATCGCCCGAGGAGACACGCACCGCATGACCAAGCGTCACGCCGGGGGTGCGGGGCTGTCCCCCGCCAGGCACGGCGTCATGCTCGCCGCGATCATCGCTGTGGTCGTGGTCCTTTCCACCGCCATATACGTCGGTGTCTCGGCCGACGAAGGCGGCGACCAGAAGAACCTCGCCGGCGGCCGCGCCCCGCAGAACCCGGCCGCCCCCGCCTCCACCGGCACATGGGTCGGCGCCTGGTCGGCCTCCCCCGTCGGAGCCGAGCCGGGCACCGAGACGAACGGCATGGCCGGCCGTTCCGTGCGCAACGTCGTGCACACGAGCGCCGGTGGTACGAGTGCCCGCGTCACACTGTCCAATCTCTACGGACAGCAGCCTTTGAACATCACGCACGCCACGCTCGCCGTCGCCGCCACCGTGAACAACGCCGCCGCCGCGACCGACACCATGCGCCGCCTCACCTTCGACGGCGCCCTCTCGGTCGTCATCCCGGCCGGGGAACAGGTGCTGAGCGACGCCGTACAGGTGCGGATCCCGCACGGCTCGGACGTCCTCGTGACGACGTACGCACCCACGCCGTCCGGCCCGGTCACCTACCACCCGCACGCCCGCCAGATCTCGTACGTCGCCGACGGCGACCGCACGGAGGACGTGAGCGGCACCGCGTACACCGAACAGAGCGAGTACTGGCGCTACTTGACCGCCCTGGACGTACTCAGCGACGACTCGGCCGGCACCGTCGTCGTGCTGGGCGACTCGCTCACCGACGGCATAACCTCCACGGTGGGGGCCAACCACCGGTGGACCGACGTCCTTTCGGAGCGGCTGCGCACCGCGGCCGGCTCCGGCGACGCACCGCGCTACAGCGTCGTCAACCAGGGCATCAGCGGGAACCAGGTCCTGGCGGCGGGACTCGGCCGCCCGGCCGACAACCCGAGCGGCCTCGCCCGCTTCGGCCGTGACGTACTCGACCGGACGAACGTCAAGGCCGTCGTCATCGACCTCGGCGTCAACGACATCCTGCGCAACCCGAACCAGGTCGAGCCCGAGACGATCACCGACGGGCTGCGGAGGCTGGTGCGGCAGGCGCACGCACGTGGACTGCGCGTCGTCGGGGCGACCCTGATGCCGTTTCGGGGGCACCGGGGGTACACCGCCGGCCGTGACGCCGTGCGGCAGGCCGTGAACGCGGAGATTCGGGCGGGGAAGGTGTACGACGCCTTCGTCGACTTCGACCGGGCGTTGCGTGACGCGTACGACCCTCGTCGGCTCCGGGCCGACTACGACTCGGGGGATCACCTGCATCCCAGTGACAAGGGGTACAAGCGGATGGCGGAGGTGTTCGACCTGGGCGACTTGAAGGGGTCGGCGCCGGCGGAACTGTAGGGTCCCGCGCTTCGGCTGAGAGTCCTTCGACCGGCAGCCCTTCGACTGAAAGCACTTCGGCTCAAAGCACATCGGCTGAAAGCACTTCGGTGAAAGCCCTTCGACGGGCCCGAGTTCAGTAGTCGCCGTGGCGCCTGCGGTGGCGCTCGTCCCGGCGCTCCCGGCGCTCCTCGTGCCGTTCCCTGCGCTCCTCGTGGCGCTCGCGGATCAGGTCGCGGGCCTCGTCGAGCGCGTCGAACATCTCGCCGAGACCCTCGCGCCGCGCGTCCTGGGAGCCCCCCAACTCCTTGCGGGCCGCCTTGCGTTCCAGTTTCTCCTGGCGGCGCTCCTCCTTGATGCGCAGGCGCTCGGCGCGGGTCAGCTTGCGTTCGACACCGACGCCGCCCCAGAAGGCGAAACCGGTGACGACGACGCGCGGGGCGCCGGGCTCGCCGGGCCGGCCCTCCTCACGATGGTCGAAGCCGCCCATGATGCCGATGCCGCGGACGACGACCTCGACACCGGGCGGGACGACGACGTTCACGCCGCCCATGACCGCGACGCAGTTGATCACGACCTCGCGGTCGGCGAAGTCGGCCTCGCGCAGGTCGATCTCCCCGCCTCCCATGAAGGCGAAGGCGTTGAATCGCCGCGGTGCGGTCCAGCGCCCCTTGCGCTCGAAGCCCGACAGGATCGCGACACCCCACTGGGACGAGCCCTCGCTGCCGGTGATCCGGTGCGCCCACGCCCCGCTCGCCACGGGGTGCTTGACCATGGAGACGGGCGCCGCGGTCGCCGGACCCGGCAGATCGCGGGTGATCGGCGCCAACTCCCCGTACGTACGCGCCTTGTACGTCGTCTCCAGGCGCTCCTCGAACTCCTCCATGTCGAGGCGGCCCTCCGCGAGGGCGTCCCTCAGCTGTTCGACGACTCGTTCGCGATCGGCGTCGGAGGCACGCAGATCCGGCTCGGTGGACCCGGGGTCCCGCGGCGTCAGCCGCTGATCGTCGCTTCCCCCGGAAAAGTCAGCCTCGGTCATGGGAGTCAGCCTACGAGACCGCCTTCTCCGCGTACATGCGGCTGATGACCGCCTCGATGTCCGGCTCCCGCACCGAGAGATCCACCAGCGGGTACTCGGCCGCGATCCGCGCCACCAGCGGAGCCGCCGACCGGTCCGCCGGGAAGGCCAGCCACTGCCGGGGCCCCTCCACCTTCAGCACCCGCGCCGACTCCACCTCGATCGGCGGAAGCTCCCGCTCCAGGTCCACGACCAGGGTCCGCTCGCTCTCCCCCACCTCGTGCAGCCCGGCCAGCGGTCCGTCGTACATCAGCCGCCCGTGGTCGATGACCATCACCCGCCGGCACAACTGCTCGATGTCGGTGAGGTCGTGCGTGGTGAGCAGGACGGTCGTACCGCGCTCGGCGTTCAGATCCCGCAGAAACTCCCGGACCCGCGCCTTGCTGATCACGTCGAGGCCGATCGTCGGCTCGTCGAGATAGAGGACCTCCGGGTCGTGCAGCAGCGCCGCCGCGATGTCACCGCGCATCCGCTGCCCCAGGGAGAGTTGCCGCACGGGGACGTCCAACAAGGCGTCGAGTTCGAGGAGTTCGACGCAGCGGTCGAGGTTCTCGCGGTAACGCCGGTCCGGGATGCGGTACATGCGATGCATCAGCCGGTACGAGTCGATCAGCGGGAGGTCCCACCACAGGGTCGTACGCTGCCCGAACACCACCCCGATGCGCTGCGCGAGCCGGGTCCGCTCACGGGACGGGTCGATGCCCGCGACCCGCAGCCGGCCGCCGCTCGGGGTGAGGATGCCGGTCAGCATCTTGATGGTGGTGGACTTGCCCGCGCCGTTCGGGCCGATGTAGCCGACCATCTCGCCGCGCGGCACGGTGAAGGAGAGCGAGTCGACGGCGCGCACCTGGCGTCGCTCGCTGCGCAGGAACCCCGTCTTCTTGCGTACGTCGAAGACCTTCTCGACACCGTCGAGCAGGATGAAATCCCTGTCCACGGGCCCGACCACGGCCTCGTCCACGTCCCTGTCCACGTACACGCCCCTGTCCACGTCCCTGTCCACGTCGGCTAACTCCCCGTACTGCGATACGACCGAAGCCCCGCGCGCCAGGCGATCCCCGCCAGCGCGCAGCAGCCCGCCGCCACCAGCGGCGGTGTGAAGGCGACCCACGTCGGCAGGTCGAGCGGATAGGGCCGCCCCAGCACGTACAGCGCGGGCAGCCAGTTGACGAAGGCGAGCGGGAGGACGAAGGTCGCCCCGCGCAGCAGGTCCTTGGCGAAGACGGTCGGCGGGTACTGCAGGAGCGTACTGCCGCCGTACGTGAAGGAGTTCTGCACCTCGGAGGCGTCCTGCGCGACGAACTGGAAGGCCCCGCCCGCGACGAACACCGCCCCGAAGATCGCACCGCCGCTGAGCAGCATCAGCGGGATCATCAGCAGCCGCAGCGGCGTCCAGGAGATGTCGAGTACGGCGACGGCGTACCCGAGCACGAACAGCCCCTGCGAGATCCGGCCGAGCCGGCGCAGCGCGAAGCGGTCGGCGGCGACCTGCGCGAGGACGGGCGCCGGGCGCACGAGGAGCGTGTCGAGCGTGCCGTCGCGCACCCGGCGCCCGAGCCGGTCCATCGAACCGAGCGCCAGGTCGGCGAGACCGAAGGCGGTGCCCGCCACGCCGTACAGGAAGGCGACCTCGGGGAGGCTGTAACCGCCGAGCCGGTCGACCTGCGAGAACATCAGCAGGATCGCGACGAAGTCGAGGGCGGTCGCCGCGAAGTTGCCGAAGGTGGTCATCGCGAAGGAGGCGCGGTAGGCCATCGTGGAGCGGATCCACATGGCGGCGATCATGCGGTAGGCGCGCACCCCGTCCCGCACGCGGGCGTACGCGCCCTGCCGCTCGGGCAGCCAGGAAGCCACCCGCGCCCTCTCCTCCACGTCACCCACCCCATCCACCGGGCTAGCCACCCTGCACCACCACCCTCCGTGTCGCCACCGACTGCAGCAGGCGCCCGGCCGCGAGAAGCGCGACCGCCCAGGACGCCTGGAAGGCGTAGGTGCCCAGGGGGTCCGCCGTGCCGAGCAGGACGTCCACGGGTGCCTGGATCAGCGACGACCAGGGCAGGGCGCGTACCACCTCGCCCAGCGCGCCCGGGAAGACGTTCAGCGGCAGCAGCATCCCCGAGCAGAAGATCCCCGCGATCCCGGCCAGCTGCGCCGCGCCCGCTCCGTCGAGGAGCCAGAACGCGGACAGCGCCACCAGATAGCGGACGGCGAAACTGACGACCACGCCGAGGGTGACCGCGACCAGGAAGGCGATCCACGTCAGCGGGTCGGCGGGCAGCGCCAGATCGAAGAAGAACGCGCCGAACGCGAGCGGGACCACCCCGCGCCCGAGCAGATGGAACAGCGCCCGGCCCAGGTCCTGGGCCAGCCACCACAGCTGGAGGTCGGCGGGCCGGTACAGGTCGATCGCGATGTCACCCGTACGGATTCTCTCGATCAGCTCGTCCTGGAAGCCGCCGCCCAGCACCGCCACCACCATGAGCAGCGCCTGGCCCAGCCACACATAGCTGAGCGCCTGCGCCTGGTCGTAGCCGCCGAGGTGCGGCTTGGTGTCCCACAGGGCGATGAAGATGTACGCCATGATCAGGCCGAAGACCGTGTTGGTGAACACCCCCGCCGCCGTGGCGGTCCGATAGGTGGCGTAGCGCCGGAACCCGCCCACCGCGACGGCCGCGTACAACCGCCCTGTGCCCACAACTCCGCCCCTCTGTGCCGCGTTGAGCCAAAGCGCAAGAGGCTAGCCCCGGGGCGATGTCGCCCGCCAGGCATTTTCCGGGCACGACGCGTGCCGGGCCCAGGGAACGGAACGCTTGGTGCGACAGTCTTCAAGAGGGGGCGCACAAGGCGTACGAGGGCGTACGGGGACGTACGCATGCGAAACAGGAGTCCGGCGACACATGAGCGACGAGCCGCAGCCACAGCAGAACAGCCAGGGCTGGGCACCCAGGAAACCGGAATCGAGCATGGGACCGGGACCGGGTTCGGGATCGGCACCGGGAGCGGCACCGGGCCCCGCCGGACCACAAGGAGCATCGGGCGAGCCCGGCGAGAAGCAGCAGCAACAGCAACAGCAACAGCAGCAGAACGAGAAGAAGCAGAAGAAGGCGAAGCGGACCGGCTGGCGTCGGCTCGTCCCGACCTGGCGGAGCGTGCTCGGCACGTTCCTGGGCGTGATACTGCTCCTGATCGGCCTCTTCGCGCTCGGCTACTACCTGGTGAAGATCCCGCCCGCCAACGCCGCCGCGACCAAGCAGAGCAACGTCTACCTCTACGCGGACGGCAGCCAGCTCGCCCGCGACGGCGAGGTCAACCGGGAGAACGTGACGCTCGCCGAGATCTCCAAGGACGCCCAGCACGCGACGCTCGCCGCCGAGGACCGGGACTTCTACACCGAGTCGGCGGTCGACCCCACGGCGATGCTCCGCGCCGGCTGGAACACGGTCACCGGCAAGGGCAAGCAGTCCGGCTCGACGATCACCCAGCAGTACGTGAAGAACTACTACCTGGGCCAGGAGCAGACGGTCACCCGGAAGGTGAAGGAGTTCTTCATCTCCATCAAGCTCGACCGGGAAAAGAACAAGGACGACATCCTCGAGGGCTACCTCAACACCAGCTACTACGGCCGCAACGCGTACGGCATCCAGGCCTCCGCCCAGGCCTACTACGGCGTCGACGCCAGGGACCTGACGGTCGGCCAGGGCGCCTACCTCGCGGCACTCCTCAACGCGCCCAGCGAGTACGACGTGATCGCGCACCCCGAGAACAAGTCGGCGGCCGTCGCCCGCTGGAACTACGTACTCGACGGCATGGTCAAGAAGAAGTGGCTGAGCCAGTCCGCCCGGAACGACGTGAAGTTCCCGATGCCGAAGCAGGCCAAGGGCTCGGCGGGCATGTCCGGGCAGCGCGGCTACCTGGTGCAGGCGGTCAAGGACTATCTGACGTCCAACAAGATCATCGACGAGGACACCCTCGCGACGGGCGGCTACCGCATCACCACCACGCTACAGAAACCCCGGCAGGACGCCTTCGTGAAGGCCGTCAACGACCAGGTGATGGACCAGCTCGACAAGAAGAACCGCAAGGTCGACAACTACGTGCGCGCGGGCGGCGTCGCCATCGACCCGTCCAGCGGCAAGGTCGTCGCGATGTACGGCGGCATCGACTACACCAAGCAGTACGTCAACAACGCGACCCGCCGCGACTACCAGGTCGGCTCCACCTTCAAGCCGTTCGTCTTCACCTCTGCCGTACAGAACGGCTCACAGACCCAGGACGGCCGCACCATCACCCCGAACACCCTCTACGACGGCACCAACAAGCGCCCCGTGCAGGGCTGGAGCGGCGGCCCGTACGCACCCGAGAACGAGGACGGCAGGTCGTACGGCGAGATCACCGTGCGCACGGCCACCGACAAGTCGGTGAACGCGGTGTACGCGCAGATGGCCGTGGACGTCGGCCCCGGCAAGGTCGAGAAGACGGCCGAGGCCCTCGGCATCCCCTCGAACACCCCGGACCTGACCGCCACCCCCTCCATCGCGCTCGGCCCGGCCACCGCCAGCGTCCTCGACATGACGGAGGCGTACGCCACGCTCGCCAACCACGGCAAGCACGGCACGTACACGCTCATCGAGAAGATCACCAAGGACGGCGCGGCGGATGTGACCCTGCCGTCCCAGGACACCCAGCAGGCGGTGAGCCGCGAGGCCGCCGACACGACCACCTCCATGCTGCGGAGCGTCGTCGAGGGCGGCACCGGTACGGCGGCGCAGGCCGCCGGCCGGCCCGCCGCGGGCAAGACCGGCACCGCGGAGGAGGACCAGGCCGCCTGGTTCGCGGGCTACACGCCCGACCTCGCGACCGTCGTCTCCGTGATGGGCCAGGACCCGGAGACGGGCGCTCACAAGTCCCTGTACGGGGCCCTCGGCCAGGCCCGTATCAACGGCGGCGGCTACCCGGCGCAGATCTGGGCCCAGTTCACGAGGACCGCCCTCCAGGGCACCCCCACGACGGACTTCGACCTGCAGCTCCAGCCGGGCGCCGAGCAGGTGGCACCCCCCACCTTCGAACCCCCGGTCCCGACCACCGGCGGCCAGGACACCGGCGGCAGCACGGCCCCCGGCCAGGACACCCAGGGCCAGAACCAGGGGCAGACCCAAGGCCAGAACCAGGGCCAGACCCAAGGCCAGACGCAGGGCCAGACCGAAGGTCAGTCCCAAGGCCAGACGCAGGGCCAGACCGAAGGTCAGTCCCAGGGCCAGACGACCGGCGGCACCACCACCGACGGCGGCACGACCACCACGGGCGGCACCACCGACGGCGGCACCACCACCGACGGCGGCACGACGACCACGGGCGGCACGACGGACGGCGGCACCACGGGGACGACCGCGGGGGGCGGACCGCTGGGCGGGCTCACTTCGAGAAGGCACTGACGCGGGCTGCCTGGAGAGCACGGCCGGGACCGAGGACGTGAGACCGAAGGCGCCCGATCGGTGGCCGGAGGCGGGCTGATCAGTGGCCGGAGGTGACCTTCAGCCCCACCACCGCCACCAGCAGCAGGCACACGAAGAAGATGCGGGCGGCGGTCGCCGGCTCCCCCAGGACGGCCATGCCGAGCACCGCCGCGCCGGCCGCGCCGATGCCCACCCAGACGCCGTAGGCGGTGCCGATGGGGAGGGATTTGGCGGCGTACGACAGGAGGACCATGCTCGCGATGATGCCCGCGCCCGTGAGGACGCTCGGGATCAGCCGGGTGAAACCGTCCGTGTACTTCATCCCGATCGACCAGCCGACTTCGAGCAGACCGGCGACCAGCAGCAGAACCCAGGCCATGAGAGGCACCTCCGAGAGACGGGCGTGACGGGGGTGCGTCGTCTTTGCCTGTGTCCCGGTACGGCGCGTCTCGTCGGGGTCCTTCCACGGTAGCAAAAGCACGACAAAAGGGGCTGGTGACCATGGTCACCAGCCCCTTCGATCGACGTACGCCCTACAAATACAAGCCGGTCGAGTCCTCGGAACCCTCGAAGCGGTCCGCAGCCACCGCGTGCAGATCCCGCTCGCGCATCAGCACGTACGCGATCCCGCGCACCTCGACCTCGGCGCGGTCCTCGGGGTCGTACAGGACGCGGTCGCCCGGCTCGACCGTCCGGACGTTCTGCCCGACCGCGACGACATCGGCCCAGGCGAGGCGCCGGCCGACGGCCGCCGTCGCGGGGATCAGGATGCCGCCGCCGGAACGCCGCTCGCCCTCGGCGGCGTCCTGCCGCACCAGCACGCGGTCGTGCAGCATCCGGATGGGCAACTTGTCGTGGTGGGTGCTGTGCTTTTCCCGATTGGCGCTCACGCCCCGAACCTACCTGCCTCAGCCGCTTCCGTACCTGGGTGGGTCAGTCCTTGCGTCGCCGCGAGCCCACGGCGAACAGCCCGGCGATCCCCACCACGACCAGTGCCACCGGCACGATGCGTTCGAGCCGGGGCGCGCCCTCCTCGGTGACGAACTGGCCCTTCACGTCGCCGACGACCCGGTTGACGCCGACGTACGCGCGTCCCAGCGTGTGATCGATGTGGGAGACGACCCTGGCCTTCGCGTCCCCGACGATCGTCTTCGGGTGCACGCGCACGCCGATCTCGTCGAGGGTCTCGGCGAGGGTTTCGCGGCGGCGCTTGATGTCCGCCTCGATCTGCGCCGGAGTCCTGGTATCCGACGTGCTCGACGTATCCGACACCGCGCTGCCTCCGTGGTCGTGTTCTGACTCTGTGCCTTCGACAGTCTGTCAGTTCATACCGTGCCGCACCCCTCGGCACCCCCCATTACGCTCGTTCCGTATCCGTACCCTTATCCGTTCCATCCCCCGGCCACGTGAGGTAACGATGAGCGAGCGACTCCAGCCCGGCGACACCGCCCCCGCCTTCACCCTGCCCGACGCCGACGGCAACGAGGTATCCCTCGCTGACCACAAGGGCCGCAAGGTCATCGTCTACTTCTACCCGGCCGCCCTGACCCCCGGCTGCACGAAGGAGGCCTGCGACTTCACGGACAACCTCGACCTGCTGGCGGGCGCCGGCTACGACGTCATCGGCGTCTCCCCCGACAAGCCCGAGAAGCTCGCCAAGTTCCGCGAGCAGGAGTCCCTGAAGGTCACCCTGGTGGGCGACCCGGACAAGCAGGTCCTGGAGGCGTACGGCGCCTTCGGCGAGAAGAAGCTGTACGGCAAGACCGTCGTCGGCGTCATCCGCTCCACGGTGATCGTGGACGAGGAGGGCAAGGTCGAGCGGGCGCTGTACAACGTGAAGGCGACCGGCCACGTGGCGAAGATCATCAAGGATCTGGGGGTCTGAGCCCTCTGGGGAGCCGGGGCAGGTCCGGTCACCCACGACCGGCCGGCCCTCCTCCACCCGGCTGTGACCACGATCTGGTGGGCGACCCAGCCCGCCGTCAGAAGTGGCACGGGGCGCTCCACATTCCGAACGTGACCATCCGATAAGCGGTTCGTTATTCCGTACGAGGAGACGAACTGGTACCCGATATCGGAGGTGTACGCAGGCGTGCGGAGCACACCGGAACCGGCGATGAGGACCAACCTTGACCGCGCCGAGCCACGATCCGACCCCTACAGCAAAGAACGGCTCGCGCCGGTCGTCACCGAAGCCCGCAACTGGACTGACCTCATGCGACGCCTCGGCCTCAGCTCAAGTGGGGGACAACGGCGCGTGCTGCGGGAGAAGGTGGCGGCGCACGGACTCGACACGCGCCACTTCGCCAAGCGCAGCCCTTGGCGTAAGTATCCGGATGCAGCCATCGCCGAAGCGGCCGCCTCGTCGTCCTCGCTGCGCGAAGTGGCCCTGAAGCTGGGCGCCACCCCGGCCACGGGGACGCTCTCCCACATCCGACGCCGCATCAGCGCGGCGGGCATCGACATCAGCCACTTCCCCGGCATGGATCGACCCGAAGTGGATCTGCCCTTCACTCCCGAGGAACTGCGGACAGCCGCGGCCGCGGCGACAAGCGTGCGTGGCGTGGCCCGCGCACTGGGCGTTTCGGATGACAGCCGCTCGCGCGCGACGCTGAGCCGCATGCTGTGCGCTCAGCGCATCGACGTCAGCCACTTCTCCTACCGGCGCACACTGATTCCCGAGGACAAGCTGCGCGCCCTCGTACGATGCTCCACCAGCTACGCCGACGTGGCGCGCGGTCTCGGCATGGAGGTCAACGACACGAATCACCGACGTGTCCGCCGCGCCGCGTCCCGCCTCGATCTCGACACCAGCCACTTCAGGCGCCGAGCCTGGGGGCGCCCGGATCGCCCGGCCCCCTCATCGACCGCGCACCGGGTGCTGGTCGTCCTACCGGATCAGGCCGGACGGACCAACAGGACCCAGCTCCACCGGGCCATGGCCGAGATCGGGGTGCCATACGCCTGTGTGGAGTGCGGCAACACCGGTGAATGGCGGGGGCGCCCGATTACCTTGCAGATCGACCATGTCAACGGAGACTGGCGGGACAACCGCAGGCAGAACCTGCGGTATCTGTGCCCCAACTGTCATGCATTGACGGAGACGTGGTGCCGCCAGAAGGGGAGGGCACCTCTCGCCGGGTGACCCGTCCTCCCCGTACACTGAACGCCGCCGGTCGAGCGTGATGACCGTTTTTGAGCGGCCGTGATGGAATTTGGCAGTCATGCTGGGTTTAGGTCCCAGTGGGTTCACACCCGTGTGGGTTCGAGTCCCACCGGCCGCACTGCCGACGAGACGTGGGGGGGGCGGGGAAATAATAGGCCACCACGCGGGTGTGTTAGGCCCAAACCAACCCCCCCACCCCCCCCCCCCCCCCCCCCCCCCAGGCCCCCCGGC